>DATIGR010000031.1:0-2154 GCA_035454645.1 Burkholderiales bacterium
CCGCTGCAGGACACGCTGACCGCGATCCGCCTGGGAATCCCCGTTCAGGAGGCCGGTCATGCGCTCCATCCCAATGCCGAACGGCATTTGCGGCTGCGCGCGCGGCTTGCCCAGGTCTATCCTCCCGAGCTGCTGGCCGAAACGCTCGACATCGCCGGGCGTTGCAGCTTCTCGCTCGACAGCCTGCGTTACGAGTACCCCGACGAGATCGTCCCGGCAGGTCACACGCCGGCAAGCCATCTTCGCAGCCTGACCGAGGCGGGCCTGCTGCAGCGCTTTCCGCGAGGAACGCCGCAGAACGTGCGCCATCTCGTCGAGCACGAGCTCGCGTTGATCGCCGAGCTTCGCTACGAGCATTTCTTCCTGACCGTCCATGACATCGTCCAGTACGCGCGCTCCCGGGGCATCCTGTGCCAGGGACGGGGCAGCGCCGCCAACTCCGCCGTGTGCTACGTCCTCGGCATCACCGAGGTCGACCCGGCGCGCATGAGCGTGCTGTTCGAGCGCTTCATCTCGCGCGAGCGAAACGAGCCGCCCGACATCGACGTCGATTTCGAGCACCAGCGGCGCGAAGAAGTGATCCAGCATGTCTACCGCAAGTACGGGCGCAGCCGCGCCGCCCTCGCCGCCACCGTGATCACCTACCGGCCAAGGAGCGCGCTGCGCGACGTGGGCAAGGCGCTCGGCCTCGAGCTCTCGCAGGTCGACCGCCTGGCGAAATCCATGAACTGGTGGGACGGGCGCCGCGTGCTGCCCGAGCGCCTGCGCGAAGGCGGCTTCGACCCCGCGAGCCCCGTGATCGAGCGCCTTGTGAATCTGGTCGGCGATCTCGTCGGCTTCCCCCGGCACCTTTCGCAGCACGTCGGCGGCTTCGTGATCTCGCGCGGACCGCTATCGCACCTCGTGCCGGTCGAGAACGCAGCGATGCCCGAGCGCTCGGTGATTCAATGGGACAAGGACGATCTCGACGCGCTGGGCCTGCTGAAGGTCGACGTTCTGGGCCTTGGCATGCTCTCCGCGATCCGGCGCTCGCTCGGGCTCGTCAACCGCTACCGTGGCAGTGATCTTGCGATGCAGGCCATCCTCGACCGCGGCGATGACGCGGCGGTATACAGGATGATCCGGCGCGCGGACACCATCGGCGTCTTTCAGATCGAGTCGCGGGCGCAGATGTCGATGCTGCCGCGATTGAAGCCCCGCGAGTTCTACGATCTCGTGATCGAGGTCGCGATCGTGCGCCCCGGGCCGATCCAGGGTGGAATGGTCCATCCCTATCTCAGGCGCCGGCAGGGACTGGAGCCGGTGACCTACCCCTCGGAAGCTGTCGAACAGGTGCTCAGGCGCACGCTCGGCGTGCCGATCTTCCAGGAACAGGTGATGCAGCTCGCCATCGTCGCCGCCGGCTTCACTCCCGGCGAGGCCGATGGCCTGCGGCGCTCGATGGCGGCATGGCGGCGCAAGGGCGGGCTCGAGCATTGTTACAGCCGCCTCGTGAGCGGCATGCTCGCGCGCGGCTATTCGCGCGAGTTCGCTGAGAGCATCTACCAGCAGATCCTCGGCTTCGGAGAATACGGGTTCCCGGAGTCCCATTCCGTCAGCTTCGCGCTCCTTGCCTATGTCTCGGCATGGCTCAAGCACCACGAGCCCGCCGCATTTCTTGCCGCGATGCTGAACAGCCAGCCGCTCGGCTTCTACTCCTCCTCCCAGCTCGTCCAGGACGCCCGCCGCCACGGCGTAGAAGTGCGTCCGGTCGATGTGACCGCGAGCGACTGGGAATGCACCCTCGAACCCCCACCCCAACCCTCCCCCTTCCAGGGGGAGGGAGAGGGACGAGACCGGCCGATTGTGCGGCTGGGACTGTTGATGGTGAAGGGACTGTCGCAGGCTGGCGCAGAGCGCATTGTTGCCGCGCGCCTGCAGTCGCCTTTTACCGACGTGGAAGATCTTGCGCGACACGCAAGTCTCGATCGGCGCGATCTCCGCAACCTCGCCGCGGCAGGCGCGCTCGCCCGACTGGCAGGCCACCGCCGTGTCGCGCACTGGCAGGCGGCCGGCGCGGAAGCCCTGCCCCGGCTGCTGAGTGAAGCGCCGATCCGGGAAGACGCAATACATCTTCCCGCTCCCACTGAGGGCGAAGACCTCGTCGCGGACTAC
>DATIGR010000032.1:0-9752 GCA_035454645.1 Burkholderiales bacterium
GCGCGGCTTCGAGCCCTCGCCGGCCGAGCGCGAGGTGCTGCTCAACCTCTAGTAGAATCGACGCGAGATGCGCCGCTGCATTGCCGCTGTGCTGCTGCTCGTGGCCGCCGGCGCGCTCGCGCAGCAGCCGCCGCCGAAGCTCGAGCCGCTCCCCGAGCCGCCGCCGCCGCCGCCGGGCGTGCAGCCCGCGGAGCCGGCGGTGCGCATCCCGGTGCAGAAGGAAGACAAGGTGGAGGAGATCCGCCAGGGCGGGCGCGTGGTGATGCTGAAGGTCACGCCGCCCAATGGCAAGCCCTATTACCTCGTCGACACCACCGGCAACGGCAACTGGATGCGCCGCGACTCGCTCGACGACGGCGTGCGCGTGCCGATGTGGCCGATCCACACGTGGGACTGATTTGTCGGTCTACACCCCAGTCTCCGAAGCGGAGCTTGCCGGCTGGCTGCGCAACTATTCGGTGGGCAAGCTGCTCGCCTGCGAGCCGATCAAGGCGGGCATCGAGAACACCAACTACTTCGTCACCACCACGCAGGGCCGCTACGTCCTGACGCTGTTCGAGCGGCTGCCGGCCGAGGAGCTGCCGTTCTACCTGGGTCTGATGGCGCATCTCGCGCGCCACGGCATCCCGTGCCCCGCGCCGATCGCCGACCTGTCCGACCAGTACCTCGGCGGGCTGAACGGCAAGCCGGCGGCGCTGGTGACGCGGCTTCCCGGACGCTCGCTCGAGGAGCCGGGCGTGCGGCACTGCGAGGAGCTCGGCGCGCTGCTCGGCCGCATGCACCTCGCCGGGCGCTCGTACGCCGCCTATCTCGAGAACCCGCGCGGCCCGAAGTGGTGGCGCTTCGCCGCCCGGGAAGTCATGCCTTTCCTCGATCCGGGCAAGAAGGCTCTCCTCGAAACGGAGCTTGCCTACCAGGCCGAGCAGCGCTTTCCCGACCTGCCGCGCGGCCCGGTGCACGCGGATCTGTTTCGCGACAATGCGCTCTGGGACCACGCGCGCCTCTCGGGCGTGGTCGATTTCTACTTCGCGGGCGTGGACTGCCTGCTCTACGACATCGCGGTATGCGCGAACGACTGGTGCGTGCGCCAGGATCAGTCGCTCGATGAGGGGAAAGTGAAGGGCCTGCTCGCGAGCTACCAGAGCGTGCGGCCGTTTACCGCGCTCGAGCGAGACGCCTGGCGGACCATGCTGCGCGCGGCGGCGCTGCGGTTCTGGCTGTCGCGGCTCTACGACTTTCACCTGCCGCGGCCCGGGATGCTCGTGCATGCGCACGACCCGGAGCATTTCCGCCGCGTACTGGAGTCCCGGGGCGCCGCAGACGCGCCCTGGATCGCCTGATGCAGGCGCGCATCGTGCCGACGGCGAGGGGCGCGCAGTGGCTCGTCGATGGCTGGCGGCTGTTCAGCGCGGCGCCGCTCGGCTGGATCGCGCTTGCGTTCACCTACACCGTGATCATGATGGTCATGTCCGCGGTGCCGCTCGTCGGCGCGGCGGCGTTCCTCGTGCTCTATCCGGCCTTCACCGTCGGCTGGATGGCTGCCGCGCGCGCCGCATCGAAGACCTCCCGGGTGGATGTCGGCCTGCTGTTCGACGGCTTTCGCCACGGGCTGCGCGCGCAGCTCATTCTGGGCGCTCTTTATCTCGTCTGCTCGATCGTGGTGTTCGCGGGCATGGCGCTCGCCGACGACGAGAAGGTGCTGCAGCAGGTGCTAGGCGGCAGCGCCGGCGCCGAGGTCGGAGTCGGCGATCTCGCGGGTCCGCTCGCCGTCATGGCCGTCCTGTATACGCCGATGCTGATGATCTTCTGGTTCGCGCCCCTGCTCGCCGCGTGGCACGGGGTCGGCGCCGTGAAGTCGCTGTTCTTCAGCTTCGTCGCCTGCCTGCTGAACTGGCGCGCGCTTCTGCTGTACGGCGCCGCGATCCTCGGCGTGATCGCGGGGCTCGCGTCTTTCCTGCTCTTCGTGTTCGCCCTCGCCTCGGGAGAGGCTTCGAAGGCCGTTCCGCCGTCGGCCGCGCTGTTCGCGCTGATCCTGTTCTTCCCTACGCTCTTCGCCAGCATCTACGCGAGCTATCGCGACGTCTTCGGCGCGGAGCAGGCGGGCGCGTGAAGCGCATCCGCGAGATTCCCTACAACTACACCTCGTTCTCGGACCGCGAGATCGCGCTGCGCCTGCTCGGGGCCGAGGGCTGGCAGCTGATCAGCGAGCTGCGCGCCGAGCGTCGCACCGGGCGCTCGGCGCGCATGCTCTACGAGGTGCTGGGCGAGATGTGGGCGATCCAGCGCAATCCGTACCTCGAGGACGAGCTCGTGAACCGGCCGCAGCGCCGCGCCGAGGCGCTCGGCGGCATGCGCCGGCGCCTGGCGGAGATCGAGGCGCGGCGCGCCGGCGCGGCGAAGGTGGCGCGGCTCCTCGAGCTCGCGCGCGGCGCGGTCGACGCCTTCGCGGCCGAGCTCGCGCAGACGCGCGCGCTGCGCGCCAGGGTGCTGCGGCGCCTCGGGCGCATCACGCGGCGCGACAACATCCTGTTCGACGGCTTCGCGCGCGTTTCGCACGCCACCGACGCCACCGACTGGCGCGTCGAGATGCCGTTCGTGGTGCTCACCCCGGACTCCGAGGAGGAGATCCAGCCGCTCGTGCGGGAGTTGTGCTCGCTCAACCTCACGATCATTGCGCGCGGCGGCGGCACCGGCTACACCGGGGGCGCGGTCCCGCTGTCGCGCCGCTCGGCGGTGATCAACACGGAGAAGCTCGAGACGCTCGGCGAGATCGAGCACGTGGAGCTGCCCGGCGTGGCGCGGCCGCAGCCGACCCTGCGCGCTTCGGCCGGGGTGGTGACCCGGCGCGCGATGGACGCCGCCGAGGCCGGCGGGCTGGTGTTCGCGGTCGACCCGACCTCGGCGGACGCCTCGTGCATCGGCGGCAACGTGGCGATGAATGCAGGCGGCAAGAAAGCGGTGCTGTGGGGCACGGCGATCGACAACCTCGTGTGGTGGCGCATGGTGACGCCGCAGGGCGAGTGGCTGGAGGTGGAGCGGCTCGAGCACAACCTGGGGAAGATCCACGACGCCCCGAGCGCGAAGTTCAGGTTGCGGTTTCTTTCGAGCAAGAAGCTTCTATCGGAGAAAGTGCTCGAGATCCCCGGCTCGCACTTCCGCAAGGCGGGCCTGGGCAAGGACGTGAGCGACAAGTTCCTCGCCGGGCTGCCCGGAGTGCAGAAGGAGGGCACCGACGGCATCATTGTCGCCGCGCGCTTTCTCCTGCACCGCATGCCGGCGCACACGCGCACCGTGTGCCTGGAGTTCTTCGGCCTCGCGCGCGACGCAGTGCCGGCGATCGTCGAAATCAAGCAGTACGTAGATTCTTCCTCAAAAGTCCTGCTCGCCGGCCTCGAGCATCTGGACGAGCGCTACGTCAAGGCGGTCGGCTACGCCACCAAGTCGCGCCGCAGCGAGCGTCCGCGCATGGTGTTGATCGGCGATCTGGTCGGCGACGACGTCGACGCGGTCGCCGCGGCGGCTTCCGGGGTGGTGCGCATCGCCAACGCGCGCGGCGGCGAGGGGTTCACCGCGGTCTCGGAGGAGGCGCGCAGGCGCTTCTGGCTCGACCGGGCGCGCACCGCGGCGATCGCCCGCCACACCAACGCCTTCAAGATCAACGAAGACGTGGTGATCCCGCTCGAGAAGCTGGGCGAGTACACCGACGGGGTCGAGCGCATCAACATCGAGTTCTCGGTCGCGAACAAGCTCGCGCTGCTCGAGGCCCTCGAGGACTATTTTTCCGGCGACCTGGGGATCCAGGACCGCGAGCTTCTCGGCGAGCGCCCGGCGCGCGCGCTCGAGCTGCTGCGCCGGGTGCGCGGCCGCTGGCAGGCGGTCGGCGCCGACCTCGACCACTACTTCGAGCCCCTGCAGTCCTACGCGGTGCGCCTTTCGTGGAAGACCGAGGTGCGCGACGAGTTGCGCCACATCTTCGACGGCGGAGCATTCCGCCACGTCCTGGAACAGGCGGAGAGCATTCACAAGAGGGTGCTTCGGGGCCGCGTGTTCGTCGCGCTGCACATGCACGCCGGGGACGGCAACGTCCATACCAACATCCCGGTCAACTCCGACGACTACGAGATGCTGCAGCGGGCCTCCGGCGCGGTGGCGCGGCTCATGCGCCTTGCGCGCTCGCTCGGCGGCGCGATCTCGGGCGAGCACGGCATCGGCATCACCAAGCTCGAATTCCTCGACCCCGCCGACGTCGAGGCGTTCCGCGCCTACAAGGAGGCGGTCGATCCGCACGGCCGCTTCAACGCCGGGAAGCTTCTCGCGGGCGGCGACCTCGCCAACGCCTACACGCCGAGCTTCGCCCTGATCGGCGCCGAGTCGCTGATCCTCGAGCAGACCGACCTCGGGCGCGTCGCGGGCGCGATCAAGGACTGCCTGCGCTGCGGCAAGTGCAAGCCGCCGTGCGCGACCCACGTGCCGCGCGCCAACCTGCTGTATTCGCCGCGCAACAAGATCCTCGCCACGTCGCTGCTGATCGAGGCGATCCTGTGCGAGGAGCAGACGCGGCGCGGCGTCGCGCTCGCGCACTACGACGAGTTCGGCGACGTCGCCGACCACTGCACCGTGTGCCACAAGTGCGCGCCCGCTTGCCCGGTGGACATCGACTTCGGCGACGTCTCGATCACCATGCGCAACTACCTGCGCCGCGTGGGCAGGCGGCGCTTCAACCTGGGCACGCAGGCGTCGATGCTGTTCCTCAACCTCACCGATCCGCGCGCCGTGAAGATCGCGCGCACCGCCATGATCGGCTGGGGCTACCGGTTGCAGCGGTTCGCCTGCGAACTCGCAAGAAGACTGGGAATTGGAAAATCTCAAACTACGGCGCCCCCGCTCACCACCGGGCAGAAGCCGCTGCGCGCGCAGGTCGTCCATTTCGTCAACAAGCCCATGCCGGGGCGGCTGCCGAAGAGGACCGCGCGTGCGCTGCTCGACATCGAGGATCCGAAAGTCGTGCCGATCATCCGCGATCCGGCGAAAGTCAGCGAAGACTCCGACGCGGTGTTCTACTTCCCGGGCTGCGGGTCGGAGCGGCTGTTCTCGCAGGTCGGGCTCGCGACGCAGGCGATGCTCTACGCGGTGGGCGCGCAGTGCGTGCTGCCGCCGGGCTACCTGTGCTGCGGCTACCCGCAGACCGCGGCCGGCGAGTCCGACCGGGGCGAGCGCATCACGGTGCAGAACCGGGTGCTGTTCCACCGCCTCGCCACCACGCTCAACTACCTCGACATCCGCACCGTCATCGTCTCGTGCGGCACCTGCCTCGATCAGCTCGAGAAGTACGACTTCGGCGCGATCTTCCCGGGCGCGCGCCTCCTCGACATCCATGAATACCTGCTGGAGAAAGGCGTCAAGGTGAAGGACGCATCCGGCGTGCGGTACATGTACCACGACCCATGCCATACGCCCATCAAAACGGCGAAGCCGCTCGGCGTCGTGAATGGCCTGATGGGCGGCAATGTCCCGCTCTCCGAGCGCTGCTGCGGCGAGTCGGGCACCCTCGCCATGACCCGGCCGGACATTTCGACCCAGGTCAGGTTCAGCAAGGAAGAAAGCTTGAAAAAAAGCCTGAAAGAAATGAAAGGCGACGGCCCGGTCAAAGTGTTGACCTCGTGCCCCTCCTGCCTGCAGGGTCTCGCGCGCTTCGAGGATGACACCGGGGCGCAGGCCGACTACATTGTCGTCGAGCTCGCGCGCCGCATGCTCGGCGAGAACTGGCTGCCGGAGTTCGTCGCCAGGGCGAACGCGGGCGGCATCGAGCGGGTCCTGCTATGAGCGAGCGCATTGCCACGGCGATCACGCTGCACCAGAAATCGCGCGTCATGGAGATCGCGTTCTCCGACGGGCGCAGCTTCCGCCTGCCGTACGAGCTGCTGCGGGTGTACTCGCCGTCGGCCGAGGTGCGCGGCCACGGCCCGGGGCAGGAGGTGCTGCAGACCGGCAAGCGCAACGTCGAGATCCGCACGCTCGAGCCGGTCGGCTCCTATGCCGTGCAGCCCCAGTTCTCCGACGGGCACAATACCGGGATCTATTCCTGGGACTATCTCTACGAGCTCGGGCAGAACCAGGAACAGCTCTGGTCGCAATACCTCGAGAAGCTCAAGGCCGCCGGTGCAAGCAGGGAATAAGGCGCAAACCGTGAAGCGCGTCTTCGACTCGGTCGCGGAGCGCTACGACGTCATGAACGACCTCATGTCGTTCGGGTTGCACCGCGCGTGGAAAGCGGCCGCGATCGCGGTGGCGCGGCCGCGGCCGGGCGAGCGCGTGCTCGACATCGCGACCGGCAGCGGCGACCTCGCGCTGCCGCTCAGCCGCAAGGTCAGCCCCGGCGGCGAGGTATGGATCACCGACATCAACCGGCGCATGCTCGAGCGCGGCCGCGACCGGCTGCTCGACCGCGGGCTCGCGCTTCCGGCAGTGCAGTGCGATGCCGAGCGGCTGCCGTTTCCGGACGCGCATTTCGATTGCGTGACGGTCGGGTTCGGCCTGCGCAACATGACTCGCAAGGATGCCGCGCTCGCGGAGATGGCGCGCGTGCTCAAGCCCGGCGGACGGCTGGTGGTGCTCGAGTTCTCCAGGGTGTGGAAGCCGCTCGAGCGCGCGTACGACTGGTATTCGTTCAAGGTGCTGCCGTGGCTCGGCGACAAGGTCGCCGGCGACGCCGACGCCTATCGCTACCTCGCCGAGTCGATCCGCCTGCACCCGGACCAGGCCGCGCTCGCCGGGATGCTGCGCGCCGCGGGGCTCGCCGGCGTCGAAGTCTTTAACCTAGCCGCCGGTGTGGTTGCCATTCATCGCGGCTATCGCTTTTGATAGCATTCGAGGTCCGGAGGTAAGCGTCATGGGCAAGTGGCTTCTCGCATCGGCAGTTCTGGTCTTCACTGGCATTTTCGCGGCAACCGACGCCGAAGCGCGCCGCTTCGGCGGCGGGCGCAGCATCGGCATGCAGCGCAACGTCACCGCGCCGCCGGCACAGAAGCCGGCGCAGCAGCAGGCAACCCAGGGGCAGCCGGCCGGGCAGCAGGCTGCAGCTGCGCAGAGCGGCAGCCGCTGGGGGCCGATCCTCGGCGGGCTCGCGCTCGGCGGGATCCTCGGCTACCTCTTCGGAGGCGGCGGCCTGCTCGGCTTTCTGCTCCTTGCGCTTCTCGCGATCGCGGCGGGAGCAGGGCTGCGCGCCCTGATGCAGCGGCGCGCCGAATCGCCGCGCGCGGTGCAGTTCGCCGGGATGCGGGAGACGGTCTCGGTTCCCGTGCGGAACGAGTTGCCCGCGGCCTCGCAGGCCGGGGTCCCGGCCGGGTTCGACGCGTCGGGCTTCCTGCGCGCGGCCAAGCACAACTTCCTCAAGCTCCAGGCCGCGAACGACGCCGGCCGGCTCGAGGAGATCCGCGACTTCACCACCGAAGAGCTCTACCAGGAGCTGAAGAGCGAGCTCGGCCGCAAAGGCGAGACCGAGGTTCTCGGCCTGGAGGCCGACCTGCTCGAAATCGCCACCGAGGGCGAGCGCCACTGGGCGAGCGTGCGCTTCTCCGGCGAGGTGCGCGAGGAGGGCGGCGCGGCGCCCGAGCCGTTCGCGGAAGTCTGGAACCTCGTGAAGCCCGCCGACGGCTCGAGCGGCTGGCTTCTCGCCGGGATCCAGCAAATGCATTGAACGAAGTTCCGCTCCTCGAAAAGGCCACCCCCGCGGTGGCCTTTTGCTTTGTACTGAACCGCCTGCTCGCCGGCGAGGACTGGGCGCGGCTGCGGCTTGCGCCCTTCGCGGGGGAGACCGTCGAGCTGCGCGCGCCGCCGCTTCCCGCGCTACGCTTGCGCATTCTCGAGGGGGGAACGGTGGAGGCAGGAGACGCCGAGCCGCGCCTGACGATGACGCTCAAGCCGGAGGTGCTCGTCGCGCTCGCCCGCGGCGAGGAGCATGCCATGAAAGCGGTGGAAGTCCAGGGCAACGACGAGCTTGCGGCAGAGATACTCGTGCTCGTGCGCCACCTGCGCTGGGACGCGGAGGAGGCGCTGTCGCGCCTTGTCGGCGACGTCGCGGCGCACCGGTTCGTCGAGACGGGCCGAGCACTTGCCGCCTGGCACGCGGACGCCGCGCGCCGCCTGGTCGCGGCGCTCGGGGACTATCTGACCGACGAGAAGTACGTCCTCGCGCGCCGTGCCGAGCTCGATGCGCTCGGCGAATCGGTCGCGCGCCTGCGCGACGGCGTCGCAAGGCTCGGCAAGCGGATCGAGCGGCTTGACTAGGGTCGGCCGGCTCGCGCGCATCCTCGCGATCGGCCTGCGCTTCAGGCTGCACGACCTCGACGCTCGCCCGGGCACCACGCGCGCCCGGCGTCTGAGGGAAGCGCTCGAGACGCTCGGGCCGATCTACGTCAAGTTCGGCCAGGTGCTCTCGACCCGGCGCGACCTCCTGCCCGTCGACATCGCCGACGAGCTCGCGAAGCTCCAGGACCAGGTGCCGCCCTTCGCGCCCGAGCTCGCCGTGGCCGAGATCGAGCGCTCGCTCGGCCGGAAGATCGATGGGGCCTTCAGTTCCTTCGAACACAATCCCCTCGCCAGCGCCTCCATCGCCCAAGTCCACCTCGCGCGCCTGCACGACGGCACCGAGGTCGCGGTGAAGGTGCTGCGCCCGGGGGTCGAAACGGCGGTCGCGCGCGACCTCGCGCTCCTCGACACCGGCGCGGGGCTGGTGGAGCGGTTCTGGGCCGACGGCAAGCGCTTGCGCCCGCGCGAGGTCGTGGCCGAGTTCGCGCGCCATGTCGACGAGGAGCTCGACCTCATGCGCGAGGCGGCGAACGCGAGCCAGCTCAGGCGGAACTTCGCCGCCTCGCCGCTGCTGATCGTGCCCGCGGTGTACTGGGACCTTTGCGCGCAGCGCGTGATGGTGATGCAGCGCATGCATGGCACGCCGATCTCGCAAGTGCAGACGCTGAGAGAGAAGGGCATCGACATTCCGGCGCTGGCGCGCGCCGGAGTCGAGATCTTCTTCACGCAGGTCTTCCGCCACGGCTTCTTCCACGCCGACATGCATCCCGGGAACATCCGGGTGGCGGATGATGGGCGCTACATCGCGCTCGACTTCGGCATCATGGGCACGCTCACCGAGGTGGACAAGAACTACCTCGCGCAGAACTTCCTCGCCTTCTTCAACCGCGACTACCGGCGCGTGGCCCAGGCACACCTCGATGCCGGCTGGGTGCCCGCGGGGACGCGCATCGACGAGTTCGAGGCCGCGATCCGCGCGGTTTGCGAGCCGGTGTTCGCCCGGCCGCTCAAGGAGATCTACTTCGGCAGGCTCCTGCTGCGGCTGTTCCAGACTTCGCGCCGCTTCAACGTCGAGGTGCAGCCGCAGCTGCTGATGCTGCAGAAGACGCTGCTCAACATCGAGGGCCTCGGGCGCGAGCTCGACCCCGAGCTCGACCTGTGGCAGACGGCGAAGCCGTTCCTCGAGCGCTGGATGCGCGAGCAGGTGGGCTGGCGCGGACTCGCGCGCACCCTGCGGCGCGAGGCGCCGTTCTGGGCGGCGACCCTGCCGCAGCTGCCGCGGCTCGTGCACCGCGCGCTCGCCGAAGACCGCCTCGGCGCGCTCGAGCTCGCCCTCGAGCGGATCGCGCTGCAAAACGCGCGGCGCAACCGCCTGCTTGCCCTGCTGGTCGCGCTCGTCGCCGCGGCGGCGATGGCGGCGCTCGCGACTATCTGGCCGGCGTGAG
>DATIGR010000033.1:0-10637 GCA_035454645.1 Burkholderiales bacterium
TCGGCTACGCCCCGCGACCTTGCGATGCTCGAGGCGGTCGCGCGCTACCACGGCCTGAACAAGAGCGCCACGATCGCAAGCCTGGTGCGGCGGGAGTTCTGGCGCATCTTCCCGGGCGGCACGGACAAGATACGGCCCGACCGGGGAGCTAAAGTCGAAGGTGAAGCATGACACCTAAGGTGTTGATAGCGTGGGTTTTAGCTGCGTTCCCAACGTTCGCCTTCGCGCAGGCCCCGATCAAGGTAGGCGAGCTCAACAGCTACAAGGTCTTCCCCGCATTCCTCGAGCCCTACAAGAAGGGCATGGAGCTCGCGCTCGAAGAGATCAACCGTTCGGGCGGCGTCGCGGGACGGAAGCTCGAGCTGGTCATCCGCGACGACGGCGGCACTCCGGGAGACGCGGTGCGCGTGGCGGAGGAGTTGATCGCGCGCGAGCGCGTGAACGTCCTGATGGGCACGTTTGCCTCCCACGTCGGCCTCGCGGTCGCGAACCTGGCCAACCAGCGCTAGATCCTTTTCGTCGCCTCGGAGCCGCTCACCGACAAGCTGGTGTGGGAAAACGGCAACCGCTACACGTGGCGGCTGCGGCCTTCGACCTACATGCAGACCGCGATGCTGGTGCCGGAAGCGGCCAAGCTCGGGAAGCGGCGCTGGGCGATCGTCTATCCCAACTACGAGTACGGGCAGTCGGCGGCCGCGTCGTTCAAGAAGCTGCTCTCGCAGGCGCAGCCGGGGGTGCAGTTCGTCGCCGAGCAGGCGCCGGCGCTCGGCAAGATCGAAGCCGGCGCGGTGGTGCAGGCGCTCGCCGAGGCGAAGCCCGATGCGATCTTCAGCGCCCTGTTCGCCGCCGACCTGCAGAAGTTCGTGCGCGAAGGAAACATCCGGGGCCTGTTCAGGAGCACGGCGGTGTTCAACCTGCTCGCCGGCGAGCCGGAATATCTCGATCCGCTCAGGGACGAGACCCCCGAGGGCTGGTGGGTCACGGGCTATCCGTGGAGCGAGATCGATACGCCCGAGCACAGGGCGTTTCGCGACGCGTACCAGAAGCGCTGGCAGGACTATCCCCGGCTCGGCTCGGTGGTCGGCTACTCCGCGCTGCACGCCGTGGCGAGCGCCATCCGCAAGGCGAAATCGGCCGACACCGAGAGGCTGGTGGAAGCGCTCAAGGGCCTGCAGATGCAGACACCCTTCGGTCCGATCACCTGGCGCGCCATCGACCACCAGTCAACCATGGGCGCGTACGTGGGCCAGCTCGCGAAGAAGGACGGCAAAGGCATCCTGGTGAACTGGCGCTACGCCGACGGCGCAAAGTACCAGCCCTCCGACCAAGAAATCCACGCGCTGCGCAAGGAGTGAGCGGCTCCGCCGCACTCCTGCAATTCTTGAACGGGCTCGCCGGCGCGAGCTCGCTCTTCCTGGTCGCGGCGGGGCTGTCGCTCATCTTCGGCGTCAGCCGCATCGTCAACTTCGCCCACGGCTCGCTCTTCATGCTCGGCATGTACCTCGCCGTGTGGCTGTCGCCGAAGGTCGGCTTCTGGGCGAGCGTGCCGCTCGCCGCGCTCGGCGTCGCGCTGCTCGGCGCTCTGGTGGAAGTCCTCCTGCTGAGGAGGATCTACCGCGCGCCGGAGCTGCTGCAGCTTCTCGCCACTTTCGCGCTGGTCCTCGTCGTCAGGGATTTCGCGCTCTGGGCATGGGGGCCGGAAGACATGCTGGGCCCGCGCGCGCCCGGGTTGAGCGGCGCCGTGACCATCGCCGGCCGCCAGTTCCCGCAATACGACCTCTTCCTGATCGCGCTCGGCCCCGCGGTGTTCGTGCTTCTCCATCTGCTGCTCACGCGGACGCGCTTCGGCATCCTGGTCCGCGCCGCGACCGAGGATCGCGAAATGGCGGGTGCACTGGGGGTCAACCAGCGCCTGCTCTTCACCAGCGTGTTCGCGCTCGGCGCCGCGCTCGCCGGGCTGGGCGGCGCGCTCGCGATCCCGCGCGAGCCGGCGAGCCTGGAGCTCGACCTCGCGGTCGTGTCCGACGCCTTCGTGGTCGTGGTGCTCGGCGGCCTCGGGTCGATCCCGGGGGCGTTCCTCGCGGCGCTGCTGATTGCCGAGGTGAAGGCGTTCTGCATCGGGCTGGGCTACTCGAAGCTCACGCTGGTCGCCGAGTTCATCGTCATGGCCGTCGTGCTGGTGCTGCGGCCCTGGGGACTGCTCGGGCGGCCGCTCGCCGAGGCGCGGGCGCTGCCTACGGAGCAAGCGGTGAACGCTTTCGTCCCGTCGCGCGCCCTCCTGGCGGGCCTGGCCGCGCTTGCGCTCGCGCCGCTGCTCGCGCAGCCGTACACGCTCGTGCTTCTCACCGACGTCTTCGTATTCGCGCTTTTCGCGGTGAGCCTGCATTTCCTGCTCGGGCCCGGCGGCATGGTGTCCTTCGGCCATGCCGCCTACTTCGGCCTCGGCGCCTATGCCGCCGCCCTGCTCCTGCTGCGCTATCGCGTGCCGATGGAGTGGGCCCTGATCGCGGCGCCGCTCGCCGCGACCGCGGGCGCCGCAGCGTTCGGCTGGCTCTGCGTGCGGCTTTCCGGGATTTACCTCGCGATGCTGACGCTCGCGCTGGCGCAGATCGTCTGGTCGGTTGCGTTCCAGTGGGATTCGGTCACCGGCGGCTCGAACGGGCTGATCGGGGTCTGGCCCGCGCCGTGGCTTGCCTCCCGCACCGCCTACTATTACGCGGCGCTGGTGCTCGGCGCCGCTTCGATTGCCTGCCTCTGGCGCATTCTCGGCTCGCCTTTCGGCAACGCGCTGCGGGCGAGCCGCGACTCGCCGGTGCGCGCCGAAGCGATCGGGATCGACGTGCGCGCCCAGCGCTGGGCCGCGTTCATCCTGGCCGGAACCTTCGCCGGGCTCGCCGGCGCGCTGTTCGCGTTCTCCAAGGGCTCGATCTCGCCCGAGACGCTGTCGGTGCCGCGCTCGGTGGACGGCCTGGTGATGGTGCTGCTCGGCGGCGTGCACACCCTGACCGGCCCGGTGTGGGGCGCCGCGCTCTTCACCTGGCTCGAGGACGCCGTGTCGCGCGAGATCGCCTACTGGCGCGCCGCCATCGGCGCGGTCATCCTTCTTCTCGTCCTGGCGTTTCCCCAGGGGATCGCCGCAGCGGCGCGCCGATGGCTCTCACGGTAAGGAACCTGGCCAAGGCCTACGGCGGCGTGCAGGCGCTGCGCGATGTCTCGTTCAGCGTCGCGCCGGGGGAGATGGTGGCGATCATCGGCCCGAACGGCGCCGGCAAGACCACCTGCTTCAACATGCTGAACGGCCAGCTCGCGCCCGACCGCGGCGAGATCAGGCTCGGCGATACGAGCCTTGCGGGCCTGCCGCCGCACCGCATCTCGCGCCTCGGCGTCGGCCGCACGTTCCAGGTGACCGCGACGTTCGGCTCGATGAGCGTGCGCGGGAACGTGCAGACCGCGCTGCTCTCGCACCGCCGGCGCAACTACGCCCTGTGGAGCCGCGCGCAGGGGCTTTTCCGGCAGGAGGCGGACGCGCTGCTCGAGCGCGTCGGCATGCGCGGCCAGGCCGATCGCCCGTGCGGCGTGCTCGCCTACGGCGACCTGAAGCGAGTCGAGCTCGCGATGGCGCTGGCAAACTCGCCGCAGCTTCTTCTCATGGACGAGCCGACCGCCGGAATGGCGCCGGAAGAGCGCGGCGCGCTCATGGAGCTCGCCGCGGCGCTCGCGCGCCACGACCGCATTGCGGTCCTGTTCACCGAGCACGACATGGGCGTGGTGTTCGGCTTTGCGAGCCGCGTCATCGTCATGCATCTCGGGGAAATCATCGCCGAGGGCGCGCCCGAGGAGGTGCGCCGCGATGCGCGCGTGCGGGAGGTATACCTTGGCGATGCTTGAGGTGCGGGGCCTGAGCGCCGGGTACGGCCGGGCCCGGGTGCTCTTCGACATCGACCTCGAGGTCGGCAAGGGCGAAGTCGTCGCGCTCCTCGGCCGCAACGGAGCCGGCAAGTCGACCACGCTGAAGGCGATCATGGGCCTCGTCGTGCCGCTCTCAGGCAGGATTGTCTTCAAGGGAGAAGCCCTTGAGGGCCGGGAGCCCTACGAAATAGCGCGCCTCGGCCTGGGCTACGTGCCCGAGGATCGGCGTATCTTCACGGACCTGACCGTGATCGAGAACCTCGAAGTCGCCCGCCGGCCCGCGCGCGGCGCCGCGCCGCCCTGGACCGAAGAGCGGCTGCTCGCGCTCTTCCCGTCGCTCGCTCCCTTGCGCGAGCGCCGCGGCGCCCGCATGTCGGGCGGCGAGCAGCAGATGCTTTGCATCGCGCGCACCCTCGCGGGAAACCCTTCCGCCATCCTGCTGGACGAGCCCTCCGAGGGGCTCGCGCCGCTCGTCGTGGCGCAGGTGGCGCAGGCGATCCGGGAGATCCGGCGCGCGGGCGTCGCGGTCCTGCTCGCCGAGCAGAGCCGCCACTTCACCGACCGGGTGGCCGATCGCGCCTACTTTCTCGAGAAGGGCGTGATCAGCGCGCAATGAAGCGCGGCCTCCTTCTCACCCTCACCCAGCCGCCCCCGGCGATGGACGAGGAGTTCAACGCCTGGTACGACACCGAGCACCTCCCCGAGCGCCTGGCGATTCCCGGCTTCCGCTCGGCACGGCGCTGGCTGCGGGGCGGCATCTATCTTGCGACCTATGAGCTGGATTCGCCCGAAGTCCTTCAATCCAAGCCCTACCTCGATCGGTTTCGCAACCAGACCCCCTGGTCGCGCCGTTGTCTCGGCAGGTGCCTGACGTTCAAACGCTGGGCGTGCACGCAGATCGAACCCGGCGACGCCGACCCGCATCCCGCGGCCGTGGCCGTGGCTTTCACGCACAAACCGGAAAAACTTTCAGCCGTGCTGCAATCAAGGCGTTTCGCCGCCGAGTCGGGCGAAGCGATTTTCCTCTACGAGCTTTCCGATCCGCGAGAGCAGAGCGAGCATGTTTACCGGCTCCACGGATCTTGAGCGCTACGCCTGGCTGTCGATCGCGGCGGCGCTCGCCACGATCACGCTGAAGACGCTCGCCTGGTGGCTGACCGGGTCGGTCGGCCTTCTTTCCGATGCGCTCGAATCGATCGTGAACCTGGCCGCCGCGCTGCTCGCGCTCACCATGCTGCGCGTCGCGGCATCGCCGCCCGACGAGAACCACCCCTACGGATTCTCCAAGGCCGAGTACTTCGCGGCCGGCATCGAGGGCGCGCTCATCGTTCTCGCCGCCGTCGGGATTCTCGCGAGCGCCATCCCGCGCCTGATCGAGCCGCAGCCGCTCCAGGCGCCGCTCCTGGGCCTCGCGCTCAGCGCCGCCGCCTCGGGCATCAACCTCGGGGTCGGCATGCTGCTGATCCGCGTCGGGCGCAGGGAGCACAGCATCGCGCTGGAGGCCGACGGCCACCACCTGATCACCGACGTCTGGACCTCCGCCGGCGTGATCATCGGCGTGGCGCTCGTCGTCCTGACCGGCTGGCTGCGGCTCGACCCGCTGGTCGCGCTCGCCGTGGCGGCGCACATCGTGTGGATCGGGCTGCGGCTGATGCGCCGCTCGTGGAGGGGACTCCTCGACGCCGCGATCTCCAGCGAGCACACGGGCGAAGTGACCAAGCTGTTCACCGAGTACTCGAAGCGCTACGGCGTGAGCTTCCATGCCCTGCGCACGCGCCAGGCCGGCGCGCGCCGCTTCATCTCGTTTCACTTCCTGGTGCCGGATGCCTGGACCGTGGCGCAGGCGCACCAGCTCTCCGAGGAGATCGAGGCGCGCATCCGCGCGCTGGTGCCGAACGCGGCCGTCGACACCCACATCGAGCCGATCTCGCACCCCTCTTCCTACGACGACCAGGGGCTCGACCGCTAGCGCTCTAGTGCCCCGGCAGGATGATCTCGATGTGGTCGCGGCTCACGTTGAGGAACGGCGCCGACAGCACCTGCCGGCCGCCCACCTGCAGCTCCCACATCTCGGCGTTGGTCACCGCGATGAAATCGCGCGCCTCGGCCATGAAGTCGGTGACGCGCGCGCCGGGCACGAGCTCGATGTAGCCCTTGATGCGGTAGCTCGAGGTGAGGATCGTGACCTTGGTCTTTTCCTCCATGGTCAGAGCGCCTTGGCGCGTTCGCGCAGCAAGTACTTCTGGATCTTGCCGGTCGCGGTCGTCGGCACCGGGCCGAACACCACTTTCTTCGGGATCTTGAAGCGCGCGAGGTTCTGCCGGCACCAGTCGATGTAGTCCTGCTCGGTCGCGGCTGCGCCGGGCTTGAGCTGCACGAAGGCGCACGGCGCCTCGCCCCACTTCTCGTCGGGCCGCGCCACCACGGCGGCGAGCTGCGTCGCCGGGTGCTTGTAGAGCGCGATCTCGACCTCGACCGAGGAGATGTTCTCGCCGCCCGAGATGATGATGTCCTTCTTGCGGTCCTTGATCTCGACATAGTTGCTCGGGTGCCACACCGCGAGGTCGCCGGTGTGCATCCAGCCGCCGGCGAACGCTTCGGCGGTGGCCTTGCCATCCTTCAGGTAGCCGAGCATCACGGTATTGCCGCGCACCAGGATCTCGCCGATCGACTTCCCGTCCTGCGGCACCGGCTTGCAGGATCCGGAATCCGCGACGATGTGGCCCTCGACCACCGGGTAGCGGACTCCCTGGCGTGCCATTTCGGCGTACCGATCCGGCCAGCCGCTCTGTGGCGCACAAAACGTGGAAGGCCCCTGGAGCTCGGTCATTCCATAGATATGCAGCACCTGGAAGCCGAGCTCCTCCATCGCCTTGATCACCTTCGCCGGCGGCGGCGAGCCGCCGGTCTGGATGTGCACCGGGTGCGGGAACTTGCGCCGCTCGCTCTCGGGCGCGGCGATCAGCATGCCGAGCACGGTGGGCGCGCCGCACATGTGGGTGACGCCGTGCTCGACGATGAGCTCGAAGATGCGCCCGGGCTCGACCGCGCGCAGGCACACGTGGGTTCCCGCCATCGCGGTCACCGACCACGGGAAGCACCAGCCGTTGCAGTGGAACATCGGCAGCGTCCACAGGTACACCGGATTCGCCGGCATCGCCCACGCCATCACGTTGCCGCACGCCTCGAGGAACGTGCCGCGGTGGTGGTAGACCACGCCTTTCGGCCGGCCGGTGGTTCCCGAGGTGTAGTTGAGCGCTATGGGATCGTTTTCGCCATCCGGAAGGGTCCACGGGAAGTCCGCATCGCCCCCGGCGATGAAGTTCTCGTAATCGGTCTTGCCGAGCCGCTCGCCGGGCCCGGTGTAAAGCGGGTCGTCGACGTCGATGACCAGCGGCTTTCTCTTCAGCCGGGTGAGCGCGGGTCCGACCACGGCTGCAAACACGCGGTCGGTGATGAAGACCTTGGCTTCGCCGTGCTCGAGGATGTAGGCCACCGTATCGGCGTCGAGGCGCGTATTGATGGTGTTCAGCACGGCGCCCAGCATCGGCACGCCGTAGTGCGCCTCGAGCATGGGCGGGATGTTCGGCAGCATGGCCGAAACCACGTCGCCGCGCCTGACCCCGGCTTTCCGGAGCGCCGACGCAAGCCGAAGGGACCGCTCCAGAAACTGCCGGTAGGTGAACCGGATGCCGCCATGGATGACGGCGGTGCGCTCCGGATAGATCTCGGCTGCGCGCGGCAGAAAGACGATCGGCGAGAGCGGCGTGAAGTTGGCCGGACCGGGCTTCAAGGCCGACCACATTGCGTTCTTGCGCACCGCAGCATGGGGCTTCGCATTCTTGGTGCGGCTCTTTGCCATGGGCTCCCTCCTCGTTCTACACTGGGTCAATCTACCCGAGGAGGAGGTCCCCGTGAAGAACATCGTCTTTGCAGCAGCGCTTGCGCTCGCCGCAGGCGGCGCGATGGCGCAGGACAAGACCATCAAGATCGCAGGCTTCGGCGCGAAGTCGGGCGTGGTGCGCTCGTTCGGCGTCAACAGCGAGGCGGCGTTGCTCGCCGCCGCGGATGTGGTCAACAAGCAGGGCGGGGTGCGGCTCGCCGACGGCTCGAAGGCCAAGATCGCCGTCGAGTTCTACGACGACCGCTGCACCGCCGAGGAAGGGATCTCGGTGATCCGGCGCATCTACGGCACCGATGCGCTGGTCGCGGTCGGGCCGACCTGCTCCAACGTCGCCGAGCCGCTGTTCGGCATCCTGCAGAAGAAGGTGGACGACGCGAGCGACTCCGGGCTGCAGATGCCGGTGTTCACCGACGTCGCGATCAAGGTCGGCCTCGCCAAGATCTCGCAGTGGGCGTTCCGCAACGTGCCCAACGAGATGACGATGTACAACTCGCTGTTCTACTGGCTGAAGACCAAGCACCCGCAGGCGAAGACCGTCTACGGCGGCGTGGAGGAGGATTTCGCGCACTCGCGCGCCACCTGGTACGTGGTGATGAAGGAGCGCGCCGCGGCGAGCGGCTTCGAGGTGCTCGGCAACTCCAAGTGGCTGCTGAACGACACCAACTTCGCCACCCAGGTGCGCGAGATGAAGAAGGCGAACGCCGACATCATCGCGATCTCGGCGCACCCCTTCACCACCTGCGGCGTGCTGAAGGAGATGCAGCGCCAGGGCGTCAAGCCGAAGGTCCTGGTCGGGCTCACGAGCTCCTCCAGCCTCGAGACGCTGGAAGGCTGCGCGAAGCAGGCCGAGGGCATCATCATTCCCACCTCCTTCGCCCCGGTGAACAAGGACGCGACGTTCGCCGCGAAGACCACCGCGAAGTTCAAGGGCGCGGCCGATCTGCACTCCATGGCGGCGTGGGAGAACGTCTTCATCCTCAAGCAGGTGATGGAGACGGAGAAGATCTCCGGCAAGCCCGGCGACCTGCAGGCCGACCGGCGCAAGATCCGCGACGGGCTGGCGAAGCTGAGGGCCACCAACGGGCTGCTCGGGGAGTCCAAGCGCGACGAGGAAGGCGAGGCGGACAAGCCCTACCTCTTCGTCTACGCCAACAAGGGGCAGTGGAAAGTGCTGCACAACCCGCTCTGACGTAGCACCCTGGCAAGGGGTTGAAGGGGGGCCCGCGTGCTGCCAGCCCCCCTTTCTTCATGCTTGACTTCCTCCAGGCGCTCTCCGATGGCGTGCTGTTCGGCGCCACCTACGCGCTGATCGGCATCGGCTTCACCCTGGTCTTCGGGGTGATGCACAAGCTGAACCTCGCCTACGCCGCCGCGTCGATCGGCGGCGCTTACGGCGGGCTCCTGATCCTGCAGGCCTGGGCCGGCGGGCCGGCGTGGGCGGTGTTCCTCACGGCTTTTCTCGCCGGCGGCGTGCTCGGCTGGGTGGTCTACGTCACCTGCTTCCACTTCATCCCGCTTTCCAACCCGCTCGCGCCGCTCATGGCGACGGTGGGGATGCTGCTCCTGATCGACGAGGTGATCGTGCATGCCACCGCGGGCATGCCGCAGAACTACCCGGCGATGTTCGACGACGTGATGCTGCGCGTGGGCGAGTTCACGCTGCGCGGCGACCTGCTCCTGGTGGCGGGCGTATCGGTGCTGTGCATGATCGGGCTGCTCGCGCTGCTCTACCGCACGCGCCTCGGGCTCGCCACGCGCGCGGTCTCGCAGCAGGCGGTCGCGGCGCAGCTTTGCGGTATCCGCGTCGGCCGGGTGAACGGCATGACGTTCGTCATCGCCGGCCTGCTGGGCGGAATCGCGGGCGCTCTCATCGGCGCCTCCGTGGGCGCGCTGTCGCCGCTTCTCACCACGCCGCTGACGGTGAAGGGGCTGATCGTCACCGTGATCGGCGGCCTGGGGAGCATCCCCGGCGCGATCGTCGCCGGACTCCTGGTCGGCGGCTTCGAGAACCTGTTCCAGCTCTACCGCGGCGTCACCGAGCGCGATCTCTACGTAATGCTTCTGCTCTTCGTTTTCCTGGTGTTCAGGCCCGGTGGCCTGTTTTCCCGAAGCTGATGGACTTCTACTACGGCCTGGCGCAGACGATCGGGGTGCACACGCTCCTCGGCCTGTCGGCCTACATCGTGCTCCTCACCGGCCAGGTGACGATGGCGCAGGCGGCGTTCTTCGCCGTGGGCGCCTACACCGCGGGCATGCTGACGGTGCTCGGCGGCTGGCACCTGGTGCCGGCGATCGGCGCGGGCGCGCTCACCGGCGCGGTGACCGCCTGCGCGGTGGGGTTCCCGGCGCTGCGCGTCAAGGGGCTGATGCTGGTGGTTGCCACGCTCGCGTTCGGCGAGGGGGTGCGGCTGTTCTTCTTCAACTTCGACTACCAGGTGGCGAAGGGCGAGATCAGGGTCGGCCCGCTCGGCGGCGAGGGCGCGCTGCCGAGCTTCGACGAGGACTTCGTCGGCGGCGCGGCGAATCTCGACTACACCGAGCGCCCGACGATCACCTACACGCCGCTCGCGGGGGAGGCCTTCTCGCGGAGGATGCTCCAGACGGTCCCCATCGAGGTGCTCTTCTCCCTGGGCCAGTCGGGCTGGCCCCCCGACGTCCTGCTCCGGATCGCCGTCCAGCGCATCGGCGAAACCGAGAACATCGCCTTCGCCCCGGGCAACCTCGCCGGCGAGCAGGCCTTCCGGGCGGAGGCGGACAAGCTCGAGCGCTACGATCGCGTGATCGAGCTGCTGCTCCGACTCCAGCACGCGGGCGCCATCGAGGT
>DATIGR010000034.1:0-17132 GCA_035454645.1 Burkholderiales bacterium
ACTTCGATGCCTTCGACCTCGCCCTTAACCACATCCACTGAGCGAGTCCGCCGGGAGGCGATGCGCATCGCCGGGCAGAAGGTGCAGGGCGACCGCGTCCTCGAGGTGCGCTATCCGTACACGGGCGAGGTGGTCGCCACGGTGCCGAGGGCGACGGTGGAGGATGTAAAGCGCGCGTTCCGCATCTCCCGCGAATACAGGCCGAAGCTCACCCGCTACGAGCGCTACCGCATCCTGATGCGCGCCGGCGAGATCATCGCGTCGCGGCGCGAGGAGATCGCGCGCGGCATCACGCTCGAGTCCGGGCTTTGCCTCAAGGACTCGCTCTACGAGGTCGGGCGCGCCTCGGACGTGCTGCTGTTCGCCGCCCACCACGCGCTGGTGGACGACGGCCAGGTGTTCTCGTGCGACCTCACGCACCACGGCAAGAGCCGCAAGGTCTACACGCTGCGCGAGCCGCTCGCCGGAGCGATCTCGGGCATCACGCCGTTCAATCATCCGCTCAACCAGGTGATCCACAAGGTGGCGCCCGCGGTCGCCACCAACAACCGCATGGTGCTCAAGCCCACCGAGAAGACGCCGCTCGCGGCGCTCGCGCTCGCCGACGTGCTGTACGAGGCGGGCTTGCCGCCGCAGATGCTGTCGGTGGTGACCGGCGATCCGAAGGAGATCGCCGACGAGATGATCACCAGCCCGGACGCCGACCTCGTCACCTTTACCGGCGGCGTGGCCGTCGGCAAGTACATCGCTTCCAAAGCCGGCTACAAGCGCATGGTGCTCGAGCTCGGCGGCAACGACCCGCTGATCGTCATGGAGGACGCCGATCCGGAGAAGGCCGCGGCGCTCGCCGCCGCCGGCTCGTACAAGAACTCGGGCCAGCGCTGCACTGCCGTGAAGCGGATCCTCGTCCATCAGAAGCTCGCCGACGAGTTCGTCGACCATCTTGTCAGGATCACGAAGGACTGGAGCTGCGGAGACCCGCTCGACCCGAAGGTCGAGATGGGCACGGTGATCAACGAGCAGGCGGCGAAGCTGTTCGAGTCGCGGGTGAACGACGCGTGCGAGCGCGGCGCGAAGCTTCTCGCCGGCAACCAGCGCAGGGGCGCGCTGTACCCGCCGACCGTGATCGACCACGTTTCTCCGGACATGGAGGTCGTGAGGCAGGAGACCTTCGGCCCGGTGTCGCCGGTGATCCGCTTCAGGGACGCCGACGAGGCGGTGCGCATCGCGAACGGCACCGCGTACGGGCTGTCGTCGGGGGTGTGCACCAACCGCGTCGACTACGTCACCCAGTTCGTCTCCGAGCTCAACGTCGGCACGGTGAACATCTGGGAAGTGCCCGGCTACCGCCTCGAGAGCACGCCTTTCGGCGGCATCAAGGATTCCGGCCTCGGCTACAAGGAAGGCGTGATCGAGGCGATGAAGAGCTTCACCAACGTCAAGACCTACTCGCTGCCGTGGTAGTCGGGGAAATCCTTTCCCTGTACGAAGCGAAGGGCGGCCGGGAGTACGAAGGCGAGGGCGTCACGCAGCTCGAGCACGCGCTGCAGAGCGCGCAGCTCGCCGAGCAGGCCGGCGCCCCGGCCGAGCTGGTGTGCGCGGCGCTGCTGCACGACATCGGCCACCTGCTGAACGACAAGGGCGAGACCCCGACCCTGCGCGGCATCGACGACCTGCACCAGTACGCCGCGCTGCCATTCCTGCGGCCGCATTTCCCCGCGGCGGTGCTCGGGCCGATCCGCCTGCATGTCGACGCCAAGCGCTACCTCTGCGCGAGGCGCGCGGGCTACTACGAGCGGCTGTCGGAAGACTCCAAGCGCAGCCTCAAGCTCCAGGGCGGCGTGTTCAGCGCCGCCGAGGCCGAGCGCTTCATCGGCCAACCGCACGCCGCCGAGGCGGTCAGCGTGCGGCTGTGGGACGACGCCGCCAAGGCGCGCGGCGCCGTCACGCCGGGCCTGCGCCACTTCGAGCCGCTGCTGCGGGAGGCATGCCTCTCGAAGTAACGCTGGCGGTGCTCGGCGCGGCGCTGGCGCACGCGACCTGGAACGCGATGATCAAGTCGAGCCGCGACGTGCTGCTCGACCTGACGCTCGTCACCTCGCTCGCGGGCATTGCCGCGGCGCCGCTGCTGCTCGTCGTCGCGCCGCCTGCGCGCGAAGCGTGGCCCTACATCGCGGCCTCGGTGGTGACGCACGTCGCGTACTACGTCGCGCTCGTCGGCGCGTATCGGGCCGGCGACCTGTCGCACGGCTACCCGATCATGCGCGGCCTGGCGCCGCTCATCGTGAGCGTGTGCGCTCTCGCCTGGCTGGGCGAGGCGCCGACGCCGACGGTGTGGGCCGGGGTGCTGCTGATCTGCGGCGGCGTACTCTCGCTCGGCCTGGTCGGCCTCCACTGGCGCGAGTCGCGCGTGTCGACCCGCTGGGCGCTCGCGAACGCAATGATCATCGCCGTCTATACGCTGATCGATGCCGCCGGCGTGCGCGCCTCGGGCAGCCCCGCCGGCTATGTGCTGTGGCTCTTCGTCATCGATGCCCTGCCGTTCCCGCTGCTGGTACTTTTCCTGAGGAAGCAGCAATTGCTTCGTTATGCCGGGAAGTTCTGGCTGCGCGGGCTGCTCGGCGGCGTGCTCTCGGCAGGCGCCTACGGCATCGCCCTTTGGGCCATGACGCGCGCGCCGGTGGCGGCGGTGGCCGCGCTGCGCGAGACCTCGGTCATCTTCGCCGCGCTGATCGGCGCGTGGCTGCTCAAGGAAGGCCACGTCGCGCGCCGCATCGCCGGCGCCGTCACGGTGGCTGCGGGAGTGATTGCGCTGAAGATATGAGGGCGGAAGTCGTCATCATCGGCGGCGGGATCGTCGGCGCGAGCGTCGCCTACCACCTGGCGAAGCTCGGCCGGCGCGACATCCTGCTGCTCGAGCAGGGAAGGCTCACTTGCGGCACCACCTGGCACGCGGCGGGGCTGGTGGGGCAGATGCGCCCCAACCGCTCGATGACGCGCATGAGCCAGTACGGCATCGAGCTCTATTCCACGCTCGAGCAGGAGACCGGGCTTGCCACCGGCTGGCGGCAATGCGGGAGCGTCAACGTCGCGCGCACGCCGGAGCGCTGGATCGTGTTCCAGCGCCAGGCGGCGATGGCGCGGAGCTTCGGCATCGAGGTCCACCTGCTTACGCCGCGCGAGGCGCTCGAGAAGTGGCCGCTGCTGCGCAGCGAGGACCTGCAGGGCGCGCTGTGGTTTCCCGCAGACGGAAAAGCGAACCCCGCCGACCTCGCGCAAAGCCTCGCCAAGGGCGCGCGCAACCTGGGTGTGAAGATTCAGGAAGGGGTACGAGTCGCAAATCTCCTGACTAGAGGTGGGTTTGTGAGCGGCGTCGAAACTAGCGCCGGCGCGGTGCAGTGCGAGATCGTCGTCAACTGCGCCGGGCAATGGGCGCGCGCGCTCGGCGCGCAGCACGGCGTCAACATCCCGCTGCACTCGGCCGAGCACTTCTACATCGTCACCGAGCCGATCGCCGGCGTGCACCCGATGCTGCCGGTGATGCGCGACCCCGACGGCTTCATCTACTTCAAGGAAGAGGTGGGCGGCCTGCTCATGGGCGGCTTCGAGCCGGTCGCGAAGCCCTGGGGCATGCAAGGCATCCCGGACCCTTTCGAGTTCCAGCTCCTGCCCGAGGACTGGGACCAGTTCCAGCCGCTGATGGAGGCGGCGATGCACCGCGTGCCCGCGCTCGAGAAGGCCGGGGTCAAGATCCTGCTGAACGGACCCGAGAGCTTCACGCCCGACGGCAACTTCATCCTCGGCGAGGCGCCCGAGCTGCGCAGCTACTTCGTCGCCGCCGGGTTCAACTCCGCGGGCATCGCCAACGCCGGCGGCGCCGGCAAGCTGCTCGCCGAATGGATCGCCGGCGGCGAGGCGCCGATGGACCTGTTCGAGGTCGACATCCGGCGCTTCGGCGCCTTCGCCGCCGATCCGAAGTGGCTCAAGGAGCGCACCGTCGAGACGCTCGGCCTGCACTACGCCATGCGCTGGCCGCGCCACGAGCTCGAGTCGGGTCGCCCGCAAAGGGTTTCACCTCTCTATGAAAAATTAGGACGGAAAGGCGCCGTATTCGGCTCCAAGTTCGGCTGGGAGCGCGCCAACTACTTCGGCCCGAAGATGCAATACACGCTCGGGCGCCCGAACTGGCTTGCGGCCGTCATCGAGGAGCAACGGGCGGTGCGAAACGCTGTCGGGATCTTCGATCAAACCTCGTTCGGCAAGCTGCGCGTGCGCGGGCGCGACGCGGCGGCGCTCCTCGACCGCGTGTGCGCGAACCGCATCGGCAGACTGACCTACACGCCGATGCTCAACCGCAAGGGCGGCTACGAGAGCGATGTCACCGTGCAGCGCTGGGGTGACGAGGAATATCTCGTCGTCACCGGCTCGGCGCAGCCGGTGCGGGAT
Organism: Burkholderiales bacterium; assembly: GCA_035454645.1. Taxonomy (GTDB): domain Bacteria; phylum Pseudomonadota; class Gammaproteobacteria; order Burkholderiales; family SG8-39; genus SCGC-AG-212-J23. The sequence continues at coordinate 4,447 of DATIGR010000034.1, forward strand.
GCCGCGTGGCTGCGGCGACACATCGCGCCCGAAGAAGAAGTGACCGTGGAAGACGTGACCGACCGCTGGTCGGTCATTTCCGTGCTCGGACCGAATTCCGGGAAGCTTCTTGAGAGAGTCGATCTCGGCAGCGCTCGCGCAGTGCCGGCGTCGTACGCCGGCGGGCCGGGCCGGGAGATCTTGGTCGCGGCCGAGGACGCGGCCGCGCTCTACGAGCGCCTGTGGAGCGCCGGCGCCGGCCTCGGCATCAAGGACTGCGGCTACTACGCGCTCGACGCGCTGCGCATCGAGGCCGGGCGGCGCGCCTTCGGCGCCGAGCTTTCGCCCGACTGCACGCCTTACGAGGCGGGACTCGCCTTCGCCGTGCGCCCCGAAAGGCGCAAGCCGCCGCCGAAGCTCTGCAAGCGCCTCGTCATGTTCACCTTCCCGGCGAGCGAGCTGTTCGCCTGGGGCGGCGAGCCGATCCTGCGCAATGGACGGCCGGTGGGCGAGCTCTCCTCGGTCGGCTACAGCGCCACGCTTTCGTGCATGGTCGGGATGGGCTTCGTTCACGCCGAGGACATCGAGGGCCGCTACCAAATCGAAGTCTCCGGCGAGAAAGTGCCGGCGCAGGCCTCGCTCAAGGCGCCGTGGCCAGGGTAGTCCGGACCGACCGCGAGCTCGAGCTGCCCGGCGTGGATGCCGCGTTGCGCGCCGATGGACATGAATTGGTCTTGCTTTCTGAAGGCGTCACGGAGAACGAGCTTGTGGCGGCAACGGCGGACGCCCGCCTGCTGCTCATGTGCTACACGCCCATCACGCGCCGCGTGATCGAGGGCGCGCGCGAGCTGAAGGCGATCGTGAAGTACGGCGTGGGCATCGACGCGATCGACCTCGCCGCGGCGCGCAGCCGCGGCGTCCCGGTGGCCAACGTTCCGGACTATGCCGAGGAGACGGTGGCCGAAGGCGCCTTCGCGCTGATGATGGCGCTCGCGAAGAAGCTCAAGCCGCTGCAGAGGGCGATGGACAGCGAGGGCTGGGTCTGGCCCACGGGCGAGTGGCTGGCAGCCGACCTCGCCGGCAAGACCGCCGGGGTCGTCGGCCTGGGACGCATCGGCTCGGCGTTTGCGCGCATGGCGGCGGGCTTTCGCATGCGCGTGCTGTCCTACGACCCCTACGTCCCGGCCGCGACGCACCGGAACCTGCACGCGATGCTCGCGGAAAGCGATTTCGTCTCGATCCATTGCGTCCTGAACGACGAGACCCGCCACCTGGTGGGCGAAGCCGAGCTGCGGGCGATGAAGCCGGGCGCGTTTCTCATCAACGTTGCGCGCGGCGCGATCGTGGATGAATCGGCCTTGCTGAGAAGCCTGGAAAGCGGCCGGCTGGCGGGAGCGGCCCTCGACGTCTATTCGCGGGAGCCGCTTTCGCGCCGCGGGCACCCGCTGAGCGCGCTGTACGCGATGGACAACGTGATCCTCTCGCCGCACCTTACCTTCTACACGCGCGCGGCGATGGCGCGGCTCGAGGCCGAGACGCTCGAGCGCTGCCGCGAGGCGCTCGAAGGAAGGCCGCTCGAGGTCAGGTCGCGCGACCCGCGCCTGCGGGCCCAGACCCGGGGCGTGCGCTTCGTCGACTGAGATAGTCGCGCGCCGCGAGCTGCGCTTCGAGAGTGAGCTCGAGCCTTTCCAGCTCGTGCAGTTCCACCCGCAGGAATTCCGAGACCTCGCCGTCCTGGTTGCGCGGCTGGAAGCCCGCGGGCAGCTCGAGGTCGTAGACGTGGACCGTTTCGGACTGCACACCCTCGGGCACTTCGCGCAGGATGCGCGCCGTTCCTCCCGGGCGCGCACGGCGCGCGAGCTCGGCGGGAATCCCCGCTTCTTCCCACGCTTCCTTGACCAATACCTGCTCAACAGACAAACCCGCGGTCAGGCCGCCTCCCACCAGGTTGTCGAGCAGGCCGGGATCGATCGGCTTGGCGGGGCTGCGGCGCGCGAGCCACATCTTTCCGTCGGCGGAAATGCCGTTGACATGCACCGCGTGCGTCGCGAGCCCGAACGGCCGCGCCGCGGCGCGCTCGATCTCGAACAGATCCTCGATGCGGTAGCGCTCGTCGCGCCATCCCGGGACGAAGCCTTCGGCGGCGAGGGTTTCCACGACCGAGGGGAATTGCGCGATGTTCAGGAGAACGACTCTCTCCGGGCTGCACTTGAACACTTTGGGCCAGCCGTTCAGCCGGGCGGCGAGCTCGGGCGCGAGCCAGCCGATCGGGCGGCCGGCCGCCACGAAGCGCACGTAGCGCGCGGCGTTGAAGCTCATCGGCCGGGGCGAAGCGCGAGCGCGCAGGCGAGCGCGGTCACGCCGCCGAACCCGAGCGCGACGAACGCGAGGCCCCAGGACAGCGCGGGACCCGCGCCCGCGCCGGCGGCGGTGTCGAGCACCAGGCCGACCGCGAGCGGCGCGACCGCGCCGGCGCCGAACCCGGCGAAGCCGCGCCACGCGAGCACCGCGCCGAGATAGCCCGGGCGCACGGCTTCCGAGATCGCGGTGGTCAGCACCGGCGAGTCGCCGAGCGTGACGAAGGCATAGGCGAGCACGAGCGGCACCAGGATGAGCGAGGGGGCGTGCACCAGCCAGCCGACCAAGAACGAAACGATCGCGCCGGCCGCGGCAAGCGCGACCAGCACGGGACGGCGCCCGGTGCGGTCGGACAGTCGCCCCATGGTGAAAGCCGAAACCGCGCCGACGGCGTGGAGCAGGGCGGAGAGCCACGCGCCCGAGATGGCCGCGCCGCTCACCGCCGCGCCCTTGAGCGCGAAGCCGGCCGCGAGAAAAGCCGGCACCCATGCCCACATGCCGAGCAGCTCCCACGAGTGGCCGGTGTAGCCGGCGATCAGCAGGCGCGAGTCGCGGTTGTGCACGATCTCGTCGCGCAGCCGCGCCTGCGCCGGGCGCGGATGGATGCGGTTCGCGAACGGCGCGATCGAGGCGAGCAGCACGAGCGCCCCGACCGCGGGCAGCAGGCCGCTCAGCACGAATGCCGCCTGCCAGCCGCCGAGCGCGATGCCGAACGCCGCCGCGCCGAGCGAGGTGCAATAGCCCACGGAGGTCGAGGCGATGAGCCAGCCCATGGCCCGGCCGCGCCTCGCCGGCGCCACCTCGTCCGAGAGCAGCATGACGAGCGGGGTGTACACCCCGCCCTGGGCCAGGCCGACCAGGCCGTAAGCGAGCACCGCCGACCACCAGTCGCGCGCGAGGAACCCGAAAGCGGCGGCGAGCGCCGACACCGCGACCATGCGCTTCGCGCCGAAGTGGTCCGCGGCCCAGGCGAAGCCGAACACCGAGGCGGCGTAGCACAGCGTGAAGCTCGACACGATCGCGCCGGCCGCGGTCGCGGTGAGCGCCCATTCGACCGTGATCAGCGGGATGACCGCCGCCACCGTCATGAACGTGGCGAACAGAAACACGCGCGCCGAGCAGATCGCAGCCAGGCGGCCGGCGCTGAGTTGCGTACGGTCCATTTTTCGGGCTATAGTGCCATCATGCATCAGGCCGTGCTTTCGGCTCTCCTTTCCTCGGCGCTCCTCGCGCTGGGCCTGCTGCTGCGCCTCGCGCGCTAAATACTCCCGCCTACAATCCGTGTTTGTGACCCGGCCTGAAACAGGCCAAGGACTCATTCCATGAGCTCGAACGACCGATTGATCATTTTCGACACCACCATGCGCGACGGCGAGCAGAGCCCGGGCGCGTCGATGACGCGCGAGGAGAAGCTGCGCATCGCGCGCGCGCTCGAGCGCATGAAGGTCGACGTGATCGAGGCCGGCTTCCCGGCCTCGTCCAACGGCGACTTCGAGGCGGTGCGCGCGATCGCCGGCGCGATCAAGGACTCGACCGTGTGCGGGCTGTGCCGCGCCAACGACCGCGACATCCAGCGCGGCATCGACGCGCTCAAGGGCGCGAAATCCTGGCGCATTCACACCTTCATCGCCACCAGCGCGCTGCACATGGAGAAGAAGCTGCGCATGACCCCCGAGCAGGTGCTCGAGCAGGCGAAGCTGTCGGTGCGCTTCGCGAAGAACGCCTGCCCCGACGTCGAGTTCTCGCCCGAGGACGGCTCGCGCTCCGACCTGGATTTCCTCTGCCGGGTGCTCGAGGCGGTGATCAAGGAGGGCGCGACCACCATCAACATCCCCGACACCGTCGGCTACGCGGTGCCGCAGCAGTTCGGGGAGCTGATCAGAAAAATCCGCGAAAAGATTCCGAACTCGGACCGGGCGGTCTGGAGCGTGCACTGCCACAACGACCTCGGCATGGCGGTCGCCAACTCGCTCGCCGCGGTGCAGATCGGCGGCGCGCGCCAGATCGAGTGCACCATCAACGGCCTGGGCGAGCGCGCCGGGAACACCTCGCTCGAGGAGGTGGTGATGGCGGTGAAGACGCGCCACGACTTCTTCAATCTCGACGTGGGGATCGACACCACGCATATCGTTCCCACCTCGCGGCTGGTGTCGCAGATCACCGGCTTCGTGGTGCAGCCGAACAAGGCGGTGGTCGGCGCCAACGCCTTCGCGCACGCCTCGGGCATCCACCAGGACGGGGTGCTCAAGGCGCGCCAGACCTACGAGATCATGCGCGCCGAGGACGTGGGCTGGAGCACCAACAAGATCGTGCTCGGCAAGCTCTCGGGGCGCAACGCGTTCAGGCAGCGCCTGAAGGAGCTCGGCATCGAGCTCGAGAGCGAGGACGCCACCAACAAGGCGTTCCAGCGCTTCAAGGACCTTGCCGACAAGAAGGCCGAGATCTTCGACGAGGACCTGCAGGCGCTGGTGGCGCAGGAGGCCGGGCGCTCGAGCGAGGAGCACTGGAAGCTCGTCACCATGAACCAGGCGAGCGGGATGGGAGAGCGGCCGCACGCCACGGTGGTTCTCAACCAGAATTCCAGGGAACTTCGTGCTGACGCGCAAGGCGACGGGCCGGTCGACGCGACCTTCAAGGCGATCGAGAGCCTCGCGAAGAGCGGCGCCGAGCTGCTGCTCTACTCGGTGAACGCGGTGACCACCGGCACCGAGTCGCAGGGCGAGGTCACGGTGCGGCTGGCGAAAGGCGGGCGCGTGGTGAACGGCGTGGGCGCCGACACCGACATCGTGGTCGCCTCGGCCAAGGCCTACATCAGCGCGCTGAACAAGCTCGAGAGCAAGGTCGAGCGGCTCAACCCGCAGCACCAGCTTTAGGGGAAAATAGCGCTTCCTGAACAAGAAGAAGGACGCTTTCTGAAGCCGCTGGCGCTGCTCCTCCTGCTGCTGTGCGCCGTTCCGGCGCGGGCGCAGATGTACAAGTGCGTCGACGAGCGCGGCGTCACGCACTACAGCGACAAGCCGCGCCCCGGCTGCGCCGGCGGGCAGGTGGACATCCGTCCGATCCCGCCGGTGTCGGGCAAGGAGTCGCCGCGCTCGAGCTCGCTCGCGGGCGAGGATGCGGAGTTCAGGCGGCGCCAGATCCAGCGCGAGGAAGCCGAGCGGCGTCAGAAGGTGGCGCTCGAGCAGCGCTGCGCCAGCCTGCGCAGCGAGTACGCGCTCCTGGGGAGCGGCGTGCCGATCATCAAGTCCAACGAGCGCGGCGAGCGCGTCTACATGGAGGACGCCACCCGCGACGCGCGCATGGCGCAGATCAAGGACGAGATGCGCGTCTGCCCGTGAAGCGTTCGAGCTCGTGCCCAACGTGGAAACCGCGGCGGGGCTCGTCAACGCCTTTCAGATTGCAAAGGCCAGCTCGCGCGTGAGCGCGCTCCTCGTCGCGAGCGAGGACATGGTCGCCGACCTCGGCACCGCGCGCAGCCGCAGGGGCGAGGAGCTCGCCTACGTGCGCGCGCGCTTCCTGGTCGAATGCCGCGCCGCCGGCGTCGAGGCGATCGATTGCCCGTACACCTTCAGCGACGTGAAGGGTGCGCTCGCCGACGCGCGCTACGCCCGGCGCCTCGGCTACCGCATGAAAAGCCTGGTGGATCCTTCACACGCCAGGGCGATCAACGCGGTCTTTACGCCCGGCAAGAGCGAACTCGCCAAGGCCGGGAAAATCGTCGCCGCCTTCGAGAAAGCGCGCGCCGCAGGCAAGGAGCGCGCGAAGGTCGACGGCGCGCTGATCGAGGTGCCGATCTACGCCGCGGCCAAGCGGCTTCTCGGCAAGCCCTAGGCCGGCAGCCCGGCCTTCAGCAGCGCATCGCGGTGATGCGCGAGGTCCGCCTCGCGCTTGTAGTGCAGCAGCGGCAGATAGTCCTTGTCGATCCGCCAGCCGGGCATGCGATTCAGCACCTTGCGCGCGTGCCGGGCGGCCGCGGCCTGGTCACCCATCTGCGCATGCGAGGCCGCGAGCAGCGCGTGATGCAGGTGGTCCGGGGCGGCAATGTGCTGGATCGCGTCGATCGCCTCGGCGTAGCGGCGCGCGGCAAAGAAAGCCCGGCCGAGGTGATACCAGAAGCGCGCCGGGTGAAACGGGTTGAGCCGCATCGCCTTGCGGATCCATTCGATGCCTTCCTCGGGCTGCCCGAGCCAGGTCAGGACCTCGCCCTGCTGCACCACGACCAGGTCGTCGTTGGGGTTCAGGCTGAGCGCTCGCGTCTGGTGAAAGGCCGCCTTGTCGAACTCGTTCTGGTTGATGTTGAGCGCGGCGAGGACGCGGTGCACGTCGCTGTCGCTGTCGTCGAGCGAGAGCGCGATCTTCAGCTCCTCGCGCACCCCGTTCCAGGTCGCTTCGCGGTCCTCGCACCAGGAGTAGACCCACTGCTGGCCGAGTATGCACGCGCGCCAGGCGTGGGCGTGCGCGTAGTTCGGATCGAGCTCGATCGCGCGCTCGATCAGGCGCAGCGCCTCGGCGCAGTCCTCCTTCTTCGAGCGGTGGTGCAGCACCTTGGCGGCGAGCACCCACTCGTAAGCGGCCATGTTCTCGGTCGGCTTGCGCGCCGCGCGGTCGTGGCTCGCCGCCTCGACCCGGCCGGCCACGACCGAGGCGATCGCCGCCGTCACCTCGTCCTGGACCGCGAAAATGTCGGCGAGCTCGCGGTCGTAGCGCTCGGCCCAGAGGTGCCGGTCGGTCTCGGCGTCGATCAGCTGCACGGTGATGCGCACCCGGTTGCCGGCCTTGCGCACGCTGCCCTCGACCAGGTAGTGCACGTTCATCGCGCGCGCGACCTTCTGCACCTCGAGCGGCTTGCCCTTGTACTTGAACGAGCTGTTGCGCGAGATGACGAAAAGCTCGTGGAAGCGCGAAAGGTCGGTGATGATGTCCTCGGTCAGCCCGTCGGCGAAGAATTCCTGCTCCGCATCGCCGCTCATGTTGGCGAACGGGTGGACGAAGATCGACGGCTTCGCCTGTGGCGCGGGCGCGGGCGCGGGCGCGGCCGCGGCCGCGGCGGCGGCCGGCGCGGCTTTGCCGTCTGCGTGCACGCGGAACACGCGCACCGCGGCGGCGATGTTCTTCAGCGCGTGCTCGCCCATGTCCTCGAAGGCAAGGTCGAGCTTGCGCAGCACCTCGTCGTGCACCTTGCCGGAGACGCAGATGCCGCCGGGATTGGCGAGCGCCTCGATGCGCGCGGCGATGTTCACGCCGTCGCCGTAGATGCGGCCGTCCTCCTCGATCACGTCGCCGAGGTTGACGCCGATGCGCAAGCTCATGCGGCGGTTCTCGGGCAGCGCGCGGTTGCACTCGGCGAGCTGCGCCTGCATCGCGGCGGCGGCCTCGACCGCGTCGACCGCGCTCGCGAACTCGGCGAGCATGTTGTCGCCCGGCATGTCGATGACGCGGCCGCGGTGCTTGGCGATCACCGCCGCGGCCAGGCTGCGGCAGTCGCCCAGCGCGCGCACGGTCGCCGCCTCGTCCTCGCTCATCAGGCGGCTGAAACCGGCGACGTCGGCGCTCAGGATGGCGGCGAGCTTGCGCTGCAGGGGTTGCGAGGCCACGGCGTCAATGCTACCGGACTTTGCTGCGGGTCACTCGGACGAACCCGACCGCGGCCGCGAAGAAGAGCACACTCAGCCCCGCTTCGATGAAAGCGAGTTGTTGCGATAACCCTCCCTCGCTCCACGCCCGCGTCACGCCTTCGGCGAGATAGGCGAGGATCAGCATGCTCGACCACTGGTAGGTGTAGCGCCGGCCCTTGAGGATTCCGCCGAGCGGCAGCGCGAGCGGCAGCGCTTTCAGCGCGAGGAGCGAGCCTCCGGGCCGCAGCGGCGCAAGCCACAGCTCCCAGGCAAGGCAGAGGACAACCAAGCCAAGCAGCGAGCTCGCAGCAGCCATCCGCAGCGAGCGCAGCGGGCGTACGCTACAGCTTCGAAAGTAGTCTCTCGTACTCATCGTGCGGTCCGATCCAGAACCACACCATTGTTCCGCCCTCGAGGACGCCGACCGCGCGCCAATCGAGGTCGATCCTCACTGCATAGATCGGGAGAGTGTTGTGCACTTTCTTGAACCGCAGCGACGGGTGAGCCGGATTTTCGGACCAAAGGCGGTAAACCGTGCGCGCCTTGGTTTGAACGGCGATAGGCGCGGACGCGAGCAGTTTGCGGAACGCTTCGGTGGTGCGCGACTCCACCGTCTCTAGAGCGGCTTAGTGCGGCCGGCCTTGTACTCGGCAAGAGCCTGCTCCGCCAGACGGGCAAGCTCGTCCTGGGACTTGGCAAAGGAAGCGGACCAACGCTGCTCCGAGGCGAGCTCTTCCAGGAGCATGGCAGCCACGGCATCCTGCTCGGACGCGGGAAGCTTCGCGATTTCCTGCAACGCCTTTTCGAGCAGCTTGGTCATGGGTGCGCGGCGGCTATTTTGTCAGCCTGACTGCCAGCTCGGCAAGGCACTTGCCCTGTTCGCGCGTTCACCCTGGCGTGCAAAGTCCCGCGATAACCGACGCCAGAATCACTCATCGGCTCACTCGATCACCCGGTCGGCGCGCAGGAGGATGGAAGCCCGAATCTCGAGCCCGAGGGCGGCCGCGCTCTTGCGGTTGATCACCAGCTCGAACGGCGATCTCGTACATGGCCGGGATGCGCCGCTGCGCGGCGAGCGCGACGACGCGCCGAAATGTTGGCCGCCATGAACGGGCTGGCGACGACGAGAACCGCGTCTGCCTTGGCGTCTGCCATCTCGGCGAAGCTCTTCTCCAGATCGGAGGCGTTGCGGACCCTGACGCGGATCAGCGTCACGCCGACCGCAGGAGCGGCCGATTGCAGATCCGCGAAGATGCGGTCGTAGAAGCCGGGATCCTCTTCCGCTTGCGCGTGCAGCAAGGCGACGCGTTGCAACTTCGGGAGCAGCTCCTTGAGCAGCTGCAGCCGCTTGGCCGCAAGGTCAGGCGCACGGGTCTGCAGCCCGGTGACGTTGCCGCCAGGCCGCGACAGGCTTGCGGCCAGGCGCATTCCCACCAGGTCTCCGCTCACCCCCACGATCGGCACGGCGGGGTTTGCGTTACGCAGCGCGATGGCATTGATGTCGGTCACCGTGAACACCACGTCGGGCTTCCAGGCCATCAACGCGGCGGCTTCCTGGCGCCGCCGCTCCGACTGTCCCTGCGTATGCCGCCATTCGATCACCAGGTTCTCGCCCTCGCGATAGCCGAGGGCACGCAGCTCCTGGATGAATGCCCCGTAGACGGGGGATCTGGCGAAAGTGGCGCGATCGTTGATTGTGAGCACGCCAAGGCGCCAGATTTTCGCCGCCGGCTGCGCCTGCACCGCGCAGGGCGCTGAAACCGCCAGCCAAACGAGGACGGGAAAGAAGCCGCGCGCGAGCGCCGCGGCGATCCGGGCTATTTGGCGCTTAGCCGTACGGCGAGCTCGGCGAGGCGCTTGCCCTGCTCGATGCACAGCGTGCGCTCGGGCTCGGTGATGGGCAGGTCGTCGGCGACGCCGGCGTGGTGGCTCGGGCCGTAGGGCGTGCCGCCGCTGCGCGTCGCGTTGATGTCGGGCAGCGTGTAGGGCAGGCCCATTACCAGCATGCCGTGGTGCAGGAGCGGCAGCATCATCGAGACGAGCGTGGTTTCCTGGCCGCCGTGCAGGCTGCCGGTGGAGGTGAAGACGCACGCCGGCTTGCCGGCGAGCGCGCCGCGGTGCCACAGCACCGCGGTGCCGTCGAGGAAGTGCTTGAGCGGCGCCGCCATGTTGCCGAAGCGCGTCGGGCTGCCGAGCGCGAGGCCGGCGCATTCCTCGAGGTCGCGCAGCTCCGCGAAGGGCGGACCCGATTCCGGCGTCGAGGAGGGCAGCGTCACGTCCATCAGGCCGGCGCTGACGCGGGGACCGGTGCGCACGCGCGCCGCGGCGCCCGGCACGCGCTCGATGCCCGACGCGAGGAGCTCGGCCATGCGCATCACCGAGCCGCCGACGCTGTAGTACAGCACCAGGATATCCATCGTGGTCGTCATCTTGTCGTTATCGTTATCATTAGCATAATGGAGAAAGGCGCCTGGCGGGGCAGCGCGGACTTCGGCCTCGCGGTGTTCCGGCGCTTCTACGAGGAGCGCGGGCTGCAGACCGCGGGCAGCCTCACCTACACTTCGCTGCTCTCCCTGGTGCCGCTGTTCACCGTGGCGCTCGCGGTCGCGACCGCGTTCCCGGTGTTCGACCAGGCGATGGACGCGCTGCAGGAGTTCGTGCTGGAGAATTTCCTGCCCGATGCGCGCGGCGTCGACACCATCGCCGGCCAGATCACCTCGTTCACCCGCAACGCGGGGCGCCTGACCGCCATCGGCCTCGCCTTCTTCTTCGTCACCGCGGTGATGCTGATGATGACGATCGACGTGTCGCTCAATCGCCTGTTCCGCGTGCAGCGCCGCCGCCCGCTGGTCCAGCAGGTGCTGATCTACTGGGCGGTGCTGACGCTCGGCCCGGTGCTCATCGGCGCGAGCCTGTCGATGACCTCGTTCGCGGTCGGCGAATCGCTCGGCTGGCTGCAGCTCGGCTTCGTCGCCGACCTGGTGCTCGGCGTGCTGCCGTTCGTCTTCACCTGCGCCGCGCTCACGCTGCTCTACGGCGTCGTGCCCTACCGCTCGGTCAAGCCGCGCCACGCGCTCATCGGCGGCGTGGTCGCCGGCATCGCGTTCGAGCTCGCCAAGCGCGGCTTCGCCATCTACCTCGCGCGCTTCCCGACCTATACGCTGATCTACGGCGCGTTCGCCACGATCCCGATCTTCCTCGTCTGGCTCTACGTTTCCTGGGTCGTGGTGCTCACCGGCGCGACGCTGACCGCGATGCTGCCCGCGTACCGCCTGGCCGAGGGCCGGCTGCTCCCGGGACGCGACTTCATGGACGCGGCTGCGGTCCTCGCGGTGCTCGCGCGCGCGCAGCAGAAGGGCGGCCCGATCCGCCTCGGCCAGATCGGCAACCAGGCGCGCATCGTGCCGCACCGCTGCGAGGCGGCGCTCGAGCGCGCCGCCCGGCTCGGCTGGGCGGCGCGCACCGCCGGGGACAGCTGGGTGCTCGCGCGCGACGCCGACGACCTGCGCGTCGCCGACCTGTACCGCGCGTTCGCGTTCGACGCCGAGGCCTGGGGAGTCACCGAGGCGGATCTCAGGCTCACCCTGCGCGAGTTTGCCGGCAAGGAGGCAAGTCCATGACCATCCCGCGCGCCGAGCGCCTGATCGCCGCACTCGACGTGCCGACCGCGGCCGAGGCGCGCGCCCTCGTGGAGCGGCTCGGCGACAGCGTGCGCTTCTACAAGATCGGGCTCGAGCTCGCCACCGCCGACGGCTACTTCGAGCTCCTGGGCTGGCTCGCCGCGCGCGGCCACAAGGTGTTCGCCGACCTCAAGCTCTACGACATCCCCGAAACCGTGCGCCGTGCGGTCGCCAACGTGCGCCGGCACGGCGCCGCCTTCCTCACCGTGCACGGCCATCGCCCGGTCATGGAGGCCGCGGCGCACGAGAAGGGCGCGATGAAGATCCTGGCGGTCACGGTTCTCACCAGCTTCGATCAGCGCGACGTGGCGGAAATGGGCGCCAGCCTGACGCTCGAGCACCTGGTCCTCGCGCGGGCGCGCGCCGCCGCCGAGACCGGCTGCGACGGCGTGATCTGCTCGGGCCTCGAGGCGCGCGCGCTGAAGCGCGAACTCGGGGACCGGCTGCTGCTCGTGACGCCGGGCATCCGGCCCGCCGCCGGGCGCGGCGACGACCAGAAGCGCACGGTCGACGTGGCCCAGGCGTTCGCGAACGGCGCCGACTACATCGTGGTCGGGCGGCCGATCCGCGACGCCGCCGATCCGCGCGCGGCGGCGCAGGCGATCCAGGCGACGATCGCCTCCATCTTCAGCGAATAAGCTCCTGCAGCAGCCGCTCGAGGTGCGCGGGGTGCGGCGGCAGCACGCCCCGGAACAGCGTTTCGCCGCCGTGCCGCACCAGGACCGTGGGGAAGTTCTCGACTTCGATGTCCTCGGCCGCCTCGGCGTCGTCCTCGATGTCGACCCAGCGGAACTCGGCGCGCGGGAAGCGCTCGGCGAGCGCGAGGAACCCCGCGCGGTAGGCAGCGCAGGTATCGCACCACGCGGCGCAAAGGCAGGCGACCAGGAATTCGCGATTAGACTCCACGCGTGGCCGATTCTATGCACGCGCTGACCGGAATGGCAGGGCTGGTCGCGCTCGCCTGGGCGGCGAGCGAGAATCGCCGCGCCATCCCCTGGCGCGCGGTCGCCGCCGGGCTCGCGCTTCTCGTGGCTCTCGCCGTGGTATTCCTGAA
>DATIGR010000035.1:0-18574 GCA_035454645.1 Burkholderiales bacterium
CGAAGTCAGGCTGTGGGCGCGCGATCCCGCGCAGGCCGAGCGCCTCTCCGGCGCGCGGCGTAACGAGCGCTACCTTCCGGGCATCGATCTGCCCGACTCGCTGGGGATCACGCCACGGCTCGACAAGGCGATCGAGGACGCGGTGCTCATGCTCGCGGCGACGCCGGTCGCCGGGTTGCGCGAGCTCTCGCGGCAGCTTCCTGCCGAGGCGCCGCTCGTGTGGCTGTGCAAGGGATTCGAGCGCGGCAGCGGCCTGCTCCCGCACCAGCTCGTCGTCCAGACGCGCTGCGGCGCCTTGTCCGGGCCGTCCTTCGCCGCGGAAGTGGCGCGCGGGCTGCCGTGCGCGCTCACGCTCGCGGCGCGCGACGCGGCGTTCGCGCGCGAGGCCGCCGCGCTCGTGCACGGCGGCAGGATGCGCGTGTACTACAGCACCGACCTCGTCGGCGTGGAGATCGGCGGCGCGGTGAAGAACGTCATGGCGATCGCCGCGGGCATCTCCGACGGCCTCGGCCTCGGCCACAACGCGCGCGCCGCGCTCATCACGCGCGGCCTCGCCGAGATCGCCCGCCTCGGCGCCGCGATGGGCGGCCACCCCGACACCATCTTCGGCCTGACGGGCGCGGGCGACCTGATCCTCACCGCGACCGGCGACCTCTCGCGCAACCGCCGGGTCGGCCTTGAACTTGCAGCCGGAAAGAAGCTGAGCGACATCCTCAACTCCCTTGGCCATGTGGCGGAAGGCGTCTACACCGCGCGCGAGGTGGCGAGGCTCGCGGCCGCGCGCGGCGTCGACATGCCGGTCACCGATGCCGTGAACGCGGTGCTCGAAGGAAAACTCTCGCCGAAGGCCGCGGTCGAGCAGCTGCTGTCGCGGGATCCGAAGCGCGAACGCTAGATCCCTAGTCAGTTTCCAATGGGCGTTGCCGCGCTCGACGCGATCCTTGACCTGCTGTGACGAATAGGGATCGCGCGCCATCGATGATCCGCTGCGCGTCCCGCTGGACCTGCTCGTTCGGGATAGTGCCCTTGCGCTTTACCTCGTAGTCGGCGGCAAGGCTCTCGCGCACTTCCCATTCGCAGACGTCGAAACCGTCACGAAGCACGAACTTCAACGTTTGCGCGGGCGTGCGTCCTGCGTCGCGCGCCAGCTTTTCCAAGCGGCGTTGCTGCACGGGCGTGAGAGCCAAGGGCTTGATGCGGCGGTCTCCTGAACGAGTGAAACGATTCTAGCACCGGGTAGGTTGACATCCGATCACGTCGAGCCGAGAAAGCCGATCTGGCGCCAGGCCTCGAATACCACGACGGCGACGGCGTTCGAGAGGTTGAGGCTGCGGTTGCCGGCGAGCATCGGGAGTCTTAGCCGCAGGTCGGCGGGGAATTCGTCCAGCAGCTCGGGCGCGAGGCCCTTGGTCTCCGGGCCGAAGACGAACGCGTCGCCGATGCGGTACTCCACTGCCGCGTAGTTTCGCGTGCCCCGGGTGCTGAGCGCGAACATGCGATGCCCGGACAGTGCTTTTTTCATGTCTTCGCAGCTCCGATGGAGCTGCACATGCGCGAACTCGTGGTAGTCGAGCCCGGCGCGGCGCAATTGCCGGTCGTCCATGGTGAAGCCGAGCGGCTCGACCAGGTGCAGGCGCGAGCCGGTGTTGGCGGCAAGGCGGATCACGTTGCCGGTGTTCGGCGGGATCTCGGGATTGACGAGGACGATGTGGAACATCAACCGGGCGGAAAGGTGCGCGCCACGACCCAGTTCACCACGCGCGCGGCGCCGGCGGCTTTCAGGGCCCTGGCCACTTCATCCAGGGTCGCGCCCGTGGTCATGACGTCGTCGACCACCGCGACGCTCGCGCCGGCGAGCGCGCGCGTGCAGCGGAACGCGCCGCGCACGTTGCGCCTGCGCTCGGCGAGCGGCAGCTCCATCTGCGGCGGCGTGTCGCGGCTGCGCTCGCACAGCGCGAGGTCCAGCTTGCGCGGGACGAGGTGGCGCGCGATCTCGGCGGCGTGGTTATAGCCGCGTTCCCGCAGCCGGGTGGCGGAGAGAGGGACGGGAATGACATGGTCGATTTCGAGGTCTGAGATCTTTTCGCAAAGCAATGCCCCCAGCACGCCCGCCAGGGCGAGCTCGCCGCGAAACTTGAGCGCGTGCACGAGGGCGTCGGCGGGAAACTCGTAGGCGAGGGCAGCCACGGTGGCATCGTAATGCGGCGCATCGCTCAGGCAGCGCCCGCAAACCTCGCCGCGCGGCGAGTCGAGCGCGCAGCGCGGACAGCGCGCTCCCGCGAGGCGCGGCAGGTCGGCGTCGCACGCCGCGCAGAGCAGCGCCCGGGCGCCGCCGCGGCAGAGAAAGCAGGTGCCGCCGAACAATAGGCCCGCGAAATTGCGCATATGATTTGGGTCATGTGGACTGTAGCGCAGCTCGGCGCCGACCTGGCCGCCGGCCGCACCTCGAGCCGCCGCCTCACCGAGCAGGCGCTCGAGCGCATCGCCGATCGCTCGGGAGAAGGGGCACGCGCGTTTATCAAGGTGTACGGCGAGAGCGCGCTCGTGGAAGCGGACTTCTCCGACCGGCTGCGCAAGAGCGGGGTGCGCCGCTCGCCGGTGGACGGGCTGCCGGTGTCGATCAAGGACCTGTTCGATGTGCAGGGCGATATCACGCGGGCCGGTTCGAAAGTCCTCGGCGAAAAAGCGAATGCCGACGCGGCCGCCGTGGCGCGGCTGCGCGCGGCCGGCGCGGTATTCGTCGGGCGCACCAACATGGTCGAGTTCGCCTTCGGCACCACCGGCATCAACCCGCACTACGGCACGCCGAAAAATCCATGGGACCGCAACACCGGGAGGATTCCCGGCGGCTCGTCCTCGGGCGCCGCGGTCGCCCAGGCGGACGGCATGTGCGTGATGGCTCTCGGCTCGGATACGCGCGGCTCGATCCGCATCCCGGCGGCGCTCTGCGGCATCACCGGCTTCAAGCCCACCGCGCGGCGCGTGCCGCGCGAGGGGGCCTTCCCGCTCTCCTATACGCTCGACTCGGTCGGCCCGCTCGCGAACTCGGTCGCGTGCTGCGCGGCGTACGACGCGGTGCTCGCCGGCGAGCCGGTCGAGCCGCTGCCCGAGATGCCGGTGAAGGGGCTGAGGCTCCTCCTGCCGAAGAGCGTGGTGCGCGAAGGCCTCGACCGCGAGGTGAGGGAATCGTTTGAGAATGCCCTGGATCGGCTGCGGCGCGCCGGGGCCATGATCACGGAGAACCCCGTGCCGGCGTTCGACCGGCAAGGCGAGTACTTCAGGGGCGGCGGCTATGCCGGCGCCGAGGCCTACGCGATCCACCGCAGGAACCAGGATCGGCTCGCGCAATACGACCCGCGCGTGGCGAAGCGCGTGCTGCTCGGAGCCGAGTTGAGCGCCGCCGATTACGTCGATTTCGGGCTGCTGCGCGCGGCGTTCCAGCGCGAGGTCGGCGCCGCGCTCGCGCCTTTCGACGCGTTCGTGCTGCCCGCGGTGCCGTGCATTGCGCCGCCGATCGCCGAAGTGGACGCGAGCGACGAGGCGTACTTCCGCTGGAACATGCGCATCCTCGGGATCGTGGGGCTGGTGAATTTCCTCGACGGCTGCGCCGCGTCGCTCCCCTGTCATGCGCGCGGTGCCGCGCCCGTGGGGCTCATGGTCGGCGGCCCGGCGATGAGCGACCGGCGCATCCTCGCGGTAGCCGCTGCGGTTGAGCGAGCGCTCGAAACCCGCTGAAATCGACCGGCGCACCGCGCGCGGGCGCTTCGCGCGCGCGGCTGCCACGTACGCAAAGTCCTCGAAGCTCGAAAGCGAGGTGGCGGCGCGCATGCTCGAGCGCCTGGACTACGTGAAGATCGCGCCGCGCCGCATCCTCGACGCGGGGAGCGGCCCGCCGCGCCGGGAGCTCGCGCGGCGCTACCCCAAGGCGGACGTGGTGGCGCTCGATTTCGCCGTGCCGATGCTGCGGGCGGGACGCAGAAGCCTTTGGGGAAGAAATCCATTCCGGGTGGGCGGCGACGTGGAGCGCCTGCCGATCGCCGGCGAGGCGCTCGGGCTCGTGTGGTGCAACATGGCGCTGCACTGGCTCGCCGACCCGCTGCCCGCATTCAGGGAGTTCGCGCGCGTGCTCGCCCCGGAGGGGCTGCTCATGTTCAGCACCCTCGGCCCCGACAGCCTGAAGGAGCTGCGCGCCGCCGCGGGCGCGGCGCGGGTGCACGAGTTCATCGACATGCACGACCTCGGCGACATGCTGCTCGCCGCCGGGTTCGCCGCCCCGGTCATGGACATGGAGATGATCCAGGTCGACTACGGGAAGGCCGAGCACCTTCTTGCCGACCTGCGTGCGAGCGGGCAGACGAGCGCGCGCGCCGACCGGCGTCGCGGGCTCGGCGGGCGCGGCTTGCGGGAGCGGCTGCGCGCGAAGCTTCCCGGGCTTGCGACCTTCGAGGTGGTTTACGGCCACGCGTGGAAAGGCCGAAAAGCGAACCAGGAAGTGAAAAGCGTTCGTATTTTCAAGCGCATGCCTTGAGGCGCGAGTTCCGGTTGTGATACTTTCCATTTTTTCGTGACCGACCCCCACCTCAGCCGGACCCTGAAGCGCAACTGTTCGATGTCGCCGGCCGGGTTGGTCAGGGTGTTCGCGGCGCTCTCGCTCCTGGTGCTCGCGATCGGCGCAGCGTTCGCCGCGGCGGGCGCATGGCTGGTGCTGCCGTTCGCCGGCCTGGAAGTGCTGCTGCTCGGCGCGGCGTTCGCGCTGCACGCGCGCCACGCCGCGGACTACGAGCGCGTCGAGCTCGACGCAGGCCGCCTGCGGGTCGAGGTCGCCGACGGCGCGAGCATCGCGCGCTATGAGCTGAACGGGGCGAGAGTATCGATGGAGGAAGGGCGGGTCGTGCTGCGCGATGCGACGGAAGAGCTCGAGATCGGCCGGCATCTCGTCGCCGAGGCGCGCGCCGAGCTCGCCGCCGAGCTGAAGAGAAGGCTTATTCAGGGAAGAACCGCATGAAGGGGAGCAAGCTGGTTTCGATTCTCGCGGGCCTGGCGGCGAGCGCCGCCTCGGGCGCCGCGCACGCGATCGCCTGGTACTTCCAGACGCCCGCCTCGAAGATGGCGCAGGACATCGACACGCTGCACCAGGTGATCATGTGGATCATCCTGGTGATCTTCGTCGGCGTGTTCAGCTTCATGTTCTATGCCTGCTACGCGCACCGCAAGTCGATCGGCCACAAGGCCGCCCAGTTCCACGAGAACACCACCGTGGAGCTGCTCTGGACCGTGATCCCGGCGCTGATTCTCATCGTCATCGCGTGGCCGGTGACCAAGGTCGTGATCGCGCAGAAAGACACCTCGGCCCCCGACCTCACCGTCAAGGTGACCGGCTACCAGTGGAAATGGGGCTACGACTACCTGAGGGGCGAAGGCGAGGGCATCAGCTTCACTTCCGTGCTGGCGACGCCGCGCGACCAGATCGAGGGCAACGCGCCGAAGGGCGAGCACTACCTGCTCGAGGTGGACAACGAGCTCGTGGTCCCGGTCGGCAAGAAGGTCCGCGTCATCACCACCGCCGCCGACGTGGTTCACGCCTGGTGGATCCCGGCGCTCGGCGCCAAGCAGGACGCGATTCCCGGGTTCCTGCGCGACACCTGGTTCCGCGCCGAGCAGGCGGGCACCTACCGCGGCCAGTGCACCGAGCTCTGCGGCAAGGAGCACGCGTACATGCCGATCGTGGTGCGCGCGGTCCCCGAGGCGGAGTACACGAAGTGGGTCGGCGAGCGCAAGGCGCTCGCCTCGAAGGCGGCCGACGACGACACCAGGAGCTTCGCGCTCGCCGAGCTCGTGAGCCGCGGCGAGAAGGTCTACGCGGCGAACTGCGTCGCCTGCCACCAGCCCACCGGCCGCGGCGCGCCGCCGGCGTTCCCGCCGCTCGCCGGCTCGAAGATCGTGAACGGGCCCGAGGAGGCGCAGATCGACCTCGTGCTCAACGGCAAGCCCAACACCGCGATGCAGCCGTTCAAGCAGCTCTCCAACGCCGAGCTCGCCGCGGTGATCACCTTTACGCGCAATTCCTGGGGAAACAAGGCGGGCGAGGTTCAGCCGGCCGAAGTGAAAGCAAGAAGGAAATAGATCATGAGTGCTGTCGTTCACGACCACGATCACGCCCACGGTCATGACCACCATGGCGGCTATGGCGGGATCATGAGGTGGATCACCACCACCAACCACAAGGACATCGGCACGCTGTACCTGTGGTTCAGCTTCATCATGTTCTCGGTCGGCGGGCTGATGGCGGTGGGGATCCGCCTGGAGCTGTTCTCGCCGGGGCTGCAGTACATGGACCCGGACTTCTTCAACCAGCTCACCACGATGCACGGCCTGATCATGGTGTTCGGCGCGATCATGCCGGTGTTCGTCGGCTTCGCGAACTGGCAGATCCCGATGATGATCGGCGCGCCCGACATGGCGTTCGCGCGGCTCAACAACTGGTCGTTCTGGCTGCTGCCGTTCGCCGCGACGCTGCTCGTGCTGTCGTTCTTCATGCCCGGCGGCGCGCCCGGGGTGGGCTGGACGATGTACGCGCCGCTCACCGTGCAGATGGGCGTCGGCATGGACCTCACGATCTTCGCCGTACACCTGCTCGGCATGAGCTCGATCCTCGGCTCGATCAACATCATCACCACCATCCTCAACATGCGCGCGCCGGGGATGACGCTGATGAAGATGCCGCTGTTCGTCTGGACCTGGCTCATCACCGCCTACCTGCTGGTCGCGGCGATGCCGGTGCTCGCCGGCGCGGTGACCATGACGCTCACCGACCGGCACTTCGGCACCACGTTCTTCAACGCCGCCGGCGGCGGCGACCCGGTGCTCTACCAGCACATCTTCTGGTTCTTCGGCCACCCCGAGGTCTACATCATCGCGCTGCCCGGGTTCGGCGTGATCTCGCAGGTGATCCCGGCGTTCTCGAGGAAGCCCCTCTTCGGCTACGCCTCGATGGTCTACGCCACCGCGGCGATCGCGATCATCTCGTTCATCGTCTGGGCGCACCACATGTACACCGTGGGCATGCCGGTGACCGGGCAGCTGTTCTTCATGTACGCGACGATGCTGGTCGCGGTGCCGACCGGGGTTAAAGTGTTCAACTGGGTGGCGACGATGTGGAAGGGCTCGCTCACCTTCGAGACGCCGATGCTGTTCGCCCTGGGATTCCTCTTCATGTTCACGCTCGGCGGCTTCACCGGCCTGGTGCTCTCGCTCGTGCCGATCGACATCCAGATGCACGATACCTACTACGTGGTGGCGCATTTCCACTACGTGATGGTGGCCGGGGCGCTGTTCGCCGCGTTCGCCGGCATCTACTTCTGGCTGCCGAAGTGGACCGGCCGCATGTACAACGAGACGCTCGGCAAGTGGCACTTCTGGCTGACGCTCATCTTCTTCAACATGATCTTCTTCGTGCAGCACTTCCTCGGCATGGCCGGCATGCCGCGGCGCATCGCGGACTACCCGCTGATGTTCGAGACCTGGAACAAGATCTCCTCGATCGGCGCCTTCGGCATGGGCCTCGCGCAGATCCTGTTCCTCTACATCGTGGTGAAGACGATCCGCTCGGGCGAGCCCGCGCCGCAGCGGCCGTGGGAGGGCGCCGATTCGCTCGAGTGGACTCACTTGCCGACGCCGCCGCCGTACCACACGTTCGAGACGCAACCGATTGTTAAGTAAGAATGCGAAGACGGCATTGATACTGGCTTCCATAGCGCTCGCGTTCTTCCTCGGGATCATCGTCAAGTATTGGTTGCTAACCTAAAAACCGAAAACCGCAGGCTGTCTCGCCGGCTGACGATCGTGGCGATCGGCATGTTCGGCTTCGCGTTCGCGCTGGTGCCGTTCTACAACCAGATCTGCGCCGCGCTAGGCGTGAATTCCCTGGTCGAAAGAAGCGAAATGCCCCTGAACAGCCAGATCGACACTGCGCGCACCGTCACCATCGAGCTCGATTCCAACGTGCACAACCTGCCGTGGCGCTTCCGGCCGCTGGTGAGCGAGCTCAAGGTGCACCCGGGCGAGCTCGCCATGGTCGAGTACGAGATCGTCAACGTGCGCGAGGCGCCGGTGACCGGGCAGGCGGTGCCGAGCTACGGGCCGCAGCTCGCCGGCGAGTACTTCCAGAAGATCGAGTGCTTCTGCTTCACCCAGCAGACGCTCGCCCCGGGCGAGACGCGGCGCATGCCGGTGGTGTTCGTGGTCGATCCGAAGCTGCCGAAAGACGTGAACACGATCGCGGTCTCGTACACCTTCTTCGAAGTCGCGGGCAGGGGAGGGAAAACCTAGTGGAGGGCGTCGTGAAGCGAGCCTCCTTCCTCGACACCGTGAAGACGGTGCTGTGGGGCATGATCGGCATCCGGCGCAGGGCCGATCACGAGCGCGCCGGCATCAGGCCCGTGCACGTCATCGTCCTGGGCTTCGTTTTTCTGATTCTTTTCATCCTGACGCTGCGGTTCATCGTCAGTCTCGTGGTCAGCTAGGAAGGCAGGGGAGAGCCATCATGGCGCAAAGCGCATCCACCCACGGCAAGCAGACCCGCTACGCGGTGCCCGATCCCATGCCCTGGCCGGTCATGGGGTCGGCGTCGCTGTTCCTCATGGCGCTCGGCGCCGTGTTCGTGTTCAACGGCACGATGGGCGGCTGGGTGTCGATCGCCGCGGGCTTCATGCTGCTGCTCTACATGATGGTGCGCTGGTTCGGCGACGTGATCCGCGAGTCCGAGGGCGGCAAGTACGGGCGCTGGGAGGACGTGTCGTTCCGCTGGGGGATGAGCTTCTTCATCTTCTCGGAGGTGATGTTCTTCGCCGGGTTCTTCGGCGCGCTCTACTGGGCGCGGATCCACTCGGTGCCCGACCTCGCGAGCCTCGAGCACAACGCGCTGGTCTGGCCCGGCTTCAGCGCCCACTGGCCCTCCGCCGGCCCGGGCTTTCTCGAGAAGTTCCAGACCATGGGCGCGTGGGGCCTGCCCGCGCTCAACACGGCGCTGCTCCTGAGCTCCGGGGTCACCGTCACCTTCGCGCACTGGGCGCTGATCCGCAACGACCGGCCGAAGCTCCTCGTCTGGCTCGCGCTGACGGTCCTGCTCGGCGTGACCTTCCTCGGCGTACAGGCCTACGAGTACGGCCACGCGTACAGCGACCTCAACCTCAAGCTCAGCACCGGGGTCTACGGCTCGACGTTCTTCATGCTCACCGGCTTCCACGGCTTCCACGTCACCATCGGCGCGATCATGCTGACGGTGATCTGGTTCCGCTGCTACTTCGGGCACTTCAACCCCGACCACCACTTCGCGTTCGAGGGCGTGGCGTGGTACTGGCACTTCGTCGACGTGGTGTGGCTGGGCCTCTTTATCTTCGTCTACTGGTTATAACTTCCCCGGCTCGAGCAGGCCGAAGTAATAGCCGCCGAGCAGCAGCACGAACAGCGCCACCGACAGGCCGACGCGCCAGGCGAGGGCGCGCGCCATGCGCCGGGAGTCGCCCCGGCCGCGCAGCATGAAAACCGCCGCCGAGCCCAGGCTGGCGACGATGGCGAGCAGCATGGCGATCACCACGTAGCGCATGCGCGCAGGATACTCTTTCCGTCCGCGGCCCTGGGCGCTTGCGCTCGCCGCCGCGGCGTGCGCCGCGGGCATCGCGCTCGGCAACTGGCAAAGCGGCCGCGCCGAGCAGAAGCGCGCGGCCGCCGCGCGGCTCGAGCGCGTCGCGCTCGAAGGCGAGTTCGTCGCGAAATACACCGTCTACCTCGACAACAAGACGCGCCGCGGCCGGCCCGGCTACGAGATCGTGACCCCGCTCAGGCTGCGCGGCTCGACCTCCCACGTGCTCGTCAACCGCGGCTGGGTCGCCGCCGGCGCGACGCGCGAGGCGCTGCCCGAGGTGGCGGCGCCCGCGGGCGAGGTTCGTGTCGAAGGAATCGCGCTCGAGCGTCTGCCGAGGGTTTTGACAATTCAGCAAGACACTGGAAAGGTCCGTCAGACCCTGGACCTGGAAGGCTACGCCGCGGAGACCGGGCTCAGGCTCGAGCCGCGCGTGATCGAGCAGCACTCGTTCCTGCCCGACGGCCTGGCGCGCGACTGGCCGCCGCACGATGCCGGCATCGAGAAGCACGAGGCCTACGCGCTGCAGTGGTATTCGCTCGCCGCGCTCGCGGTGGTGCTCGTCGTCGCGCTTTCGTTCCGCAGGGCGTGAATATCTTTCGCAACAAGCTCGTCTGGGTGGCGCTGGTGTGCGCGGCGCCGCTCGTCCTGGGCACGGCGGCCTACGTGCTGCGCTGGACGCCGGGCACGCCGTCGAACTACGGCGAGCTGCTCGAGCCGAAGCCGGTCGCGGGCCTCGAGCAGTTGCGCGGCAAATGGGTGCTCGTGATGTTCGACGCCGCGGCATGCGACGCGCGCTGCGAGCGCAAGCTCTACTACCTGCGCCAGGTGCGCCGCGCCCAGGGCAAGGACATGGGCCGCGTCGAGCGGCTGTGGGTGATCACCGACGGGGCGAGGCCGCGCGCCGACATCCTGCCCGGCATCGAAGGAACGCGGTTCGATGCCATTCCGCAGAACGACTTCCCCGGCAAGGCGGTGGATCACATCTATCTCGTCGACCCCCTGGGCAACCTGATGATGCGCTTCCCGCGCGACCCCGATCCGTCGAGGATGATCAAGGACCTGCAGCGGCTGCTGCGCTACTCGCGGTTCGGGTGATCCATCCGGCGTGCTAGACTTTTCCCTCGGCCAGTGAATACCCACGTTCTTCCCCGGAGCGCAGCGCAGCGCCTGCGCGCGTTCTATCTGCTGACCAAACCGCGCGTCGTGGCGCTCATCGTGTTCACGGCGGTGATCGGCATGTTCCTCGCCACGCCCGGGATGGTTCCCCTGCGCACGCTGCTCGCCGCCACCGCCGGCATCTGGCTCGTCGCGGGCGCGGCGGCGGCGGTGAACTGCCTGGTGGAGCACAAGATCGACGCGGTGATGAGCCGCACGAGCTGGCGGCCGCTGCCGCAGGGCGAGCTCACCGCGGCGCAGACGCTCGTTTTCGCCGGCGCGCTCGGCGGAATCGGGCTATGGCTTCTCTACCATCACGTGAACGCGCTCACGATGTGGCTCACGGCCGCCACCTTCGTCGGCTACGCGATCGTCTACACCGTGGTCCTCAAGCCGGCGACGCCGCAGAACATCGTGATCGGCGGCGCCTCGGGCGCGATGCCGCCGGTGCTCGGCTGGGCCGCGGTCACCGGCGAGGTGACGATCGAGCCGCTGGTGCTGTTTCTCATCATCTTCGCCTGGACCCCGCCGCACTTCTGGTCGCTTGCGCTCTACC
The DNA here is from genome assembly GCA_035454645.1 of Burkholderiales bacterium. Classification (GTDB taxonomy): domain Bacteria; phylum Pseudomonadota; class Gammaproteobacteria; order Burkholderiales; family SG8-39; genus SCGC-AG-212-J23. The sequence goes on from DATIGR010000035.1 coordinate 11,355, forward strand.
GCACCGAGGACTACCTGCGCGCCGGCGTGCCGATGCTGCCGGTCACGCACGGCAAGCAATACACGCGGCTGCAGGTGCTGCTTTACACGCTGATCCTGCTCGCCGTGAGCCTGCTCCCCTACGTCATCCGCATGAGCGGCGTCGTGTACCTCGTGGCCGCCCTCGCGCTGGGCGCGGTGTTCGTCTCGTATGCCCTGAGGATCTACCTCGCCTACAGCGACGCGCTGGCGCAGAAGACCTTCCGCTATTCCATCGCCTACCTTGCTTTCCTTTTCGCGGCTCTTCTGGTCGATCATTACCTGTAGCCTGGCGCTTGCCGCCGGCTGCGATTCGAGCCCCCAGTTCAAGAGCACCGACATCACCGGCGCGCCGTACGGCCGTGCGCTCGAGCTCGCCGATCACACCGGAAGCCCGCGGCGCCTCGAGGACTGGCGCGGACGCGCGGTGGTGCTCTTTTTCGGCTTCACCCGCTGCCCCGACGTCTGCCCGACCACGCTCGCCGACATCGCGCAGGCGCTGAAGGAGCTCGGCCCCGACGCCGCCCGCGTCCAGGTGCTCATGGTGAGCGTCGACCCCGAGCGCGACACGCCCGATGCGCTCGCGAAGTACGTGACCGCGTTCGACCCGGGGTTCGTCGCGCTGCGCGGCGACCTCGAGGCGACCCGCAAGGTGGCGCAGGAGTTCAAGATCTACTTCGAGAAGCGCAGGCAGGGCGACACTTATACCGTCGACCACAGCGCGCAGAGCTACGTCCTCGATCCGCAGGGCAGGCTGCGGCTGCTGGTGCGGCACGACCGCATCGCGCAGGACCTCGCGCACGACCTGCGCACGCTGCTCCGCGAGTGAGAAAAGGGGTCAGGACCCTTTTTCGCGCAGCTGCGCGTAGCTCGTCGGAAAAAGGGTCCTGACCCCTTTTCTCACGCTAGCCGACGACGAAGCTGCGCTCGGCGGCGATGCCTTGCCGCGCGAGCCATTGCAGGGCGCAACCCTTGCTGCAGCCGTCCACGGCGAACACCGGGTAGCGCTGCGTCGGGATGATCTCCTTGGCGGCGCCGAGCCACACCATCTCCGCCACGCCCTCACGGTCGAGCGCGGCCGCGAAGTCGCGCGCCCGCTGCCCGAACTCCGGGCAGCCCTGGCAGGCGTAGGCGACCGGCAGCGGTCTCAGGGCGATCCGCAAGGCTGCTACCGCACGACCAGTGTGGGGATGTCGGTATGCGTGAGCACGTCGATCGTCTGGCTGCCGTGCACCAGGCGCGACAGGCCCTTGCGGCCGTGCGAGGCCATGAAGATCGCGTCGCAGGCATGGCGCTTGGCGGCGTTCACGATCGCCTGCCAGGGCTGGTTGCTCTGCTCGTAGTCGGTCTTGAACTCGAGCCCCGCGGCGCGCGCCAGCCCTGCGCCGTGCGCGAGGATCCCGTTCGCGGCTTTTTCCGATTCGCGCGCGTGCTCCTCGATCGACACGACGCGGCGCGCGAACACCTGCGCCTCGCTCGGGGGCTCGTACTCGGGCACGGCGGTGAACAGCGTCACGCGGGCTTTTGCTTCGCGCGCGAACTCGATGCCCTGGGCGACGGCCTTTTCCGCAGTCTCGGAGCCGTCGGTGGGGATCAGGATGTGCTTGTACATTGGGCCTCCCAAAAGATCATCGCCAGCTCGCGCCCAGGCCGACCGGCGCCGGCGCGAGGTTGGCGATGCGCGAAAAGAGCTGCTCGAAGTCGCGTTCCTGCAGGCCGGCGATGGGATCGCGGTTCTCGGCGAACGCCTCGTTGATCGCCTTCCAGTCCTCGGCGGTCAGCGCGCGCTCGGCGAGCGGCAGGACCTGCTGCTCCTCCTTGCGCATGTGCTTCCAGTTGAAGTCGGCGTAGGCGTCCACCGCCTGCTGGAACTCGCGCGCCCCGGCGGGCCAGCCCTCCTCGAAGAACAGCAGCGCGCGCTCGAGCTCGCGGATGAGGCGCGCGCCTTCCCCGTGCTCGGCCTGCAGCTCCTCGACCAGGCGCCGCGCGCCGGGATCGCGCGCCACGAGGCGCGCGAAGAGGTGCTGGTCCTCCTTCGGATGGTGCAGGCGCTCGGGATACTCGTCCATGTAGCGCAGCATGCTGCGCAGCACCTGGAAGCGCGGCCGCACCTTGGCGTCCTGCGCCATGCGCGCGAGCTCCTTCAGCCCGTGCAGCACCGCGGAGATCGAGCGATGCTCGCTCTTCAGGATGGAAATGGCGTCTTTCATGCGGTATCCCTCTCATAGACCGAGGCCCAGTCGACGATCGGGCTCGGCGTGCGCTCGAGGAGCTTCTCCAGCATCGCGATGTGGTCGCCCTCGTCGGCCGCCATCTCGCACGCCAGCGCGCGCAGCAGGGCGTCGTCGGCGGTCAGGATGACGTGCTCGAAGAACGCCGCGGCGCGCTTCTCGCCCGCGAGCGCGATCTCGAGCGCGTGGCGCGGCGTCATCAGCCGGAACACGAGCTCGCGCGCCGCGGTCTCCGGGGCGGCGGCGTCCAGCCAGCGGTATTCCGCGTCGGCGAGCGCCGGCAGCTCCAGCCCCGCGGTCCGCTTGCTCAGCTCCTCGAGATGCTCGCCCTCCATCCGGGCGAGCGTGGCGAACACCTCGGCCGCGGCCTCGTTGCCGAGGTCCGACATGCGCTGGGCGAACTCGGAGTAGCGCTCGACGGCTTCGCGCTCGATGGCGATGGCGTGGGCGTAGAGGGTGACCGGGTTCATGGCACAACGATGAGGCATCCGCCGCTCCCAGTATTGATCCTGGTCAAAGCCCGCTCGGGCCGCCCCCGTAGGATTTTTCCGAAGGAGGCTGTCCATGCACTATCGCTACTTCACCCTCGAGCAGCGCGATCACCTGGAGCAGGCAATCCGCGACCGGGCGACGGACCCGACCGACCTTGCGACTGCTCTCGAGCGCCTGCACACCCCCGACTACGGTACCTGCATCGGGTGCGGCGTCGAGATGCTGTACGTGGAGCTGATCGAGGAGCCGGGCGCCACGCTGTGTCCCGCTTGCCGGGAGAAGCGTAGCTAGAAGCAGAGAAGCGTCCGGCTGAGGGCTTCGCCCAGGCCGCTGGCGTGCGCAACGCCGAAGCCGCCGAGGCCGATGAGCAGCGTTCCGCCCAGCCGGCGCAGCCTCGCGAGCCCGGGCCAGGCGCGTAGCTTCGCCGCCGCAACGCCGGCGATGAAGAGCCACGGCAGGGTGCCCGCGCCGAAGGCGGCCATGGCAGCCGCGCCTTGCGCCGCGCCGCCCGAGAACACCGCGGCGGCAAGCGCCCCGTAGACCAGGCCGCAGGGCAGCCAGCCCCAGGCGAGGCCGGCCGCGTACGCCCGCGGCAGGGTGCGCGCTGGAAGGAGCCGCGCGGCAAGCGGCTGTATCCGCCGCCAGACCGGCATGCCGACCTTCTCCAGCGTGGAAAGCGGCAGGGGCATTCCCCACAGGTGCATTCCGGCGGCGAGCACGAACGCGCTCGCGAAGAAGTACAGGAAGGTCTGCGCCGGGAGCACCGCCGCCGCGTAGGCGGCGGCGCTGCCGAGCGCGCCCGCTGCGGCGCCGGCGGCGGCGTAGCTCGTGATGCGCCCCGCGTTGAAGGCGAGCTGGCGCTTCCAGATGTCTTCCTTCTGCAGGAGCGAGAAGCCGGCGCTGATGCCGCCGCACATGCCGGCGCAGTGCAGCCCCGAGGCGAGGCCCGCGGCGAAGAGCGCGAGCGGCAGCGCAAATTCGCTCATATCACCTTCGAGTAGCTCGCGCGCTCGCGCGCCTCTCTCAGGTAGCGGTCGAAGAGCATCGCGATCGCGCGCACCAGGAGCCGGCCTTTCGGCGTCACCACGATCCAGTCGGGCTGCACTTCGACCAGCCCGTCGCCGGCCAGCTTCTTCAGCATGTACAGCTCGGGGGCGAAGTGACGGCCGAAATCGACGAGGTACGCGAGCTCGATCGACTCGATCGAGACGCGGAAGTGGCACATCAGGGCCTGGATCACCGCGCGCCGCGCGAGGTCGTCGGGCGTGAGCTCGATGCCGCGCAGCACCGGCAGCCGGCCGGCGTCGAGCGCGCCGTAGTAGCGGTCGAGCTCCTTCAGGTTCTGGTAGTAGGTCGGGCCGACCTGCCCGATCGAAGAGAGCCCCAGGCCGACGAGGTCGCCCGAGTGCGTCGAGTAGCCCTGGAAGCTGCGCGCGAGCTTGCCGAGCTTCTGCGCGACCGCGAGCTCGTCCTCGGGGCGCGCGAAATGGTCCATGCCGATGTACAAGTAGCCCGCGCGCGTGAGGCGTCCGATCGCCAGCGTCATCAGCTCGAGCTTGAGCTCGGGCGAGGGCAGCTCGGCCTCGACGATGCGCCGCTGCGGCTTGAAGAGCTTCGGCAGGTGCGCGTAGTTGTAGAGCGCGACGCGGTCGGGACCGAGCGCGAGCACCTCGTCGAGCGTGCGGTTGAAGCTGTCGAGCGTCTGTCGCGGCAGGCCGTAGATCAGGTCGAGGTTGACCGACTTGAAGCCGTGCGCGCGCGCCTCTTCCATGACGCGCCGCGTGGTCTCCACGCTCTGCAGGCGATGCACCGCCTTCTGCACCGCGGGATCGAAATCCTGCACGCCGATCGAAAGGCGCGTGAACCCGAGCGCGGCGAGGAATTCCATCCGGCCCGGCTCGGCGGTGCGCGGATCGACCTCGATCGCGCACTCGGTCTTGTCGCCGCGCGCGAAGGTGGTGTCGATGGCAGCAACGAGCTCGCTCATCTCGGCGCGCGAAAGAAAGTTCGGCGTGCCGCCGCCCCAGTGCAGCTGCTCGAGCGGCGCGCGGCTGCCCAGGTGCGGCGCGAGGAGCCCCAATTCCTTAGCCAAGTACTTGATATACTTGGTCGATCTGCCGTGGTCGCGGGTCACGACCTTGTTGCAGCCGCAGTAATAGCAGAGCGTGGCGCAGAACGGCAGGTGGACGTAAAGCGACAGCGGCTGGCTGAAGCCGCCGATATTGCGCCGACCGAGCCACTGCTCGAGCTGCGGCTCGCCGAAGGCCTCGACGAAGCGGTCGGCGGTCGGGTACGAGGTGTAGCGCGGGCCGCTCACGTCGTACTTGCGGATCAGGACCGGGTCGATGACCAGTTCCGACGCGGGATAGGGCATTGGACAAATATGAAGGTTGAGGGACCGGGACCTTTGACCTCGGTCAAAAGAAGCTTCTTCCGCCACCCGATGGGGATGGCGTCCGGCGCGACCTTCCTCGCCGTGCTCGCCGCGCTGAACGCCGTCGCCTTCCTGCGCGGGCTCGACTCGCCTTGGCTGCTCGGCGCAGTGATCATCGCCGACGCGGTGGTGATCGGCGCGGGCATCGTGCTCGCCGCGCGCGAGGTGCTGCTCGCCGAGCACCGCAGCGAGGCGAGCGAGGCGCAGCTCGCCGGGATCGTCGACTCGGCGATGGACGCGATCATCTCGGTCGACGAGAGCCAGAGGATCATGCTGTTCAACCGCGCCGCCGAGCAGGTGTTCCGCGTGCGGCGCGAAGAGGCGCTCGGCACTTCGCTCGACCGCTTCCTGCCGGGACGCTTCCGCGCCGCGCACCGCAGGCACATCGAGCACTTCGGCAGCACCGGCGTCACCAGCCGGCGCATGGGCGACGTGACTACGCTGTGGGCTCTGCGAAGCGACGGTGAAGAGTTTCCGATCGAGGCGTCGATCTCGCAAGCCGGGGCGCCGGGGGCGCGCCACTACACCGTGATCCTGCGCGACATCACGCGGCGCAAGCAGGCCGAAGACGCGCTCAAGGCTTCGCAGCGCGAGCTGCGCGAGCTCTCGGCGCGCGTGCTCGAGGCGCGCGAGGAGGAGAAGGCGCACATCGCGCGCGAGCTGCACGACGAGCTCGGCCAGCTCCTGACCGCGCTCAAGATGGACCTCGGCTGGCTGCGCGAGCGCCTGCCCGCCGACCCGGAGCTCGCGGCGCGCGCCGCCGAGATGGGCGCGCTCCTCGACCGCACCGTCGGCTCGACGCGGCGCATCTCGGCCGACCTGCGGCCGCTGATGCTCGACGACCTCGGCCTCGCCGACGCGGCCGCCTGGCTGGTCGAGGACTTCGGCAGGCGCTCCGGAATCGCCTGCAGGATCGACGCCGCGCGCGATCTGCCGGAAGTCTCGAAGGCGGTGGCGACCGCGGTCTACCGCGCGGTGCAGGAATCGCTCACCAACATCGCGCGCCATGCCGGCGCGAAGAACGCCTGGGTGGTGCTCGGCGCGCTCGACGGCGCGCTGCACGTCGAGGTCGAGGACGACGGCCGCGGCATCGCGCCCGAGGATCTGGCGAAAGCCCGCTCGCTCGGCCTGAAGGGGATGCGCGAGCGCATCGCCTTTCTCGGCGGCGAGCTCGACGTGGCGCGCGCGCCGCGCGGTGGCACGCGGCTGCGGCTGCGCGTCCCGCTGCGCGGCCTGGCGAGCCGGGAGAGCGCTTGATCCGCGTGCTGGTCGCCGACGACCACAGCATCGTGCGCGACGGGCTGAGACGCATCCTCGCGGCGACCCCGGACCTGCAGGTCGCGGGCGAGGCGGCGAGCGGCGACGAGGCGCTGGCGCTCGTCAAGGCGAACGACTACGACGTGGTGATGCTCGACATGTCCATGCCCGGCCTCTCGGGAATCGACCTCATCAAGCGGCTCAAGCTCGAGCGGCCGAAGCTCAGGATCCTCGTGCTCTCGATGCATGGCGAGAGCCAGTACGCCGCGCGCGCGCTCAAGGCGGGCGCCGCCGGCTACCTGAGCAAGGACAGCGCCGCCGAGATGCTGCTGAGCATCCTGCGCAAGATCGCGGGCGGCGGCGTGCACATCGGCGAGGCCGCCGCCGCGAGCCTGCTGCAGGCGGGCGACAAGCCGGCGCACGAATCGCTCTCGGACCGCGAGTTCGAGGTGATGCGGCTCCTCGTCGAAGGCCTCGGCCCGACCGAGATCGGCGCGCGCCTGCACCTCTCGGTGAAGACCGTGAGCACCCACAAGACGCGCATTCTCGACAAGCTCGGCCTCGGCAGCACCGCCGAACTTGTGCGCTATGCCATGGAGCATCGGCTGGTTTAGCATTATTTGATCTGCATCAATGGCGCCCAGGCAGCGAGCGTCAACATGGGGCGCAATGCCGGACAGCCTGCGCAAGAAGTTCAAGCTGATTCCCGACGAGGAGTTCTGGAAGCTCTCGCACGCGGACCGGCTGCAATACGTGAATGCCGCGGCCGAGGTTTCGACGCGGCGGCCT
>DATIGR010000036.1:0-3852 GCA_035454645.1 Burkholderiales bacterium
CGTCACGAGGACGTCCTCAAGTCTCTGGCGCAGTTCAGCAAGGAGCATCGCGCGGCGCGCTGGACCGGCACCTTCGCGAGCTTCCTCGAGAGCGTGTTCCCCGCCGATGCGCGCGGCATCGCGCGCTCCAGCCACCAGTACATCTGGGACATGATGCGCGCCGAAGGCTTCGAGGACGCCGACGGCCGCCTGCGCTGCCAGCTGTTCGAGGACGAGCTCTACGGCATCAGCGACACCATCGAGCGCGTGGTCGACTACTTCAAGGCGGCCGCGGCCGGGTCCGAAGTCGGCCGGCGGCTGCTCCTGCTGCTCGGGCCGCCCTCCGGCGGCAAGTCGAGCATGGTGATCCTGCTCAAGCGCGGCCTCGAGGAGTACAGCCACACCGACGCCGGCGCGCTCTACGGCATCCACGGCTGCCCGGTGCACGAGTCGCCGCTGCACCTCGTGCCGCACACGCTGCGCGGGCAGTTCCGCTCCACCTACAGCGTCGACGTCACGGGCGAGCTCTGCCCGTACTGCGCCACGCGCCTGCAGCACGAATTCGCCGGCGATTTCATGCAGGTGCCGGTGCAGCGGATCTTCATCTCCGAGGCCGGCCGGGTCGGCGTGGGGACCTACGCGCCGCACGACCCGAGCACCGCCGACATCGCCGATCTCGTCGGCTCGGTGGACCTCTCCAAGGTGGCCGAGTTCGGCGACGAGGGCGACCCGCGCGCCTGGTCGTGGTCGGGCGCGGTGTTCGCCGCGAGCCGCGGGCTGCTCGAGATGATCGAGATCCTCAAGGTCAAGCGCGAGTTCCTGTACCTGCTGCTCACCCTCACCCAGGAGAAGAACGTCAAGGTGTCGCGCTTCCCGCTGATCCACCTCGACGAGACCATCCTCGCGCACACCAACCTCGCCGAGTTCCGCAAGTTCCTGCAGGAGGCGGAGAACGAGGCGCTGCTCGACCGCATGGTGATCGTGCAGGTGCCCTACACCCTGTCCTACAAGGAAGAGGCGCGCATCTACCGCAAGCTCGTGTCCTCCACCCAGGCGTTCCGCGAGGTGCACCTCGACCCGCACCAGCTGCACACCGCCGCGGTGTTCGCGGTGCTGACGCGCCTCGCCGAGGGCGAGGAGCGCGAGGCCGAGAACCCGAAGAAGGTGCGCCTGTACGCGGGCGAGGACGTCGAAGGGGTGGCGCAGTCGGAGTCCGAGGTCGAGAAGCTGCGCGCCAAGAACCCCGACGAGGGGCTCGCCGGGGTGTCGCCGCGCTTCGTGATCAACGCGCTGTCCAACGCGATCATCCAGTCGCAGGCGAAGAGCCTCACCACCATGAACGTGCTGATCGCGCTCAAAGACGCGATCGAGTCCGACGTGCGCATCGACGGCAAGAAGAAGCGCAAGTGGATCGACTTCCTGGTGACGGTGCGCAAGGACTTCTACAACCGCTGGGTCAAGGAGGACGTGCACAAGGCGCTGTTCGTGTCGTTCGAGGCCGAGGCGCAGCAGCTGCTCGAGAAGTACCTCGACGAGGTCGAGGCGACGCTCGACAACCGGGCCGTCAAGGACCCGATCACCAGCGAGGAGCGCAAGCCCGACGAGCGCTTCCTGCGCTCGGTCGAGGACAAGATCAAGATCTCCGAGTCGGGCAAGCTCTCCTTCCGCCAGGAGGTGGTGAGGAAGGCGATGGGCGCCTACAAGCGCGGCGAGAAGTTCACCCTCGACAGCCACGCGCCGCTGCACGACGCGGTCGAGCAGTATCTGTTCGAGCAGCGCCGCGACGTGCTGCGGCTCGTTTCGTCGACGTCGCGCCCCGACGAGGAGACGCGGCAGAAGATCTCGGTGGTCGAGAAGCGCCTGGTCGACGAATACGGCTACGACGCCCATAGCGCGAGGGAAGCGCTCAACTACGTGACTACCCTGCTTGCCCAAGAATGATCAGAATCGCCGCAGAAACACCCTGGTACGAGCTCTTCTCGCGAGGGGCGCGTGACTGGCTGCGGCACAACCAGAAGGTGCGCGCCGCGGTCAGGGAAAGCCTGCCCGAGCTGTTAGCGAACGCCGACCTCATCAGCCGCCCCGACAACCGCACGGTCGCGGTGCCGGTGAAGTTCCTCGAGCACGCCCGCTTCCGCCTGCTCGAGCCCGACGCGCAGAGCGGCGCCGGCCAGGGCAAGGGCCAGCCGGGCGACGTGCTGCGCCCGGGGCGCGCCGAAGGCGACGAGCGCGGCCAGGCGGGCACCGGCGAGGGCGAGATCCGCTTCGTGGTCGAGCTCAAGGTGGACGAGATCGTCGACTGGCTGTGGGAGGAGCTCAAGCTCCCGGAGCTCAAGCCCAAGCGCGCCGCGGCGCTGGACGAGCCCGACTACGTGCGCGAAGGCTGGGACAAGCGCGGCGCGCGCTCGCGCCTGGACCGCCGGCGCACGCTCAGGGAAGCCGCCAAGCGCCACGCGGTCCAGGAAGACGCGCTCGCCCTGATCAACGAGGACCTGCGCTTCCGGCAGCTGCACCGCCGCTCGCTGCCGGCGACGAACGCCGCGGTGATATTCGCGCTCGACGTCTCGGGCAGCATGGACGAGGCGCAGCGGCGGCTCGCCAAGCAGTTCTTCTTCTTCGCGCTGCAGGGCATCCGGCGCCAGTACACCAAGGTCGAGACCCTGTTCCTCGCGCACGCGGCGCAGGCCTGGGAGTTCGACGAGAGCCAGTTCTTCCAGGCCTCCTCGAGCGGCGGCACGGTGAGCTCGAGCGTCGCGAAGCTCGCGCTCGACGTGCTGCAGAGCCGCTACGACCCGAGCCGCTACAACGCCTATTTCTTCTACGCCTCCGACGGCGAGAACGCCGCCGAGGACCGCGAGGCGGCGCGCGCCGCGCTCGGCGAGCTCGCGCCGCTGCTCAACTACACGGGCTACGTCGAGACCGGCGCCGTCGCGAGCTTCCGCCCGCGCGACACGCAGCTCGCGGAGCTGTTCGGCGAGCTGAAGGCCCAGGGCCACCCGGTGGGCGTCAGCCACCTCGGCTCGCAGGAAGACATCTGGCGCGCGATCCGGGAGTTCTTCACCGAGCAAGCCGCGGATGACTGAGCTCGACGACTACGCCGAGCGCATCGAGTCGCTCGCGCGGCGCCTGGGCCTGGACTACTACCCGGTCGACTTCGAGCTCGCGCCGCAGAGCCTGATGACCGAGATCGCGGTCTACGGCCTGCCGATCCGCATGCCGCACTGGTCCTTCGGCGTGCGCTACATCCACCAGCTCGTGCGCCAGAGCATGGGGCACTCGAAGATCTTCGAGGTCATGTTCCCGGGCGATCCGTGCCGCGCGTTCCTGATGGACTCGAACTCGCTCGCCGAGAACACGCTGGTCACCGCGCACGTCATCGGCCACGCCGACTTCGCCAAGAACAACCAGCTGTTCGCGCGTTTCCACGAGATGGCGGGCGGCAACATCGTCGAGCGCGCCGCGGTGCACGCGAGCCGCATCCAGGAGGCGATCGAGTCGGCGGGCCTGGAGCGCGTCGAAGCGGTGCTCGACGCGGCGCTCGCGCTCGAGTCGCACGTCGACGTCACGGGCGAGCTGCACCGCGCGCGCTACCCGGAGTTCGTGGCGGAAAAGGAGGCCGCCAAGCAGAGCGCGTTCCAGAAGCGCTTCCAGGCCCTGCCGGGCGAAGGCGCGCCGCAGGCGCCTGCGTCCGGCCCGGTGCGCACCCGCATCCCGCCGCACCCGGAATACGATCTGCTCTGGTTCATCGCCAACTACGCCCCCGAGCTCGAGCAGTGGGAGCGCGACATCTTCCTCGCGGTGCGCGCCGAGTCGCTCTACTTCTACCCGGTGTTCGCCTGCCAGATCATGAACGAGGGCTGGGCCTCGTACTGG
>DATIGR010000037.1:0-9478 GCA_035454645.1 Burkholderiales bacterium
GCGAGATCGGCCGGGTGTACTTCGACCTCGCGCTCGCGCCCGAGGCGCCGCGCAGCTTCCGGAGCGAGCTCGACTAGGGACTCCGAAAGCTGAATGGTCGTCCCCGCGCAGGCGGGGACCCAGTCTGCTTTTTTGAAGTCAACCCGACCGGATGTCAGCGCGTTGCTCACCGAGTGAAGCAACCGGTGGTCTACATCCTCGCCAGCAAACCCTACGGAACGCTGTATATCGGCGTAACAGCCAATCTCGCCGATCGCGTCGACGCGCATGGAAACGGCTGCGTGGCCGGATTTACCAAGCAATACGGTGTGCACACGCTCGTGTACTTCGAGGTGCACGCTGGCATGTACGAGGCGATTCAAAGGGAGAAGAGACTCAAGAAGTGGAACCGGGCGTGGAAGATCAGGCTGATCGAAGAGATGAATCCGGAGTGGAAGGACCTTTCCGAGCAGGCGTTCTAATTTTCTAAACGGGGTCCCCGCCTTCGCGGGGACGACCATTCAGCTTTCGGAGTCCCTAGTCGAGCTCGCTCCGGAAGCTGCGCGGCGCCTCGGGCGCGAGCGCGAGGTCGAAGTACACCCGGCCGATCTCGCGCCCGTCGGTGGTCTCGACCTGCACCTTCCACTCGCCGGGCTGGTAGTTGGACTTGAAGCCGTAGCCGCGGAAGCCCTGCTCGCGGCCGCCGACGATGCGGATCGGGATCGTGTCGTGCAGCGTCCAGCCGCGCGCCGGGTCCTTCCAGTGCCAGCGCATCTGCACCTGATCGGAGAAGCGCGCGGGCGAGAACACGCGGAAGTAGACGTAGATCCGGTCGCCGGGCCGGGCGATGAAATCCTGGTCGCCGTTGTGCCAGAAGCGCCACACCGGCCGCTCGTGGCTCAGCGCGTAGCCGGCCTCCGTCCTCTCCACGTTGTGATAGACGCCGATGAACGGGATCGACAGCGGCACCGGCGGGATCAGGCGGAAGAGGTAGAAGACGAGGAAGCCGACGACCACGGCGCCGAGCGGCACGAGGATCTGGCGCCGGGCGAGCATGGCCTTTTCGGGATTCTTCCTGAGCACCCTCCAGGCAGCGGCAGCGAGCGGCACACACCCAGCCAGCATCGATAGCAGGAAAACGCCGAGGCCGATGCTGCCGACGAGCACCGGGACCACGCAGGCGGAGAAGGAGAGGAAACAGAGGCTGAGCAGCGCGAACTTGACGGGCAGCCCGAACGACTTGATGCGCTTGACCTCGTTCGCGAGCAGCACCGCCATGAGCACGCCCAGGAAGCCGAACGAGACGAGCAGCGAAGAGCTCTTGAAATAGAAGATGGCGTAGAGATTGAGCAACGCGCCCATGAGGAAATGCACGAGCGGCGAGCGGTACTCGTAGTACCACTTCTTCAAGACAGGACCGGCGGGCTCGGGCAGCGGCGCGTCCTGCTCGAGAAACATGTGCAGCAGGACCGCCATGATCACCAGCAGGTACGCGAGCTGTTGGCCGATCGTCAGCCACGAATCGATGCGCCCGACGGTGAACATGTCGAACACGAAGCCGGCCGCGAAGAAAACAGCCGCGATCCGCCCCTCGTTGCGGCTGTAGTAAAGCCGCAGCCGCTCCAGGCCCGAGGAGCCGGAGAGCGCTTCTTCCTGCGGGGAGCCGCCTACTGCCAGGCGCGATTGTCCACCGTGTTCTCGTAGGTGGCGCCGGGCGGCACCAGGCCCCAGCCGAGCGTCCACTGGTAGGTGTGGTCGAAGCGCTCGCGCGTATAGGGCTCCGGCGGCGCGTTCAGGATGCGCTCGAGCTTCAGGTCCCCCGGCTCGAGCAGGCCGCCGGCCTCGTCAATCAGGTAACGGGCGAATTTTTCGGGGTCGTTGTCGATCGCTTCGGCCGCCGCGGCCTCGGCGCGGAACATCTTGGCGAGGGTCGGCCCGTCGAGCTCTTCGCCCGCCGCCTCGCTGCGCGTGGAGTGCGACTCGATCAGCACGCGCAGGCCGCGCTTCTCGGCGATGCTGATCCAGGGCTCCATCAGGCTCGCCGCGGCCACTTCGCCCTTCGCGACCGCCTCGAGGCGCTCCTTCATGGTGCCGGCGAACGCGGTCTTGATCTGCTCGCGCCTGAGAAACCCCTCCAGCAGCTTGAGCGTGGTGAAGTGCGAGCCGTTGTAGGGGCTGACCGCGATCGGACGGTTCTTGAGCTGCTCGGGCTCGTAGATGCGCGATTTCGGCGCGGTGACGATGGCGAACGAGGACATCGCCGAGCCGAGCGCGACGATCTTCGCCGGCCGGTGGCCGGGGGCGACGTTCGATTCCACCGCGCGCTTCATCACGCCCCACTCGCACATGCGGAACTGGTCGCACGCGCCCTGGTCGTAGAGCGACTCCATGGTGCGGTCGAACACGTTGGCGCGCAGCGCCTGGTGGTCGGAGTCGCGCTGCCCGGAGCCGGGCGTCCGCACGATCTCCACCTCGAGCCCCTGGTCGCGGAAGAAGCCTTCGTCGCGCGCGACCAAGAGCGGCAGGTCGTGGATCGCGTTCATCATCGAAGCCCTGACTTTCCTCATGGCCGGTCCTCCCTCCAGGGCGCAATTATGCGCCGATCTTCGACAGCACGTCCGCCTTCAGGAAGCGCTCGATGAACAGCATGAACACCACCGAGGGCACGAGCAGCACGAGCGCGGTGATCGCCGCGATCTGGTAGTTGCCGGCGATGCTCGCGGTGAACATGAGGAGCGGCAGCGTGATGACGTCGGGCACGCCGACGAAGAACGTGCCGGTGAATTCGTCCAGCGACTCGAGGAACACGAAGATCGCGCTCGCCATGATGCCGGGGGCGGCGAGCGGCAGGCTGACGGTGAGGAAGGTGCGCAGCCCCGAGCCGCCGAGGTTGCGCGCGGCGAGCTCCAGGTCGCGGTCCACCGCCGCGAAGGCGGCGGCGGTGATCCAGACGGCGAACACCAGGCCGTGCACCGTGTGCACCAGGATCACGCCGAGCATCGTGCCGTTGAGCTTCAGGTCGTAGAAGATGCGCGCGATGTTGATGTACACCGCGAGGCTCGGGAATGCCTGCGGCATCAGGAAGGCGAGCAGGATGGCGCTGCGCCAGGGAAGCTTCAGGCGCGCCAGCGCGTAGCCGGCGGGAACGGCCAACATTAGACATAACCCTACAGTGGCAAGCGCGATCCATATACTCGTCACGAGCGACACTAGCGCGTCGCCGCGCGGCTTGAACACCTGCTGCCAGAACTTGGTGCCGTAGCTGACGGGCAGCTTGTGCGGGAAGTACCACTGCTCGGCGGCCGCCCAGAGCGCGAGGTTGGCGAGCGGACCGAGCACGATGAAGGCCAGCAGGCCAAGGACCAGGCCGCGGGCGATCCAGGCATTCATCGAATCGATCTCTTGAGATAGAACCAGGCGCAGGCCGCGGTCATCAGATAGGAGATGAAGCCGAGCGCGTTGGCGGTGCCGTAGTCGCCGTAGTTGTTGATGCGGAACGCCATGTCGACCGTCATCATGGTCGGCGACTCGCCGCTGATCATGAGCGGCACGGAAAGCACGCTCATCATGGTGACGAAGGACAGGATCAGCCCGACGATGAGCGTCGGCATCACCTGCGGCACCAGGATCTCGAGGAGGATCCGCAGCCGCGACGCGCCGAGGTTGCGCGCCGCTTCGATGGTGGAGCGGTCGAGCGAGGCCATGGCGCCCGCCACCAGCAGCGCGACGAACGGCGTCTGCTTCCACACGAAGGTGATCACGATCCCGCGCCAGTCGAGGAACCCGGTGGTCTGGTCGAGCTCCAGGATCCCGAGCGCGACGAAGGTGTTGTTCATCAGGCCGTTCTTGGCGAGGAACGAGCGCATGCACTGCGCCGCGACCACGAACGGGATGAACAGCGGCCAGCGGTAGAGCCAGCGCAGCAGCGCGACCGCGCGCGGGTTCTCGCCGAGCACCAGGTAGCCGCCGATGGCGATCGAGGCAGCCGCGACGAGAAGCGTCGACAGGCCGATGATCACCAGCGTGAAGCCGATGTCCACGCTGTAGAACTCGAATGCCTTGACGAAATTCCCGAACGTGAAGCCGCCGCCCTTGGCTTCAAACGCCGTGGCGAGCGAGTAGCCGAGGGGATAAACGAAGAGCGCCAGCACCATCAGCAGTGCTGGCGCCACCAGGAGCGGCCCAAGCCGGCCGCTATCGCGCATGCGCGCTCAGGCTAGTTCAGAACCTTCCTCTCGTAGCTCTCGAGGATGTCGTCGAAGTACTGCTTGATCGGAAACACCTTGCCTTTCGACGCGAGGTCCTGCGGCGTGACGTCGACGAACAGCTTGTTCCAGGTCTTGTCGTCGAGCTTGGCTTTCACGTGCTGGGCGTCGATCCCCGGGTACCAGTTGAACTTCTTCACGATGCCCTCGGCCTGGATCTCGGGGCTGGTCGCCATCTCGACGAACTTCTTCGCCGCGGCCATGTTCGCCGCCTTGGCCGGGATCACGTAATACATCGGCTGGCCCGGCATGCCGGGGCCGATGAGCTGCAGGCGCATGCTCGGCGGCAGCTTCCCGTCGGCCATCCAGGTATAGAACATGTCGACCCAGACCGGCCCCATGACGATCTCGCCGCGGTTCAGCATGTCGAGCGTGCCAGCGTTGCCGGGCGTGATCACCACGCTGCGGTTGAAGTCCTTCAGCTTGCCGAGCGCGCCGTCCCATTTCGCCTTGGTCGCGGGGTCGTAGGGACCTTTCATCAGCCGATCGGCATCCGGCGTGTTGGCGTAGACCCAGCCGACGACGAACGCGACGCCCGACATGCCGCCCTTGATGCCGTTGTAGCCGAACTTCCTCGGGTTCGCCTTCGCCCAGGCGGCGAGCTCGTCGTAGCTCTTCGGCGGCGCCTTCACCAGCGCCGGGTTCCAGGCGATCGCGGTCTGGCTCTGGAACATCGGGATCACGTAGCCCGCGACGTTGGTGCCGAGCGCGTTCTTGGAAGCCTCCGAGGTCACCAGCCTGCCGGTCGCGACGTCACGCACGTACGGCGCGAGCAGGCCCTCGCGCACGAGGTCGCCGGCCATCTTCTGGTGGATGACCGCGACGTCGACGTCCCAGGCGGCGTTCGCCTTTTGCGCCTGCAGCTTCTCCGCGATCTTCTGCGAGCCGGCGTCGCCCGGCCCGGTGCCGACCGCCTTCACCGTGGCGCTCGGGTTGGATTTCTCGAAGCGCGGCGCGAGAAAGTCCTTCACGTAATCGACCATGTTCTGGTCGCCCGCGGTGACGACGTTGAGCGTCGTCTTCTGCGCGGCGGCGGGTGCAGCGGCGAGTGCCGCCGCGAGCGCGGCAAGTACAACAGTGCGTTTCATGTCTCCCTCCTCGAAAAGATGTGCAGCGAAGAAACCGGCAGCGCGATGCCCACTCGCTCGCCCACGGCCAGGCGCCGGGTATCGTCCACCATGAACTGATTCTGCCCTACGGCGACCGCGTAGCGGTAGAAGCCGCCCGGATACGACGCCTGGGTGATGCGGCCCCGCAGCATCAGCCGGTCGGGGGCGCGCTCGTCGGCCGGGCCGAGGCGCGCCGCCTCGCTGCGGAAATGCGCGAGCACAGGGCCGGCGAGGGCAGGGCCGGGCACGAGAACGCCGTCGTTGTGGGCGCCCGGCTGGATTTCCATGCCGCCATTGGCGGGCTTCGCCTCCAGGGAGAGGACGTTGCCGGCGCCCATGAAGGCCGCGACGAAAGGCGAGTTCGGCCGGTTGTACACCTCCTCGGGCGAGCCGAGCTGCGCGATGCGGCCGGCGTCGAGGATCGCTATCCGGTCGGCCATCACCATCGCCTCCTCGCGGTCATGGGTGACGTGGATGGTCGTGATGCCCAGCTTCGCCTGCAGCGCCTTGATCTCGTGGCGCACCTCCTCGCGAATGCGCGCGTCCAGGTTGGAGAGCGGCTCGTCGAGCAGCAGGAGCTCCGGGCTGACCGCGAGCGCGCGCCCGAGCGCCACGCGCTGGCGCTGGCCGCCGGAGAGCTGGGTCACGTTGCGCTCGCCGAACCCTTCGAGCTTGAGCATCGCGAGGATCTCGGCGACCCGCCGGGCGATCTCGGGCTTCGCCACGCGCCGCAGCTTCAGGCCGTAGCCGAGGTTCTGCGCGGTGCTCATGTGCGGCCAGAGGGCGTAGGACTGGAACACCATCGCCATGCCGCGCTTGTCCGGCGGCGCGTACGTGATGTCGCGCCCGCCCACGCTGATGCGCCCGGCGGCTACCGGGACGAATCCCGAGACCGCGCGCAGCAGCGTGGTCTTGCCGCAGCCCGAGGGGCCGAGCAGGGCGACGAACTCGCCGGCGGCGACCGCAAGGCTCACCCTGTGGAGCACCGGCGTGGCGCCGTAGGAAACCTCCAGCTCGGCGATCTCCAGGCTCGCGGTGGCCATGCGCGCCGATTATTCCACGAACCCCATGAGGGCTTGCGCGTACCCGGGCGCCGTCGGCTCGTGCATGAAGTAGACGTAGATCTCGCGCCAGCCGCTCGCCGTCAGTCTGCGCGCCCATTGCGCGAGATCATGGTCCGAATATGTTTCAAGCCGGAGGCGGACGTAGCCCCAGGGTGCGGTCTCGACCAGCGGGGGCGGGGCGTTGTCCTCGCGCTCGGACAGGCACAGCGCCGCGCCGGACGCCTTGAGGGCATCGTAGACGTCGTCCGAGAACCAGCTCTCGTTGCGGAACTCGAACGCCGCATGGTGGCCTTCGGGCAGCAGATGGAGAAATTCACTTAATCTTGGAACATCTTTTTTCAGAAAGGGCGGCAGCTGGTAAAGCACCGGCCCGCGCTTGGCGCCCAGCGCGGCGAGGTTGCGGTAGAGGAATTCCACCGAATCCCTCGCCTTTTCCGCATCGAGGCGCGAGAAATGCGTGATGCGCCGGGAAGCCTTGATGGCGAAGCGGAAGGACTGCGGCGTGACCGCCGCCCAGTTCTCCAGCACCGTGACCTTCGGCATGCGGTAGAAGGTGTTGTTGATTTCCACCGTGGGCAGGCGCGCGGCGTAAAACGCGAGCATGGCCTCGGCTCTGATGTCGTCGGGATAGAAGCTTCCCTTCCACTCCTTGAACGAATAGCCGCTCGCGCCGGCGAGCAGTTTCTTAGAATGGGACATGGCCAAGGGGAAGCTTAGCGAGTATTCCTCCAAGCGGACGTTCGCGGCGACTCCGGAGCCAGCGCCTGCGGTGGTTGAAGCGCACAGCGGCCCGCTGCTGTTCGTCATCCAGCAGCACTCGGCGCGGCGCCTGCACTACGACTTTCGCCTCGAGTGCGACGGGGTGCTCAAGTCCTGGGCGGTGCCCAGGGGACCGTCGCTCGATCCGGCCGAGAAGCGCCTGGCGGTGCCGACCGAGGATCATCCGTTCGACTACGCCTCGTTCGAGGGCGTGATCCCGCCGGGCCAGTACGGCGCGGGAGAGGTGATCGTGTGGGACTGCGGCGTGTACTCGCCGGACGAGGAGGGGCTCTGGCTGGACCGGGAGCGGGCCGAGGCGCAGGTGCGAAAGGGACTCGAGAAGGGAAAGCTGAGCATCCTGCTGCGCGGGGAGAAGGTGAAAGGCTCGTTCGCGCTGGTGCGCACTTCGCGCGGCAAGGACTGGCTGCTCATCAAGCACAAGGACCGCTTCGCGTCGAAGGACGACGTCGCCGCGCGCAATCGCTCGGTGCTGTCGGGAATCGCGGTCGACGAGATGAAGGCGATGCCGGTGCAGCGCATCGCTGCGGCGAGCCTCGTTCCGGCCGGCAGGCGCGAGGCAATGCCGCGGGAACTCGAGCCGATGCTGGCGCAGCTCGCCGAGGCGCCCTTCAACAAGCCCGACTGGATGTGGGAGCCCAAGCTCGACGGCTACCGCGTGCTGGCATTCTTGGATAAGAACGTGAGGCTGAGGTCCAGGCGGGGGCTCGAGCTCGCGAAGCAGTTTCCCGGACTCGCGGCAGAGCTGGCCAAGCAGGGGCCGCGCATGATCCTCGACGGCGAGATCGTCGCCTTCGACGCGCACGGCAAGCCTTCCTTCAACGCGCTGCAGAACCGCGGCCAGAGCGTGGTGTTCTATTGTTTCGATCTGCTCTACTTTGACGGCATCGATCTGCGCCGGTCGCCCTACGAGGATCGGCGGCGCTATCTGGCGCAATGCCTGCTGCCTTCCGCGGGGGTCCAGCTCGTGCATACCTCGGAGAACGGGGTGGAGCTCTATGCGGCCGCGCTCGCGAGCGGCTTCGAGGGCGTGGTCGGCAAGCGCAAGCAGAGCCGCTACGAACCCGGCGGGCGCTCGGGGTCGTGGCTCAAGGTCAAGTCGACGCACAGCGCCGAATTCGTGATCGGCGGGTACACGAAGGGCAAGGGGGCGCGCGCGCCGCTCGGCGCCCTGCTCGTCGGCGCCTGGGAAGGAAAGAAGCTGCGCTACGCGTCGCACGTCGGGTCGGGATTCGACGAGCGCTCGCTCGCCCTGGTGCGCGCGCGGCTCGCGCCGCTCGAGCGCAAGAGCTGCCCGTTTGCCGAAAAGCCCGAGGTGAACGCGCCGACGACCTGGGTCGAGCCGCGAGCCGTGGTCGAGGTGAAGTTCCAGGGCTGGACCGAGGAGGGCTCGCTGCGCGCGCCGGTTTTCCTGCGGCTGCGCGACGACATCGACGCGAAAGGCGTGCGGCGCTCGCAGCCTCGCGCGGAAGTCGCTGCCACCGGCGATGCAACGATAGACGAGGTACTGCAACAGCTCGAGAACAGGAAAGCGAGCTACGCCATCGCAGTCGGCGCCCACGCTGTCAAGCTCACGCATCTCGATCGCGTCTACTGGCCGGCCGACCCGGCGCTCAAGCAGCCGGCGCTCACCAAGCGAGACCTGCTGCGCTATCTCGCGCAGGTATCGCCCTTCATGCTGCCGCATCTCGCCGATCGGCCGCTCACCATGATCCGCATGCCCGACGGCATCAAGGGCCAGCGCTTCTTCCAGAAGCACTGGGCGCAGGCACGCCCGCCGTTCGTCGAGACGATCACGGTGTTCTCCGGGCACAAGGACGAAAGCCACGACTACCTGCTGTGCAACAACCTGCCGACGCTGCTCTGGCTCGCGCAGTCGGGGACGCTGGAATTCCACGTCTGGCATTCGCGCGCGCGCACCGGGCCGGATTCGCCGGTGACCGGCACGGACTATTCCTCGTCGCTGCAGGCGCTGGAGAATTCGATCCTGAACTACCCCGATTACGTCGTGTTCGACATCGACCCGTACATCTATTCGGGGAAGGAGGCGCCGGGCGAGGAGCCCGAGCTGAACACGGTGGCCTTCGAGAAGGGCAAGGAAGTGGCGTTCAAGCTGCGCGAGCTGCTGAACGGTATGGCGCTCGAGCCGATCGTCAAGACTTCGGGCAAGACCGGGCTGCACGTGTTCCTGCCGATCCGGCGCACCCTCGACTTCGACAGCGCGCGCGAGGTCTCGGAGCGCATCGGACGTCACCTGATGCGCCTCCTGCCGAAGGACGTGACG
>DATIGR010000038.1:0-3397 GCA_035454645.1 Burkholderiales bacterium
CCGCGACCGCGGCCGCCTCGGTGGGCGAGAACCAGCCGAGATAGATGCCCACTACCGCGAGGAAGAAGAGCACCGCGAGCTTCCACAGACCGGTCGCCGCCTTCAGGCGCTCGGTGAAAGGCATCGCCTCGAACCTCGGCATCCACTGCGGCCGCACGCGGGCGAGCAGAACCGTGATGGCGACGTAGAGCGCGGCGAGGAGGAGCCCGGGAATGAGCGCGGCGGCGAACAGCTTCGCGAGCGACTCCTCGGCCACGAGGGAGTAGATCGCGAGGATCACCGAGGGCGGGATGAGGATGCCCAGGCATCCGGCGGAGGCGACGGCGCCGGCGGCAAGCCCGCCGTCGTAGCCGTGGCGGCGCATCTCGGGGATCGCCACCTTGGAGAAGGTCGCCGCGGTGGCGATGGAGGAGCCGCAGATCGCGCCGAAGGCGGCGCAGGCGCCGATCGTGGCGTTGGTAAGTGCGCCGCGAAATCCGGAGAAGATCGCGTTCGCCGCGTCGAAGAGCTCGCGCGACATGCCGGCGCGCGCCGCCACCGCGCCCATCAGGATGAAGAGGGGCACCACCGAGAACGCGTAGGCGTTGGCGCGCACGCTCGCGAGCTCGAAGGGCACCGCGCCCATCACGTCGAGCGCGGTCTGCCAGCCGTCGATCGCGGCGTAGCCGAGCATCCCGGTGAGCGCGAGCGCGACCGCGATCGGCACGCGCGCGAAGAGCGCGACGAGCAGCAGCACCACGCCGGCGAGGCCGATCAGGAGGTTGGTCACCGGCGCCGCAGCTCGCGCACGAGGAGACCGAGCACGACCACGGCCGAGCATACGATGCCGAGGAGCGCGGGCGCGGCATACCAGGTCTTCGGGAGCTGCAGGTCGAAGGTCATGTCGCCGAAGCTCATCATGTAGAGCGCCTGCGGCACCATCTGCCACAGCATCACGCCGAGCGCGGCGAGCGAGGCCGCGGCGCCGAAGAGCTCGAGCGCGCGGCGCACGCGTGCCGAGACGAAGTGGTCGGCGACGTCCACCACCAGGTTCGCGCCGAGCAGGAACACCGCGGGCAGCGCCAGGAACAGCATCCAGCCGAGCGCGAGCTCCACCAGCTCGAACTGGCCGCGCACCGGCACGCGGAACGCCGCGCGCAGCACGACGTCGGCCGCCACCACGAGCATCATCGCGGCGAGCGCGAGCGCCGCGGCGTAGCCGAAGAAGCGGGCCAGGGTCTGGGTCAGGGGTCAGACCCCAAAGTCAAATGTGGGGTCTGACCCCAAACTTAAGACCGGGGTCAGACCCCATCACTTCCAGAAGTTGCGCGAGCTCTTGGCGTGCTTCTCGGACAGCGACTTGATCATCGCGAACGCGGCGCGCGCCGGCAGGCCCTTCGCCTCGAGCTCCTTCAGCCGCGCCTCGGTGACATCGGCCGCGGTCTTGCGGAACTTCGCGTCCTCGGCCGCGGACAGCCGGATCGGCTGCGCGCCGCCGTCGACCAGCAGCTTCTTGCCGATGTCGTCGAGCGCGTCCCAGCCCATGCCCACTTCCTTCTCCACGCCCTTCACCGAGTCGTCGAGGAGCTTCTTCAGGTCCGCGGGCAGGCGGTTGAAGAACGCCGGGTTCATGCCGACGCCGAACGAGGACACGTACGAGTACATCTCGGTCACGTGCTTGATGGTGCCGCCCATCTTGAACGCGATGCCCGCGCCGCCGTAGTCGATGAAGGTACCGTCGAGCGTGCCCTTCTGCAGCGCGTCGAGCTGCTCGGCGGGCGAGATGCCCACCGGCGTGCCGCCGAGCGCGCTAATGAAGCTGCCGATGGTGGGCGAGGCGGGCCGGATGCGCAGGCCGCGGATGTCGTCGGCGCTGCTCACCGGCTTCTTCGTGGTGTGGATGTTGCCGGGCTGGTGCGTGAGCAGCAGCAGCACCTTCACGCCCCGGTGCTCGGCGTCGAGGTACTTCGAGCGCAGCCCGGCGTCGTTGATCGTCTTGGTGCCGATCTCGGCGCTGCCCACCACGTAGGGCAGGTGCGTGAGCTCGGTGAGCGGGAAGCGCCCCGGGGTGGCCCCGTGCAGGAACCACGACACCTCGGCGCGCCCGGAGGCGGCGAGGTCGTAGTGCCCCGGCACCGGCGCCATGGTCGCGCCGGGGAAGTGCTTGAACACGAGCCGCCCGCCGGAGGCCTTCTCGAGCTTCTCGCCCCACGCGACCAGCCACTTGCTCATGAAGTGCTGCGCGCCGACGAACTCGGCGACCTTCACTTCGATCGGTTGCGCCTGGGCGTTCCCGGTGAAAGCGAGCGCGGCGGCGACGAGCATTTTTCGGACCATGGTCATCCCCCTCCTTGGTTTGACCCGGGAATTATAGGGGTCAGACCCCGACCTCTTGCTTCGCGGGCTCCTTCTTGAGCGGCATGCGCCCGAGCCAGCGCTCGACCTCGGCCGGGTCGGAGAACAGGGTCTCGAGCTCGGCGCGCGCCTCCTCCTCGGTCTGCAGCACCGACTCCACGACGCGGCCCCGGTACGCGCCGCTCCGGTCGGTGGCGAGCTCCAGGCGCGTGCCGAAGGGGTCGAGGAAGTACGCCGACCAGAAGCGCCCGCCGAGCGGCACCGGGCCGCGCACTTCGAGGCCGCAGCTCTTCACGTGCTCGACCAGGCGGTCGAAGCGCTCGGGGGCTACGTGGAAGGCGACGTGCTGCATGCCGCCGATGTGGTCGCGGTTCTGCCGCGGCAGGCCCTTCGGGTACTCGAAGATCGCGAACAGCGAGTCGTTGCCCATGTCGAAGAAGTAGTGGCGCAGGTTGTCGTAGGGCGGCTGCCAGCGGTCCTGCTCGTAGGGCACGCGGCGCACGTGCACCAGGCGGAACTGCAGCACGCGCGTGTAGAAGTCCATCGCGGTCGGCATGTCGTCGGTGACGATTGCCAGGTGGTCTACGCCCCGGGTGCTCATGGCTTGAGTTTGGAGATCCATCCGCTCAGCTCCTGTACCAGGCTATTTTCATTGTCGCCGGCGATGTCGTGGCCGGCATCGACTTCCACGACCTGCAGCCGCGGGTTTGCGGCCTTCATCTTCGCCACGGTCTCGGGCGCGTACATGTCGGAGCGCGTGCCGCGCACCGAGAGGATCGGGCAGCGCACCTCGCCGATCAGCGGCCACATGTCGACGCCGAGCTTGGGGCGCTCGCCGCCGGCGAGCACCTTCCTGAACGTGTCGCGGAAATGGGGGTCTCGCTTGACGCTCAGATCTTTCAGGTAATGGACATACCTTTCGGGCGGCTTCTTCGGCCCGAGGTACGCGCGCGCGGCTTCGCGGCTCGGGAAGGCGTCGGGCGTGTTGCCGACGATCTCGGTGGTGCGCTTCGCGCCCGCGGGCGCGTTGTCGGGGGGGTAGTCGATGTGCGCGAGGCCGGCC
>DATIGR010000039.1:0-6411 GCA_035454645.1 Burkholderiales bacterium
GAGGCCTCGGAAGCAATACGCGCGAAGTGTTCATAGAGTGACCAATCGAGCTTGTGCTCCTCGAGGGTCTGCGGATGCCACATGCGGCGCGGCAGTTCGAAGATGTCACCGCCGTAGACATGTAGGCCTATTGTCGGCGCACTGCCTACGCACTCGACGACGTGCACCGTCTCGGCCCGCATACCTAGGATTGTGCCGGACTTGAGAGTGACCTCGCTTGCCTTACGCAAGAGTCCATCCTCGGCGCGGTAGAGCGTGTTCTTCTCCTCGCCGGCAAGGAGCAGGATTGTCGCCCACGTGCCGTGGTCGTGCGGCGGCGTGCGCCGTCCGGCGGGAAAGCAGACCTTAAGGAGGGTGAGTTCGGGCGAGCGGTAAAAAACTTGCCGAAAGTTGCCGCCCACCCCGGAGATATAGCGCAGCGCTTCGTCCACCTCACCTACGTGGTCCTTTAGTTCCTCAAGCGATGCTCGCGCCGCGGCCATTGCATCGCTGCGACTCACGGCCGTGGCGAAGCGTGCCACCAGATCATGGGCCTTCATTCATCCTCCTCGGCATACGGTGCGACCTAACGTCCAATAGTCAGAAACAATGCCGGCTATCTTAGTCCCGAGCCTGTCGGGCTGCAGGTGAATACTCCTCGAATCAAGAACTTGCCAGGCGGGCGCGTGAACGCGGTCCGGGATAGCCAGAAGAAGATGGGTGAGATCTTTGATTGCGCTTTGGATTCCGTTAGCGCGTCGGACAAGGGGAAAAACTGGAGCGATGAGGTCATCGTTCGTTGACCGAGTGCCTCGCGCGCCGGATCTCACAAGTGGGTCGATGCGCGCGCTTTTCTCAGCTTCTCCAGCCGCTCCTCGCATGGTGTCAGGACGTGAGCAATCGCGAGCAGCGCGATCCCGAGGAAAAGGAGCGCGACCGGATACCAGTGGGCCGGCACCAGCGCGCACGCCATG
The DNA here is from genome assembly GCA_035454645.1 of Burkholderiales bacterium. Classification (GTDB taxonomy): domain Bacteria; phylum Pseudomonadota; class Gammaproteobacteria; order Burkholderiales; family SG8-39; genus SCGC-AG-212-J23. The sequence continues at coordinate 954 of DATIGR010000039.1, forward strand.
AGGAGCAGAACCCCGGCGGTCGAGCAGGCGTGCGAAAGCCCGACGTGCCTCGGCGACGGCTGAGCCGCGGCGGGCGGCGCCGCGGGGGCCGGCGGCGCAGCGGGGACTAGGAACAGGCGCCACGCGAGGAAGATGCACGCCGCTCCGAAAACGGCGAACACGCCCAGCACCATCACGTTTGTGCCGGTGCTCCGCGAGGCCCAGGCGAGCGCGCCGAGCGATGCAAGCCCGATGAAGACCAGCACGGCGCCGATCGTCCGCTCGGGGCTCATGTCAGCATTTGACCCGCATGGCCACCCGCCGCAGCGAGCTGCGGCCGGGTTTTCCCCGCGGCTTGCGGATCACGCGGAAGCCCGCGCGGCGAAACAGCGGCTCGGTGCCGATGTAGGCGTTGTCGTCGGCGGTTCGCGCGCCGCCCGCGCGCGGATAGGCTTCGACCGCGGGCGCACGCCACCTTGCCGCATACGCGACGGCGGCGCGGATCAGGGCGAGCGCGATGCCGCGGCCGCGGGCACCCGGGCGCACGGTGACACAGGGAATGACCCAGACGTCCACGTCGTCGACGCGCGGCGTGGCGCGCGAGGCGTCCAGGCGCGCGAGCTCGGCGCGCGGCGCGACGGCGACCCAGCCGACAGGCTCGTCGCCTTCGAACGCGAGCAGACCCGGTGAGCGCCGGCGCCGCGCGAGCTTGGTCATCGCCTCGCGCCGCCGCGCGCCGCGAGTGTCGGCCATCTCCGCCCGCGCCAGGCGCGGGTACATGCACCAGCAGCCGGCGCCCCAGCTGCCGCGCAGCACCCTTCCCATGCAGTCCATGAGGCCCGGGGTCAGGGGCCGGAACACGAGATTTCGAACGACCGCTTTCAAGCAGCCGCTTGGGAAGCGCTTTGGGGCCGCATCCGGATCACGTTGTGAGCCATCACCGGCCGCTGGAATCCTTTCAGGGCGAGCTCGCCGATCGCCTCGACTTCGACCTGCTCCTCGACCTTCGAGTAGATGCGCGGCGAGATCAGGATCTGGTCGTGCTTCGCCTCGCCGCATAAGCGCGCGGCGAGGTTGGTGACCGCGCCGATCGCGCCGTAGTCGAGCCGGCCCTCGAAGCCGATGGTGCCGATGGTGGCGTAGCCGCCGGCGATGCCGACGCCGAAGCCGAGCGCATGGCCGCGCTTCTTCCATACGCGCACCAGCGCGCCCACCGATTCGCGCATCACGATCGCCATGCGGATCGCCTGGAGCTCGTGGTCGGGCACCGGCACCGGGTCGTTGAACAGGATCATCACGCCGTCGCCCGCGAAGTGCTCGATAGTGCCGTCGTAGGCCATGATCGCGCGGCCGAGCTCGGCGTGGTACTCGCGCAGCACGCCCATGACTTCCTCCGGCTCGGCGGTCTCGGTGAAGCCGGTGAAGCCGCGCAGGTCGACGAACACCACGGTGATGTCGCGCCGGCGCGTCTTGAGCGGGTCGTCGGCGTCGCCCGACATGATGAGGTCGCTCACCTTCGGCGACAGGAAGCGCGTGAGCTTCGACATCTGGCCGATCTGGGTCACCTGCTCCTCGACCCGCGTCTCGAGCCGCGCGTTCCACTCGGCGATCTGCGCCGCCTGCTCCTGGAGCTGGACGTTCTTGTCGCGGATCTCGGCGTTGAGCGCTTCCAGGATCCGATTGTTCTCGGTGATCACCTTGTTCGCTTCCTCGGTGCGGCGCGTCGCCTCGATCAGGTCGCGCTCGGCCTGCTTCTGCGCCGTGATGTCGGTCATCACCGTGACCGTGCCGCCGCCCGCCACGCGCCGGCGCAGGACGCGAAGCCAGCGCCCGTCGGGCGTGTGGTCCTCGAGGCTCTGGCCCGTGGGGTTGCGCAGGCTCTCGACGCGCCGGGCGACGTGCGCCTCGACCTCGCCCGGCCCGTAATAGCCGTTCTCCGCCAGATAGCGCAGCAGGTCGGCATAGGGATGGCCCGGCTGCAGCAGGTCCTGCGGGACGATATACATCTCCTTGAAGCGGTCGTTGCAGAAGACGATGTTCTGGTTCTCGTCGGTGTAGGCGAGCGCTCCCGGCATGTTGTCGAGCGCGACATGAAGCTCGATCTCCCGGGCGGCGAGCTGCGTCTCGGCCTGCTTCTGCTCGGTGATGTCGGTCATCACCGTCACGGTGCCGCCGCCCGCGACACGCCGGCGCAGGATGCGATACCAGCGGCCGTCGGGCGCGTGGTCCTCGAAGCTGCGGCCGGTCGGATTACGCAGGCTCTCCACGCGCCGGGCGACGTGCTCCTCGACCTCGCCCGCGCCGTAATAGCCGTGCTGCGCCAGATAGCGCAGCAGGTCGGCGTAGGGCCGGCCGGGCTGCAGCAGCTCCGGCGGCACCTTGTACATCTCCCTGAAGAGCGCGTTGCAGAAGACGAGGTTCAGCTTGTCGTCGGTGTAGACCAGCGCGCCCGGCATGTTGTCGAGGGCAACCTCAAGCTGCCGCTCCACAACATTCGGCCGGTTCACGGGGTCAGCTGGCGCGGATGAGGTCCGCCGCCATCAGCTCGGGCTCGATGCCCTCGGCCTCGGCGGCGTCGAAGTTGAGCTCGATCTTGATGCCGTTCGGGTCGTGGAAGAAGAGCTGGAACAGCGCCTGGCCGTTGGCACGCCGTTGCCTGAAGGAAATTCCTTGTTTCCGCAAATGCGAAATCATTTCTCTCAGACCCGTGGCGCGAAAGGCGATGTGGTCGATCGCGCCGGTCCCCTGCCCCGCGTCCTGCGACGTGCGGCCCAGGTACTGCTTCTGGATCGCCCCCGCCATCCTCGCGCTCGGGCCGATGTGCACCACGTCGACGCCGTTCAGGTACATCCAGTGCACCGGGAAGCCGAAGTCCGGGTGCGGGCCGCTCGTCATCCCGAGCACGCGCGCGTACCAGTCGCGCGTGGCGTCGATGTCGTCCGAGGCGATGAGGAAGTGCTCGATGTGGGAAAGAGGCATGCGGGTAATATATAACGAGGAGGAGGAGCCATGTACGTCCAGGACGCAAAGCGCCTTACCGCCGCTGGCGCGCGCAAGGCGGTGGACACGGCGGTCGCGCTGGCGAAGGAGGCGAACATCGCCATCACGGTCGCGGTGGTCGACGCCGGCGGCCACCTGATGCTGCTCGAGCGCATGGACGGCGGCAAGTTCCACTCGGTGCACTCGGCAACCACCAAGGCCGTATGCGCCGCCTCCAACAAGCGCAGCATCGGCGCGACCGGCGCGGTCGGGCAGACGCTCGATACCACGCACGCGCTCGGCCTCGCGCTCGCCGCAGGACCCGAGCGCTGGACCGCGATGGAGGGCGGCTGCCCGATCATGGCCGGCTTCGAATGCATCGGCGGTGTCGGCGTCGCCGGCGGCACCTGGGAATTCGACGAGCGCGCAGCCAAGGAAGCCGCGGCCGTCATCAAGTAATGAACGTCGCCTGCCTCGGGATGGGCTGGTGGTCGGACGTGCTCGCCGACGCCATCAAGCGCTCGGGCAAGCTGAATATCGTGTCCTGTTTCTCCCGTTCGCAGGAGAAGAGAGAAGCGTTTGCCAAGAAGTACGGCTGCCGGGCGGCGCGGTCGTACGAAGAAATCCTGCAGGACAAGGGCATCGAAGCGATCATCAACACCACGCCGAACTCGGTGCACCGCGAGACTGCCGTCGCGGCGGCCAGGGCGGGCAAGCACACCTTCCTCGACAAGCCGATCGCCAACACTATCGAGGATGCGCGCGCTCTGACCGAGGCCTGCCGCAAGGCCAGGGTGGTGCTCGCGCTCGGCTACCAGCGGCGGCGCGAACCGCATTTCAGGTGGGTGAAGGCACAGATCGCTGCCGGTGTATTGGGTCGTCTGGTGAATGCAGAAGCAAACATCAGCCGCGACCGGCTCGGCAAGATCGACCTCTCCTCCTGGCGCTACACCGCCGAGGGCATGCCGGGCGGGGTGATGCTGCAGATCGGGATCCACTACACCGATGTCCTCGAGTACCTGATCGGGCCGGTCAAGGCGGTGAGCGGGCGGTTCGTGCGGCTGGTGCTGCCGGGCGACAACCCGGACGTCGCGAGCCTCCTCCTCGAGCACGAGAACGGTGCGCTTTCCACGTTGAACGCGAGCTACGCGTCGGCCTCCGAGTACTACCTGATGAACATCTACGGCAAGGAAGCGAGCGCCTATTACGATCTGCACCAGGGGCTTCGGTTCTTGAAACGTGGGAGCAGTACCTCGGCTCCGATTTCCTGCGAGAAGAATGACCCGATCGTGGAGGAGCTCGAGGAGTTCGCCGCCGCGGTGCGCGGCGAGACCGAGCCGGAAATGGACGGCGAGAAGGGCACCGCGTCGCTCGCGGTGCTGCTCGCCGGGATAAGGTCGGCCAGGGAAGGCCGGCGCATCGAGGTCAAGGAGGTATTGGGATGAGAGCCTTTGTTTTCTTGTGCAGCTGGATCGCAGCTTGCGCCTTCGGACAGGAAGCTTCCTTCCCGCAGCGCGGGCCGATCGAGATGACGGTGCTGTTCCCCGCCGGCTCCTCGGCCGACGTCACCGCGCGCCTGGTGGCCGACGGCATGAGCCACCATCTCGGGCAGCGCGTGCTGGTGGTCAACCGGCCCGGGGCGGGCGGCGCGATCGGCTACAAGCACGTCGCTTCCCAGAAGCCCGACGGCTACTCGCTGGTGTGGAACTCGAACTCGATCTCCACCACCTACCACTCCGGGCAGCTCGGCTTCGACTACAAGGCGTTCGACCCGGTCGCGCGCGTGCTGTCGGAGTCGGTGGTCCTCGCCGTGAAGAGCGACGCCCCGTGGCGCACGCTCGGCGAGCTCGTCGCCGACGCCAAGGCGAAGCCGAAGGCGATCAGCGTCGGCCATTCCGGCATCGGCAGCCACACCCACATCTCGCTCGCCGCGCTCGTGCGCGCCGCGGGCGTGGAGGTGAACGAAGTGCCCTTCGCCGCGGCGCAGGTCGTGCCGAGCCTGGTCGGCGGCCACGTCAACTCGGTGGTGCAGTTCCCCGGCGCGCTCGCCGCGCCGCTCAAGGCCGGGCAGATCCGCCTGCTCGCGACCCTGACGCAGAGCCGCGACCCGGCCTGGCCGGAAGTTCCGACCGCGCGCGAGCTCGGGTTCGAGGTCGTGCTCGACGCCTGGCGCGGCATCGCCGTGCCGCGCGGCACGCCGCGCCCGATCATCGCCCAGCTCGAGAGCGCGATCCGTTCGACCGCGAGCTCGCCCGAGTTCGGCGCCGCCTGCGCCAAGCTCGGGGTCCGGCCGGCGTTTCAGTCCGCCGCGGACTTCGGCGCCTTGATCGCGAAGGAGGACGCCCAGCTCGCGCGCCTGATGCAGGCGATCGGCATCAAGAAGTAGAAAAAGGGGTCAGGACCCTTTTATTAGAAAAAGGGGTCAGGACCCTTTTATTAGAAAAAGGGGTCAGGACCCTTTTATTAGAAAAAGGGGTCAGGACCCTTTTATTAGAAAAAG
>DATIGR010000040.1:0-9346 GCA_035454645.1 Burkholderiales bacterium
ACGGCGACATTCGATGCCCGCAGGGCGGCAAGCGTGAAATCCGTCACACTCCGCGCCGCAAAAAGCTGTGAACGAGGGTTGTGCAAGTCACTGAGTCGGTGGAAACATGTGCATCGTGATCACCCAGGGCCACCTCGAGAAGATCCACCACGCGCTCGCCGGAATGGAAGCCGTGCTCGCCAGGTCGCACGGCGGCTGCGACGACGAGGACGCGCTGCTCGAGTTCCGGCGCCTGTGCTGGGCCGCGCTGCTCCTCATGGACGACAGCGAAGCCCAGGAGCTGATCGACCTGCTCGTGCAATACGCGAAGGATCTGTACGCCGAAGGTGAAAGCCGCGACGTCGAGAGCCTCCGGGGCAGGATCGGCTCGGCGCTCGCCGCGCTGCGCGTGCGCCTGAACGCCATCGAAGGCGGCTACGGCAAGCGCTGGCGCGACCTCAGGGCCGCGTAGTCCCCGCCTTCGCGGGGGGACGACCTTTTTGGACCTGCTCTAGTTCCAGAGCTCCCGCGTCGCCAGGCGCGCGCCTTCGGCGAGCGCTTCGAGCTTCGCCCACATGATCGACGGGTGCACCCGGCGGTGAAACGGCCCCTGCGCGAAGCCGCAGTCGGTTCCGGCGATCACGTTCTCCCGTCCGAGCAGGCGCGCGAAACGCACGATGCGCTCGGCGACCAGCTCCGGGTGCTCGACCACGTTGGTGGCGTGACTGATGACTCCCGGCACCAGCACCGCGCCCTGCGGAAGCTTCGCTTTCTCCCACACGCGCCATTCGTGCTCGTGGCGCGGGTTCGCCGCCTCGATCAGGTAGGCGCCCGCGCGCACCCGCAGAACGAGGTCGACGATATCCTTCAGCGGCACGTCGGTCGTGTGCGGCCCGGGCCAGCTGCCCCAGCACACGTGGTAGCGGATGCGCTCGGCAGGGATACCCTCGGTCGCATGGTTGATGGCTTCGACCTGGCGTTCGAGCCAGCGCCGGTAGTCGGCGAAGCTCGCCGGCGGCACCATCCGGTCGTAGGTGACCGCGGCGCGCGCGTCGTCGAGCTGGAGCAGAAGGCCGGCGTCGACGATCGCACGGTACTCCTCGCGCATCGCTTGCGCGATCGCGGCCAGCATCTCCTCGTCGCTCGCGTAGTACTCGTTCTTGCGATCGGGGATCACGCTCGCGGGCGCCGCGACCGGCAGGAAGCCTTCGGCGACCCCGGCGCGCGCCAGCGCCGACTTGAAGTTCGCGATGTCGCGCCCGAGCTCGGCCTGGCCGGTATAGCGGATCGGGCCGGTGCACACCGCCTGCCCGACCGAGGCCAGCGCGGTCGCCGGCGGCCCGCCCGCGCCGTCGAGCTCGACATAGAACTCGGCAAAGCGCGCGCGGTCCGCGCCGCGCGCGACGCTCGCCGCATGCTCGAGCGGCCTGCGCTCGAAGCCGCTCAGGCGCTCGAGCGCGTACTGCGACCAGCTGATCGATTTTCCGAACTCGCCGTCGCTCGGCACGTCGATGCCCGCCGCGGCCTGTTGCTTGACGATTTCCTGCACCGAGCGGGCCAGGCAATCGGCATAGGCCCGCTCGTCGTAGGGCCGCCCCGACTGCTTGGCGCGGATGAACGGCAGCAACGGGTCGGGCCGGATGAGGCTCCCGACGTGCGTGGTCAGGATCCGCTGCGCGCTACGCCGCATCCCGGAGGACTTTCCAGATGCGCGCCGGCGTGGCCGGCATCTCGAAGCTGCGCACGCCCGCCTGGCCCAGGGCGTCGACCACGGCGTTCATCAGCGCGGGCATCGAGCCGGTGACGCCGGCTTCGCCCACGCCTTTCGCTCCCAGCGGGTTGAGCTTCGTCGGTACGGGGTGCTCGAGCAGCTGGATGCCGCTCACCAGCCCGGCCCGCGGCATCGCATAGTCCATGAAGCTCCCGGTGAGGAGCTGCCCGCCGCTGTCGTAGACCGCGAGCTCGCTGAACACCTGCCCCGCGCCCTGCGTGAGCCCGCCCTGCACCTGGCCCTCGACGATCTGGTGGTTGATGATGTTGCCGGCGTCGTCGCAGGCGACATAGGAGACGATCTCGGCGATTCCGGTCTCCGGCTCGATCTCGACCTCGGCGATGTGGCAGCCGTTCGGGAAGCAGGAGCCGAACTTGTTCTGGTAGGCGACATCCAGGGCCCCGTCTCTTGCCAGATCGAAAATCGCCACGGAGCGATCCGTGCCCTTGATCCGGTAACGCCCCTGCGCGAACTCGATGTCGGCCGCGGCCGCTTCCAGCTTCTCCGCGGCGAGCGCCATGCCTTTCTTCACCATCTCGCGCGCGGCGAGCATGAGGACGCTGCCGACCGCCGCCAGCGAGCGCGAGCCGCCGGTGGCGTTGCCGGTGATGGTGAAGTCCGCGCCCGCGGTGCGCAGGCCGATCTTTTCCATCGGGATGCCGAGCTCGCGCGCGACGATTTGCGCGTATACCGTCTCGTGGCCCTGGCCGTGGTTGTGCGTGGGGGCGTAGAGGGTTACGCCGCCGTCGGCGCTCCAGCGCATCTCGACCTGGTCCTGCGGCGCGAAGCCCGCGCCCGTGGCCTCGATGTAGGTCGACATGCCGCGGCCACGCAGCTTGCCTCGCGCGGCCGCTTCCTTTCTTCTCTGTTCAAAAGAGCTCCAGGAAGAAGCTTGAAGCGCCTTGTCCATGACCCCCGCGAAGTCGCCGCAGTCGTACTCGAAGCCGGCGGCGATGCGGTAGGGGAACTTGTCCTTCGGGATGAAGCTCCTGCGCCGGAATTCGGCCGGGTCCACGCCGAGCTCGCGGGCGGCGTGCTCGACCAGGCGCTCGAGCGCGTAGGACATGATCGGGCGGCCGGCGCCGCGGTACGCCGCCATGGGCGCGGTGTGGGTCAGGGCGAGCCGGATGCGCGCGTAGGCCGCGGGCACGTCGTAAACCCCGGACAGGCAGTTGACGATGCCGATGGTGTTGATGAACGGCCCGGTGGGCGCGAGGTAGGCGCCCAGGTTGGCGATCATGTCGAAGCGCATGCCGACGATGCGGCCGTGCGAATCCAGGGCGAGCTCGCCGCGCGAGCGCACATCGCGCGCCTGCTCGTCGGCGAGAAATACCTCGGCGCGCGTGCCGGTCCATTTCACCGGGCGGCGCAGCCTGCGCGCCGCCCAAAGCGCGGCGCAGTATTCCGGGTACAGGTTGAAGCGCACGCCGAAGCCGCCGCCGACCTCCTCGGCGATCACGCGGATCTTCTCGGGCGGCACTCCGAGCACCGCGGAGAGCTGGTTGCGCATGATCGGCGCGCCTTGCGTGCATGTGTAGAGGTGATACTGGTCTCCAACAAACGCAGCCAGGCAGGCGCGCGGCTCCATCGGGTTGCCGACCACGCGCGAAATATCGACCTCGAGCCGCGCGACACGCGCGGCCCTGGCGAAAGCTTCCCGGGTCTTCGCCTCGTCGCCCGACTCGTAGTCGAGCGCCATGTTGCCGGGCACCGAGTCGTGAACCAGCGGCGCGCCCCGCGCGAGCGCCTCGGCGGCGTCGATCACGGCCGGGAGATCGCGGTACTCGACGGCGACGAGCTCGGACGCGTCCTGCGCGGCCGCCGCGCTTTCGGCGACGACGAGCGCCACGGCATCGCCGGTAAAGCGCACGCGGCCCCTGGCGAGGGCCGGCCTTCCGGGATTGATGAGCTCCATGCCGCCGCGGCCCTTGGCGGGAAGCGCGGCCGGCAGCGATTTCAGATCCCCGAGATCATCGCCGGTGAAGATGGCGATGATGCCCGGCGCTTTCAGGGCCTCGTCCTTCCGAATCGAAACGATCTCGGCGTGCGCGCGGTCGGAGCGCAGGAAGTGCGCATGCGCCTGGCCGGGGAGGCTCCAGTCGGAGACGTAGCGTCCCCGACCGGTCAGCATACGGTCGTCTTCGAGCCTGCCTTTCAGGATTCCTAACCTTTCGACATCGCAATCAGAATGCTACACGGCGCGTAGTCGAGCAGCGACGCCCCCACCGAGCCCTTCCACCAGCGCGCGGCGAACGAGGTGTTCTGGTTGTGGCCGATCACGATCAGGTCGGCGCCGAGCGCCTTGGCGAGGCGGCAGATCTCCTCGACCGGCTCGCCGACCGCGAGCTGGCCGGCGGCGTTGAAGCCGCGGTCGCGCAGCGTACGGATGCCTTCGTCGAGGATCGTCTGGGTACGCTTCTTCTCCTCCTCGAGCAGCTCCTCGGGCACGAAGCCCTCGGTGAGAAACAGGCTCGGCGGCATGCTCGCGACCGCGAGCAGGTGCGTCTCGGCCTGGAGGAAGCCCGCGAGGTCCGCGCATTCGAGCAGCGCGCGCTTGCCTTCCTGCGATCCGTTGTAGGCGAGAAGAATCTTTCGATACTTCATGGCGCCCTCCGCTACTTGAGCAGCAATCCCACGCGCTCGATGGTGGCGCGCTCGGCTTTGAGCATGTCCACGGCCCAGCGGGCGTAATCCTCGCTCGACCTGTACCACGCGGGCTGGTCGAGCTGCGCCAGCACCTTGAGGTACTCCGGGTCGTCGAGCGACTTCCTGAACGCGTCGTGCAGCACCTTCACCACGTCGCCCGGCATGCCTTTCGGGCCCACCAGGCCGAACGGCGAGTTCGAAACCGTGTCCACGCCGAGCTCCTTGACCGTGGGCGCGTTCCAGCGCGTGCGCTTGTCGCCGAGGGTCGCGAGCAGGCGCTGCGCTCCCGCGTCCACCTGCTTCGCCCAGCCGGTGGAGTCGACCTGCACCATGACATGCCCGCCCATGAGCGCGATCGCGCCGTCGCCGTAGCCCTTGAACGGGACGTGAAGGAGCTGCACGCCCGCTTTCGCCGCGATCTCCTCCATGGCGAGATGCAGCGAGGTGCCGGTTCCGGGCGTGGCGTACGAAAGCTTGCCGGGGTTCGCGCGCGCGTACGCGATGAGATCCTGGAAGGTCCCGAACGGCGAGTCGGCCTTCACCACGATGCCGAAGGTGTAGCCGGCGAGCCCGATGATGTAGGTGAAATCCCGGATCGGGTCCCAGTCGACCTTCTGCATGTGCGGCACGCGGAAGGCGGTGATCGCGAGCTGCGAGATGGTGTAGCCGTCGGGCCTGGCGGTCTTCGCCATGGTGGCCGGGCCGTTCATGCCGCTGCCGCCGGGCCGGTTCTCGATCACCAGCGGCTGGCCGAGGTGGCGCGCGGTGATCTCGCCGAGCTTGCGGAAATAGATGTCGGTGCTGCCCCCGGCCGGCCAGGGCACGATCAGGGTGACGGGCTTCGAGGGGAACTGCTGCGCCTGCGCCGCAGCCGCCAGCAGCAGGCTTCCCGCCAGGGCCAGTAGCTTTCTCATGCTCTCCTCCTCCTCGCTCCGATTATAGCCGCCGCCTCCGGCCGCTAGAATAAAGGCTTGCTCGATCCCAACCGCAGCGATCTGGTCGCCGGCGTCGCCGGCGCGGGCACCATGGGCCGCGGCATCGCGCAGGTGCTCGCCCAGTGCGGCGCCCGGACGCTCGTGTACGACGCCCAGCCCGGCGCGGCGCGCAAGGCGAAGGACTCGATCGCGCAGGCGCTCGGCAAGCTGGTCGAAAAGGGCCGGCTCGGCGCCCGCGACGCGGACAACGCCGTCGGCCGGATCGAGGTCATCGACTCCGTGGACGCGTTCAAGCCCTGCCATGTCGTGGTGGAGGCGATCGTCGAGGACCTGGACGCGAAGCAGACGCTGTTCTCCAGCCTGGAAAGGCAAGTGAGAAGCGATTGCATCCTCGCGTCCAACACCTCCTCGCTCTCGGTCACCGCGATGGCGGCGGCGTGCCAGCGTCCCGGCCGCGTCGCCGGCTACCATTTCTTCAACCCGGTGCCGGTGATGAAGATCGTCGAGGTGGTGGACGGCGTTCTCACCGAGCCGTGGGCGGGCGACGCGCTCGCCGCGCTCGCCCGGCGCTTCGGCCATACGCCGGTGCGCTGCAAGGACACCCCGGGCTTCGTCGTCAACCACGCCGGGCGCGCGTTCGTGCCGGAGGCGCTGCGCGTGCTGTCCGAAGGCGTCGCCGACTTCGCCACCATCGACCGCATCCTGGTGGACGCGGCGGGATTCCGGCTGGGCCCGTTCGGGCTCATGGATCTCGTCGGGCTGGACGTCGCGCACGCGGTGATGAAGTCGATGTACCGGCAGTACTTCGAGGAGCCCAAGTACCGGCCCTCCTTCCTCGCCGAGCCGCGCGTCGCCGCCGGGCTGCTCGGACGCAAGACCGGACGGGGATGGTATGAGTATGGCAAAGAAGGATTAAAGGCGATTGCTGAAGCTTCTCCACCGAAAACCAAGCCGCAAGCCGTCTGGGCCGTGCCGGAGCTCAAGGAGCTGCTGGTCGGGCTCGGCGCAAGGCCCGAGCCGAAGCCGACGCCCGAGGCGGTGTGCTTCGTCGCCCCGCTCGGCGAGGATGCGACCAGCGCCGCGCTCGAGCTCGGCCTGGACCCCGGGCGCACCGTGGCGCTCGACCCGCTGTTCGGGTTCGCCAAGCGACGCACCCTGATGAAAACTCCCGTCACGAGAAAGGACATCGTCGAGGCGGCGCACGGGCTGCTCGCCTCCGACGGGGTTCCGGTCTCGGTGATCAACGATTCGCCGGGCTTCGTGGCCCAGCGCGTGGTCGCGCACATCGTCAACGTCGGCTGCGACATCGCGCAGATGCGCATCGCCACGCCCGAGGATCTCGACCGCGCCGTGACCCTCGGCCTGGGCTATCCGCGCGGCCCGCTCGCGATGGGCGATGCGCTCGGCGCGAAGCGCGTGCTCGCGGTGCTCGAAGCGATGCACGATTGCTACCAGGACCCCCGCTATCGCCCCAGCCCATGGCTGCGCCGGCGCGCTGCAATGGGCCTATCGCTACTTACCCCGGAGTAATTCCATGCTCGATGCTTACCTCTACGACGGAATAAGGACGCCCATCGGCCGGCATGCCGGCAAGCTCGCGCCGGTGCGCCCCGACGATCTCGCCGCCGAGGTGCTGAAGGAGGTCGTGACGCGCAACAAGATCGACCCGGGCGAGATCTCCGACGTGGTGCTCGGCTGCGTCAACCAGGCGGGGGAGGATTCGCGCAACGTGGCGCGCTTCGCCGCCCTGCTCTCCGGGCTGCCGCCGACCACGCCCGGCGTCACGGTGAACCGCCTGTGCGCGAGCGGCCTGCAGGCGGTGGTGGACGCCGCGCGCGCCGTGACCTGCGGCGAAGGCGACCTCTACGTGGCGGGCGGCGTGGAAAGCATGAGCCGCGCGCCCTACGTGCTCAGCAAGTCCGACTCTCCGTACAGCCGCGACGTGAAGATGTTCGACAGCACCATCGGCGCGCGCTTCCCGAACCCCAGGGTGGTGAAGCAGTTCGGCAACCACTCCATGCCCGAGACCGGCGACAACGTGGCGAAGGATTTCGGCATCACGCGCGAGCAGGCAGACCAGTTCGCGCTCGCTTCGCAGCAGAAGTACGCCAAGGCCGAGGCCGAAGGCTTCTACAAAGGGGAGATCCACGCCATCACGCTGCCGTCGAGAAAGGAACCGGTCACCGTGAGCGTGGACGAGCACCCGCGCCGAGATAGCAGTCTTGATGCTCTATCGAAATTGAAGCCGCTGTTCGAAGGCGGCGTGGTCACTGCGGGCAACGCTTCCGGGGTCAACGACGGCGCGGCTGCCCTGGTCATTGCAAGCAAGAAGTGGGGTGAACGGCGAGGGAAGAAACCCATGGTCCGCATCCTGTCGGCGGCGAGCGCCGGGGTGGAGCCGCGCATCATGGGCGTCGGGCCGGCCTACGCGATTCCACGCGCGCTGGAAAGGGCCAAGCTCGAGCTCAAGCAGATGGACATCATCGAGATCAACGAGGCGTTCGCGAGCCAGGTGCTCGGCTGCCTCAAGCTCATGAACGTGGACTTCAAGGACCCGCGCGTCAACCCGAACGGCGGCGCGATCGCCATCGGGCACCCGCTCGGGTGCTCGGGCGCGCGCCTCGCGCTCACCGTGGCGCGCGAGCTCGAGCAGTCGGGCGGGCGCTACGCCGCGGTGTCGCTGTGCATCGGCGTCGGCCAGGGGCTCGCAGTGATCCTGGAACGGCTGCAATGAAGCGCGAGCCGCTCAAGGCGAAGTTCGTCTGGGACGACCCGCTGCTGCTCGACCGGCAGCTCTCGGAGGACGAGCGCATGGTGCGCGACGCCGCGAACGCCTACTGCCAGAAGAAGCTCGCGCCCCGCATCCTCGATGCCTTTCGCACTGAAGAAACGGATTCGAGAATATTCCGCGAGATGGGCGAGGTGGGCCTGCTCGGCCCCACGATCCCGGCGGAATACGGCGGGCCGGAGCTGAACTACGTCTGCTACGGCCTGATCGCGCGCGAGGTCGAGCGCGTGGACTCGGGCTACCGCTCGATGATGAGCGTGCAGTCCTCGCTCGTCATGCTGCCGATCTACGAGTTCGGCACCGAGGCGCAGCGCAGGAAGTACCTCCCCAAGCTCGCGGCCGGCGAGTGGATCGGCTGCTTCGGCCTCACCGAGCCCGACCACGGCTCCGACCCGGGATCGATGCAGACGCGCGCGAAAAAGGCGGCCGGCGGCTACCGCCTGAGCGGCGGCAAGATGTGGATCTCGAATTCGCCGATCGCCGACGTGCTCCTGATCTGGGCGAAGGACGACGAAGGCCATATCCGGGGCTTCATCCTCGAGAAAGGCATGAAGGGCCTGTCGGCGCCGGCGATCCACGGCAAGGTCGGCCTGCGCGCCTCGATCACCGGCGAAGTGGTGATGGACAGCGTATTCTGCCCGGAGGAGAACGCGCTGCCCGAGGTGCGCGGCCTGAAGGGGCCGTTCACCTGCCTCAATTCCGCGCGCTACGGCATCGCCTGGGGCGCGCTCGGCGCGGCCGAGGACTGCTGGCACCGGGCGCGAGCCTACGTCGTGGAAAGAAAGCAGTTCGGGCGGCCGCTGGCGGCAAACCAGCTGATCCAGAAGAAGCTCGCCGACATGCAGACCGAGATCGCGCTCGGCCTGCAGGGCTGCCTGCGCCTCGGGCGCATGAAGGACGAGGGCGGCGCGGCGCCGGAAATCACTTCCATGCTGAAAAGAAATTCATGCGGCAAGGCGCTCGACATCGCGCGCCTCGCGCGCGACATGCTGGGCGGCAACGGCATTTCCGACGAGTTCGGCGTGATCCGGCACCTCGTGAACCTCGAGGTGGTGAACACCTACGAAGGCACGCACGACATCCACGCGCTGATCCTCGGCCGCGCGCAGACCGGGATTCAGGGCTTCAGCTGATGCAGAAAAAGGGGTCAGGACCTTTTTATTGGAAAAGGGGTCAGGAACCTTTTTCGCGCAGCTGCGCGTAGCTCCCTGCAAAAAGGTTCCTGAC
>DATIGR010000041.1:0-3453 GCA_035454645.1 Burkholderiales bacterium
AAAAGGCGCCCGCAAGACGATCCGGATCGTGCCGCGCGCGCCGCTGCCGAAGCCGGCATGGATCCGAGTGCGCGCCGCGAGCCCGAACTCGCGCTTCTACGACATCAAGCGAATCTTGCGAGAAGCCAGCCTGCACTCCGTGTGCGAGGAGGCGTCGTGCCCGAACATCGCCGAGTGCTTCGGCAAGGGCACGGCGACCTTCATGATCCTCGGCGACATCTGCACGCGCCGCTGCCCGTTCTGCGACGTCGCGCACGGCCGGCCGCTCGCGCCGGACGCCGGCGAGCCGCGGCATCTCGCCGAGACGATTGCCTTGCTCAGGTTGAAATACGTCGTGATTACAAGCGTGGACCGCGACGACCTGCGCGACGGCGGGGCCGCGCATTTCGTCGCCTGCATCAATGAAATCAGAAGAACCTCTCCTGAAACCGCGATCGAAATCCTGGTCCCCGACTTTCGCGGCCGCCTCGAGCGCGCGCTCGCGATTCTCGACGCGGCGCCGCCCGACGTCGTGAACCACAATCTCGAGACGGTGCCGCGGCTCTACCGCAAGGCGCGGCCGGGCGGCGACTACGAGCATTCGCTCGACCTGCTCCAGCAGTTCAAGAAGCTTCACCCGGCGGTGCCGACGAAGTCCGGCCTGATGGTCGGGCTGGGCGAGACCGACGAGGAAATCCTCGCGGTGATGCGCGACCTGCGCGCGCACGACGTCGACATGCTGACGATCGGGCAGTACCTCCAGCCCTCGCCGCACCACCTGCCGGTGGAGCGCTACGTGGATCCTGGAATTTTCAAGGAGTACGAGCTACAGGCAGTGTCGATGGGCTTCCGCCATGCTGCCATCGGCGCGCTGGTGCGCTCCTCCTACCACGCCGACCAGCAGGCCCACCAAGCCGGAATCTAGGAGCTGGAACGGCCGCAGGCGCCGCGAGGACAACTTTGCCCGCGGCAAGCGCGGCCAGCCCGACGATAATCGTTGCCTTCATGAGACGCGCGATTCTCGCAGCGCTGGCGGTGACGTTCGCCGGTCCGGCTGTGGCCCAGTTGGAGGAGCTCACGCAGCGCGAGGCGCTTGCCGGGCTGCGCACGGCGCTCGAGCGCGGCGCGCGCAGCGCGGTCGCGACCCTCGGCCGGGTCGACGGCTTCCTCGGTAATCCGCAGGTCAAGATCCCGCTGCCCGACTCGCTCCAGCGCACCGAGCGGCTCGCGCGCCGGCTCGGCTTCTCGAAGGAAGTGGACGAGCTCGTGCTCGCGATGAACCGCGCCGCCGAGGCCGCGGTGCCCGAAGCACGGAAGCTTCTGATCGACGCGGTGAAGAAGATGAGCGTCCGGGACGCCAAGGCGATCCTCACCGGCGGCGACACCGCTGCGACGCAGTACTTCCGCAAGACGAGCCACGCCGCGCTCCACGGCCGCTTCCTGCCGATCGTGAAGTCCGCGACCGAGAAGGTCGGCGTCGCGCAGCGCTACAAGGAGTTCGCCGCGCCCGCCGCCGCGTTCGGCCTGGTCAAGTCCGAGCACGCGGACCTCGACGAGTACGTGACGCAGAAGGCGCTCGACGGCCTTTATTTCATGCTGGGCGAGGAAGAGAAAAAGATCCGCAGGGACCCCGTCGGCACCGGCAGCGCCATCCTGCGGCGGGTGTTCGGAGCACTCTAATGTGCTTTGTCCCAGTTCTCCCCGACGCCCACTTCCACGACGAGGGGGACGTCGAGCTTCGCGACCGACTGCATCAGTTCGGGGACTTTGCTCCTGATCGCTTGAACTTCGCTTTGCGGGACCTCGAAAACGAGCTCATCGTGCACCTGCATGATCAGCATGGCCTTCAGTTTCTCCTTCTCCAGGAAATCCTGAACTGAAATCATCGCCAGCTTGATCAGATCGGCGGCGGTGCCCTGCATCGGGGCGTTGATCGCCGCGCGCTCGGCGGCCTGGCGGCGCACCGGCGCGCCGCTCCTGAGCTCGGGCAGCCACAGCCGCCGGCCGAACACCGTCTCGACGTAGCCCAGCTCGCGCGCGCGGGCGCGCGTCTCGTCCATGTAGCGCTTCGCGCCGGGGTAGCGCGCGAAATAGCGATCGACGTAGGTTTGCGCGGTGCCGCGGTCGATGCCGAGGTTCTGCGCCACGCCGAAGGACGACATGCCGTAGATCAGGCCGAAGTTGATGACCTTCGCCACGCGGCGCTGGTCAGGTTCTACGTTTTCAATTGAAACCCCAAAAACCTCCGCCGCGGTCGCGCGGTGGATGTCTTCGCCCTCGGCAAACGCGCGCCGCAGGTTCGCGTCGCCCGAAAGGTGCGCCATGATCCTCAACTCGATCTGCGAGTAGTCCGCCGAGATGATCTTCGCGCCCGGCGGCGCGATGAAGCATTCGCGGATGCGCCGTCCGGCGGGCGTGCGGATCGGGATGTTCTGCAGGTTGGGCTCGTTGGACGAAAGCCGCCCGGTGACCGCGGTGATCTGCGAGTAGGTGGTGTGCACGCGGCCGGTGCGCTCGTTGATGCTCCTCGGCAGCTTGTCGGCGTAGGTGGACTTGAGCTTGGAGAGCGCGCGGTGCTCGAGAATCAGGCGCGGCAGCGGGTGGTCGAGCGCGAGCTCGGCGAGTGAATCCTCATCGGTGGAGGGCTGGCCCGAGGGCGTCTTCTTCCTCACCGGAAGCCTCTGCCGGTCGAACAGGATCTCCTGGATCTGCTTGGGAGAGCCGAGGTTGAAAGGCTGGCCGGCCGCCTCGTAGGCCTTCTGTTCCAGGGAGAGAATCTCCTTTCCGAGCTCGTGGCTCTGCGCCTCGAGCTTGGCGCGGTCGAGCAACACCCCGTTGCGCTCCATGCGCCAGAGCACCGGCAGCACCGGCATCTCGATCCTGCTGTAGACGAAGTTGAGCTTCGCGTCGTCCTGGATCCTGCTGAAGAGGAGCTCGTGCAAAGATAGCGAGCAGTCGGTGCGCTGCGCTGCATATTCGGTGGCGCGCGCGATGTCCAGGGAAGCAAACGCAATGCGTCCCGCGCCCTTGCCCGTCACGTCCTCCCGGCTCGGTACCGTGCGGCCGCAATGGCGCTGCGCGAGCATGGCAAGGTCGTGCTTCTCGTGAACTTCGAGGACGTAGGACTCGAGAAGCGTGTCGTGCACGCAGCCCGCGAGGCGCACGCCGTGGTTCGCGAGAACGTGGGTGTCGAACTTCACGTCCTCGCCGACTTTCCTGCAGTCCGCGCGCTCGAGCCAAGGCTTGAGGGTTCTTAAAGCGATATCCATCGATACCTGCGCGGGAGCGCCCGGGTAGTCGTGGGCGAGCGGCAGGTATGCCGCTTCATCGCCGAACGCGAACGCAAACCCCGCGAGGCGCGCGCTCATCGGCTCGTCGCCGTCGCAAGAAGTATCGAATCCCACGAGCTCCACGGCCTCGATCTTCAGCACGAGCTCGCGGAGCTCGTCCTCGCTGAGCACCGTGCGGTATCTG
>DATIGR010000042.1:0-10960 GCA_035454645.1 Burkholderiales bacterium
CTCGGCAAGCAGGTTCACGCCGTCCTTCTCGATGCCGAAGTTGGCGCGGAAGCAGTTGCCGCCCTCCATCATGTGGCGCGTCGTGTCGTACAGGTTGGGCGAGCCGGGGTGCTTGATCTTGGCGGTGCCGTAGCAGGGCCAGGGCAGGCCGTAGTAGTCGCCGGTGAGGTCGTAGCCGGTCTTCGCGTCCTTGCCGCCCCGCGCGCGCGTCGTCTTCACGTCGAAGACGTGCATGTTCCTCATGTGCGCCTGGATGCGCTCGGGCGACTGGCCGGTGTAGCCGATGGTCCAGGTGCCGGCGTTGATCTCGTTTCTCAGCGTGTCTTCCATCGACGGCTCGTCCATGCCGCCCTTGCCCTTCACCAGGCGCAGGTTCTGCTTGCCGTCTTTCTTGCCGATGAACTGGTCGCCGAAGCCGAGCTTCTGCGCGAGCTGGTACATGATCATGTGGTCGGTACGCGACTCGAACAGCGGCTCGATCACGCGCTCGCGCCACTGCAGCGAGCGGTTGGACGCCGTCACCGAGCCCTCGGTCTCGAACTGCGTCGCCGCCGGCAGCAGGTAGGCGCCGTCCTTGCGCACCTTGGCGAACATCGAAGCGCTCGCCGACGGGTACGGATCGACCACCACCATCAGATCGAGCTTCTTCATCGCTTCCAGCATCTCGGGGCCGCGGGTCTGCGAGTTGGGCGCGTGGCCCCAGTAGAACAGCATTCTCAGGTTCGGGTCCTGGTCGATCGCCTCGTTCTTCTCGAGCACGCCGTCGATCCAGCGCGACACCGTCATGCCGGGCTTGCCCATCATCGCCTCGGAGGCGTACTGCTTCTTCAGCCAGTCGAGATCGACGTTCCACACTTTCGACCAGTGCGCCCAGGAGCCGGGCACCGCGACCGGGTAGTAGCCGGGCAGCGTGTCGGGGTTCGGGCCGACGTCGGTCGCTCCCTGCACGTTGTCGTGGCCGCGGTAGATGTTGCAGCCGCCGCCCGAGCGGCCGACGTTGCCGAGCGCGAGCATCAGGATGTTCGACGCGCGCACCACGCCGTTCGAGTTGTTGTGCTGCGTCTGGCCCATCGCCCAGATGATGAAACCGGGCCGGTTTTCGGCCAGGATCTTGGCGATCGCCTCGATGTCCTCGACCGGCGTGCCGGTCGCCTCGGAGGCCTGCTGCGGCGACCACTTCTCCATGACCTCCTTCTTCACCGCGTCCATGCCGTAGACGCGGGTGCGGATGTACTCCTTGTCCTCCCACCCGTTCTTGAAGATGACGTGCAGGATGCCGAAGATCAGCGGCACGTCGGTGCCGGAGCGGAAGCGCACGTACTTGTCGGCCTTGGCCGCGGTGCGCGTGAAGCGCGGGTCGGCGACGATCACCTTGCAGCCGTTTTCCTTGGCGTGCAGCGTGTGCAGCATCGACACCGGGTGCGCCTCGGCGGCGTTCGAGCCGAGGAAGAACAGGCACTTCGAGTTCTGCTCGTCGTTGTACGAGTTGGTCATCGCGCCGTAGCCCCAGGTCTGGGCGACGCCGGCGACGGTGGTCGAGTGGCAGATGCGCGCCTGGTGGTCGGTGTTGTTCGTGCCCCAGAGCGACACCCACTTGCGCACCAGGAACGACTGCTCGTTGTTGTGCTTGGAGGAGCCGACGACGAACAGCGCGTCCGGGCCGCTTTCCTTGCGGATCTCGAGCATCTTCTTCGAGATCTCGTCGTAGGCCTGGTCCCAGGAGATCCTCTGCCACTTGCCGCCGGCGAGCTTCATCGGGTACTTCAGGCGGTGCGAGTCGTGCGTCATGCCGTGCTCGCGCACCGAGGCGCCCTTGGCGCAGTGCGCGCCGAGGTTGAGCGGCGAGTCGAACACCGGCTCCTGCCGGATCCAGACCCCGTTCTGCACCACCGCGTCGATCGCGCAGCCGACCGAGCAATGCGTGCACACCGAGCGCTTGACCTCGATCTTGCCGCCTTCCTCGGCTTTCGCCTCGGCCTCGCCGATCATGCTGAACGGCAATTGCGAGGCAACGGCGCCGGCGCCGAGCGTGACCCCCGAACGCTTGAGAAACGCGCGGCGATCGAGCGTCTTCAGGGAAATGGCGCGCGCGAGGCGCGCCTGCGGAACAGCCTGACCTGCGGCTTTCCTGGTGAGGAGCATTGCGCCTCCTTAAACCTTGGCGGTGCGGTAATAGTTGTTGACGTGCTCGGTGGCGTGGTAGCCGCGCGTTGCGCGCTTGCCCTTGCCGGATGCTGCTGCTGGGACGGACTTCTTGGCGGCCACGACCGCCGCTGCGGTCGCGGCGCCGCCGGCGCCTACGGTGAACAGGAATTTACGACGGGACAGGCGCGGGCTGCGCTCGCTCATGACGTCTCTCCTCCGTCAAAGACTGCGAATCGGTGCAACGAAGCGCTGCTACGAAGCAGTGCAACTTAGTGTGCACTAATTCGCACGATTCTAGAGCATTTCGAAGGCCATATGCTCGAGAGTGCAGAACTTTTGAGCGAAGCGCGCGACGTGCTTGTAGAACGAAGTCTTATCGCTGCTTTCTATTGCGACGCACAAGGGGTCCGCGGCGGGCCGAATCCACCTATCGAAAAAAAGCCGCTGCTCAGTAAGGTCTTTCTGCCCTGCAACAAGATGCCGCATGGTGTCGCAGAGCGCCGCGATATGGTCCTCGGGCTCGTGCGCCTCGGCGCGCCGGACGAGTCCCAGCCGGGCGAGCTCGCCGCGCAGCTCGGCGAGCGGCGCTTCGCCCGAATGGCGGATCGAGTAAGCGGTGGTGTAGAGCGTCACCGGCGCCTTGCCGGTGCCGACGAACGCCGTTTCGTACTCTTCGCGCACCGCCTCGGGATCGGCGCCGGCCGCGGCGCCCGCCATCTCCCGCCAGAGCAGGCCGAGGTCGCCTTCCACCGTCTCCAGGGCGATGGCGTTGAGCAGCGCCGCGTCGGGCGGCGCGTAGAACAGCCGCGCCAGCAGCCCGTAGAGGTTGGCGCGCGCCTGCTCCTCGGGGGGAATCATTTCCGGTAATCGAAGATCGAGGTCTCGCCCTTGTTTTCCATCATGTCGATCACGCGGCAGTCGCCGCACATCTGGAGCCTGCGAGTGCCGCCGGCGAACATAGAGTGCCCGCCCAGCTTGCCAAGCATGTTCTCCACCATCGGGCGCGTGCCGAAGGGTTTGCCGCAGCGCACACAGTTGAACGGCTCGGCCTCGTTCAGCGTTACGGCCTCTTTCGCCTGTCGTCCAATCAGGAGTCTTGGAATCAGGCTGATCGCGTTCTCGGGACAGGTGTTCACGCACAGCCCGCACTGCACGCAGTTGCGCTCGATGAAGCGCAGGGCCGGGGTCTCGGTCGCGTCGATCAGCGCCGACTCCGGGCAGGCGCCGACGCAGGCCTTGCACAGCGTGCAGGTCTGCCTGTTGACGCTGAGCGCGCCGAAGGGGGCCCCGGCGGGAAGCGGGATCGTCTTCTCCTCCTGGCGCGCGAGATGGTCGAGCGCGAAGTCGAGGGTGGTGCGCTTTTCCGGCGACAGGTTGAAAGCGGCCGCTCTTGCCACCGTCGCCGCAGGCTCCAACCCCCACGCCTCGGAGGGGTTTTCCACTACCGCGAAATGCCGCCCCGCGTACCCGAGCGCACTGACGATGGTCTGGGCGTAGCCCATCTGCCGCCTCAGCGCTTCGACATAACCGGGCGCGGTGATCTCATTCACCAGAATCGCTATTTGGCAAGCCCCATAGGCCATTGCCGCGAGCATCAGGTCCATTCCCACCGATGCGACGTGGAAGACCTCCAGCGGAATGACCCGGCCCGGCAGGCCCTTGCCTTTCCTCCCGTGCGCCAGCAGCGCATTCCTGCCCGCGCCGTCGTGGAACAGGATGCAGGCGTCCTCGCCGCCGGCGTCGCGGTAGGTGGCGAGCGCGGCCTTCAGGCGCAAGCCGAGCTCGGGCGCCTGCGGATAGCCGTAGGTCATCGCGCCCGACGGGCACACCGTCGCGCAGCCGCCGCAGCCCGCGCAGAGGTGCGGCTCGACTTTCACGTGATCGCCGTCGGCGCGGATCGCGCCGCTGGAGCAGACGTCGATGCAGGCATTGCAGCCTTGCTTGCCCGAGCGCGAGTGGGCGCAGATGCGCGCGTTGTAGGAGAAGAACTTCGGCTTCTCGAACTCGCCGACCAGGCCGGCGAGCTTGTGCGCCGCGAGCGCCTGCTCGAGCGGATCGGCGCCGGGGGCGAAGTAGCCCTGCGGCGGCTGGTGCGTGCGCACGAGCGGCTCGCGCGACAGGTCGAGCACCAGATCGAAGGACTCTTTTCGCGCAGTGTCGCTGCGCGAAAAATCGACCGCGCCGATGTCGCCGCATGCCGCCACGCACTTGCGGTGGCTCCTGCATTTCGCAGGATCCACCTGGTAGTCGAACCCGATCGCCTGCTCCGGGCACGCGCGCACGCAGGCGTTGCAGCGCGTGCAGAGCTCCAGGTCGATCGGGTTCTCCTGGCGCCACTCGACCTCGAAGGCGCCCAGCCAGCCCGAGATTCGCTCCACCCGGCCCGACCACACGGGGTATTTGCGCTCCAGGGGAAGCTCGCCGCGGCCGCCCGAGATCAATACGCTCACCTCGAGCTGCCCGGACAGGCGCTCGGCCCAGTCGAGCGCGGCTTCGGCCGGCCCGATGACGAGCACTTCGCCCTGCGACTTGAACTCGACCGCGGGCGCGGGCTCGGGGTCGGGAAGCGCCGCCATCGCGAGCAGCGCGGCCATCTTCGGCGTCGATCTCTCCGCAGACCACCCGGCGAGCTCGCGGATGTTCACGAACCGCATGTTCTTCTGCGCAATCTCGGTAAACAGGGCGGCTTCCTGCGTACAGGCGACGATCACGTCGTCCGCCGCCTTCACGGCCGCCTGGAAAGCGCCCGCGTCGCGGCGGCAGAGCTGGTGGTGCACCTTGAGCGGCTCGCCGATCTTCAGCGCCGCGGCGAGCGCCCTGGCGTCGAGCGGCACCGTGTGGTTGCAGCTGCAGACCTTAAGCGTCTTGCCTTCCAGGCTCATCGGCTTTGGGTTTTTCCTCCGAGGCGGGCTGTTCCTTCGCCTCGTCTTCCTTTTTCTCGTCGAACAGCAGGCGCTTCGCCTGGTTCAGCGCCGCCAGCATCTCCTCCGGGATCGGCTCGCCGCCGGTCCAGTCGCCCGAGTACGCCTCGAACGGATCGGCGACGTTGAAGCGCGGGTCGCTGAACAGCTTCTTCAGCGCGACGCGCCGCAGCGCGTCCTCGACCTTGGGATGCATGAATCCCGTGAAGTCCGACTCGGGGGTGAGCTTGTCGACGGGAGGAAGCGAAGGCTTTGGAGACTCCTCTTCCCTGCTTTCCTGGACGGAGTCGCGCTTGAGCCGCGACCAGCGCTCGACAAAGGCTTCCTTTTTCTCGTCCGTCGCCATTTACAGGCGGTCCTTGGGATGCAGGAACGAGCGCGGCTTGATGCGCTTCTTGGGCTGCGGGCGGTAGTTGTTCTCCACGTATTCGCCGACCCAGGCGAAGACCTCCGGCGGCATCGCGACGCCATCGACCGAGTGCCCGCCGTCGAGCCAGCGCCCGGCTTCGTCGGAGCTCACGGTGACATCGAGGGGAAGCGCCTTTTCCCCCTCGTCCATGCGCCACAGGACGAACACCTTGGGATGCGGCGCCGAAACGTTGAGGTAATAGCCCTCGGTTTCGTCCCTGTGCAGGAGCAGCTTGAAGCCCGGGTGCAGCCACTGCGCGAGCGCGCCGTCCTCGCGCAGCACGCGCGGCGCGCCGCCGGGATCGGCGATCACGCCGTGCGGCTCCCAGACGTAGTCGGCCCAGCGGCTCTGCGCGGGCCTGCGCTGCATCACGACCGCGACCGGAAAGACGGGTTTTTCCACCGGGCAAACTATACGCGCTCTATAATGAATTTCCGAAGCCAAACCCCTTGATGAAGAAGGTTATTGCCATCCGTTCGCCGGTCGCCGCACCCTTCGCGGGAGGGCGGCTTGCCGACACGCGCGGCCGCGAGCTGCGCGACCTGCGCATCTCGGTGACCGACCGCTGCAACTTCCGCTGCACCTACTGCATGCCGCGCGAGGTTTTCGACTCGGGCTACCGCTTCCTGCCGCACGCGGCGATCCTGACCTTCGAGGAGATCACGCGGCTCGCGCGCATCTTCGTGGACCTGGGCGTGCGCAAGATCCGCCTCACCGGCGGCGAGCCGCTGGTGCGGCGCGACGTGCCTCGCCTCGTGGCCATGCTTTCGGAGCTGCCGGTGGAAATCACCCTCACGACGAACGGCTCGCTGCTGGCGAAGCAGGCCGATGCGCTGAAGAAAGCGGGCCTCGAGCGCGTCAGCGTGAGCCTCGACTCGCTCGACGACGCGACCTTCCGCGCGATGAACGACGCGGACTTCCCGCTCGCGCGCGTGCTCGAAGGCATCGAGGCGGCCGCCGGCGCGGGGTTCGCCCCGATCAAGATCAACATGGTGGTGAAGCGCGGCGTGAACGACGGCGGCATCGCCGAGATGGCGGCGCGCTGGCGCGGCACGGGGAACATCCTCAGGTTCATCGAGTACATGGACGTCGGCAGCACCAACGGCTGGCGCATGGACGACGTGGTGCCGTCGGCGGAGGTCGTCGAGCGCATCTCGCGCCGCTGGCCGCTCGAGCCGATCGACCCCAACTACCCCGGCGAAGTGGCCGCGCGCTGGCGCTACGTGGACGGCGCGGGCGAGATCGGCGTGATCTCCTCGGTGACCCGGGCGTTCTGCTCGAGCTGCACGCGCATGCGGCTCTCGACCGAAGGCGGGCTCTACACCTGCCTGTTCGCGCAGCACGGGCACGACCTCAAGCGGCTCATCCGCGGCGGCGCGTCCGACGACGCGCTGCGCAACGAGATCGCCGCCGTGTGGCAGCAGCGCGCGGACCGGTACTCGGAGATCAGGACCTCTCAGACTTCTTCGCTGAAGAAGGTCGAGATGTCGTATATCGGTGGCTAGAAAAAGGAGGCCGCTTCTCACCGACGCCGCGCGGCCGGCGACCTTCGAGGTCGAGGCTACCAACGAGCGCGGCGAAATGGTGCCGACCGCGATCGCCGGCGAGCACCCGCTCACGCTCTACCTCGACAAGCGCGAGATCGTCACGCTCATGACCCTCGGGCATGCGCCCGAGGCGCTGGTCCTCGGCTACCTGCGCAACCAGCGCCTCGCGGAATCGATCGACGAGATCGCGGCGGTGCAGGTCGACTGGGAAACCGAGTCGGCCGCGGTCACCACGCGCTCGAAAAAGCCCCGCAAGATCTCCAAGAAGAAAACCGTGACCACCGGCTGCGGGCAGGGAACGATGTACGGCGACCTGATGGAGGACATCGAGCAGGTCAGGCTGCGCGACGACGTACGCCTCGCCGATGCGGATCTGTTCGTGCTGCTGGAGAAGGTGCGCCGGCACGAGACGATCTACAAGCAGGCGGGCGCGGTGCACGGCTGCGCGCTCGCCACGACCGCGGGCGAGATCCTGATGTTCATCGAGGACGTCGGGCGGCACAACGCGGTGGATGCGATCGCCGGCCGGATGTGGCTCGAGGACATCGACGGCTCGGACAAGGTGTTCTACACCACCGGGCGGCTCACCTCCGAGATGGTGATCAAGTGCGCGCAGATGCGCATCCCGTTCCTCGTCTCGCGCTCGGGCCTCACTCACATGGGGCACGAGATCGCGAACAAAGTCGGCATCACCATGCTCGGCCGCGCGAGCGGCCGGCACTACCTCGCGTTTACCGGCAAGGAACGCTTAGTCCGCACGACACCGCAACCAACGGCGCTCGCCTAAAAGCGAAAATCAGGGACAGACCACGTTTTTCGCAGGCGTAGTGACCGAGCGGGACTGCCCGGAAGGAAAACGTGGTCTGTCCCTGATTTCGGTTCTGTCAGGACACTGCTGCAGCCGATTGCGCTTGGGTGATCTTCCGTCGCGAGGGGAAAAACAGCGAGGCGGCGAGCATCCCGGCGGCGAGCGCCGCGAGCACCAGGAACACGTTGCTGAAGCCGCCCTCGGTGCGGTGGAGCAGCGCGATCAGCGGCACCGCGACCGCCGCGACGCCGAGCGAGACCACGTAGCGCACCGAGAGCACGCGCGCGCGGTACTCGTCGGCGACGTACTTGCCGACGATCACGTCGTTGAGGGGGATCTGGCCGAACACCGCGAGCATCATCGCGAGCGCCGCGGCGAGCATCGCCCAGCCCTCGAGGTTCGCCGCGACCGCGAGCAGCGGGATCTGGACGAGCGCGATTCCGATCATGAGCTTCCTCAGCTCGAAGCGGTCGATCAGGGCTCCCATCGCGAGCTGGGCGAGCGCGGCGAGCGAGTAGACGAACGCCACCAGCGCGCCGATGCCGAAGCTCGTCTGGGTGAGCGCCGCGAGGCGCTCGTCGAACACCTTGGGCATCGCCACCGTGGTGGAGTTGAAGATCACCCCGCCGCACGCGGTGGCGACGAGCAGGATCGTGAAGATGCGCGCCATCGTGGCGCGGTCGATGTGCAGGCCGATGGTCCTCGAGCTCTTCTGCACCGGCCCCGGGTCGGGCACCAGCTTGAGAAAGGCGGTCCCGCTCAGCAGACAGAAAACGCCCGGAACGAGGAACGCCGCGCGCCAGCCCCAGAGGTCCATGAGCGCGCCGGCGGCGAGCGCCGCGGCGGCGAGCCCGAGGTTGCCCCAGAGCCCGTTCCAGCCGAGCGCGCGGCCCATCTTCTCGGGCGCGGCGACCAGCATCGCGATCCCGACCGGGTGATAGATCGCCGCGAACACCCCGATCAGCGTCAGCCCGGCGCCGATCTGCCACGGCGAGCGCGCCATCCCGGTGAGCAGCATGGACGCGCCGATGCCGAAGAAGAACACCGCCATCATCTTGTAGCGGCTCCAGTGGTCGGCGAGCCAGCCCGCGGGCAGCGCGAATGCGCCGAAGGCGATGAAGCCGCCGAGCGCGAGCGGCAAGAGCTCCGAGTACGGCCGGTCCCATTCCCGGCCGAGCGCCACCACGACCGTCGGAAAGACCAGCATCACGAGATGGTCGAGGAAATGCCCGAGGTTGATGAAGGGAACCAGGGTGCGCCGATCGCTCATCCGGCGAAGCTTACAGAATAAAATCCACTGCGATGAGCGGCGTTTCGGCAATCGTGCTCGCCGGCGGCCAGGGCCGGCGCATGGGCGGCGTCGACAAGGGGCTGCAGCCGCTGCGCGGCCGGCCGATGGTCGAATGGGTGCTCGAGCGCCTCGCGCCGCAGGTGTCCGAGATCATCGTGAACGCGAACCAGAACCTCGAGCGCTACGAGCGCTACGGCCACCGCGTGGTGCGCGACGAGATCGGCGGCTTCGCCGGCCCCCTCGCCGGCCTGCACGCCGGCCTGAAGGCGGCGGCGCACCCGCTCGCCGTCACGGTGCCGTGCGATTCACCCTTTCTCCCACACGACTTAGTGAAACGGCTGGCCGGGTTCTTGACCAACCACGACTTGGCGGTCGCCAAAACCGGCGAGCAGCCGCACCCGGTATTCGCATTGATGAAGCGCCAGGTGCTGGAAAGCCTGGAAGCGTTTCTCGCCCAGGGCGGCCGCAAGATCGACGCGTGGTACGCCGCGCTCAAGGTGGTCGAAGTGCCCTTCGACGACGAAGCCGAGGCGTTCCGCAACATCAACACGCTCGAGGAGCTGCGCCGGGAATGAGTCTCGCACAGACCATAAGCTGCCTCGACGGCTACGATCCCGACGCGCTGCGCGTCGACAAGGCGCGCGAAGCGATCCGCAGCTGCCTCTCGCCGATAACGCAGACGGAGAAAATCCCCGTGCGCGCGGCGCTCGGCCGCGTGCTCGCCGAGGACATCGTTCCGCAAATCAACGTCCCGGCGCACGACAACTCGGCGATGGACGGCTATGCCGTGCGCTTCTCAGACCTGGAAAAGCACCCTTCGTTGAAGCAGATCGGAACCGCGCTGGCCGGCAAGCCTTTCGCGGGCAGGCTGGGCCCCGGCGAGTGCGTACGGATCATGACCGGCGCGGTGATGCCCGACGGTGCCGACACCATCGTGATCCAGGAAGTGGTGAAGAAGGAAGGCGACCGGATCACGATCCCGCCGGGACAGAAAAAGGCGCAGAACGTGCGCTACGCCGGTGAGGACCTCAAGGTCGGCACACCGGTTCTCAGGGTTGGAAAATCCCTGGCACCGGCGGACATAGGCCTCGTCGCTTCGCTCGGCATCGGCGCGGTCGAAGTCAGGCGCAGGCTGCGGGTGGCGTTCTTCGCCACCGGCGACGAGCTCGCCTCGGTCGGCGCGCCGCTCAAGGAGGGCGAGGTCTACGACTCGAACCGCTACACGCTGCACGGCATGCTGTCGCGGCTCGGCGTCGAGCTCATCGACATGGGTGTCGTACGCGACGCTCCCGATGCCTTGGAGAAAGCTCTTCGCCAAGCCTCGCAGAGCGCGGACGCGGTCATAACGACCGGAGGAGTCTCCGTAGGGGAAGCAGATTTCGTCAGGCAGCTCATGAGCCGCCTGGGCGAGGTGCTGTTCTGGAAGATCGCCATGCGCCCGGGCCGGCCGATGGCGTTCGGAAAAATCGGCGACGCGTTTCTCTTCGGCCTGCCGGGAAATCCGGTGGCGGTGATGGTCACGTTCTACCAGTTCGTGCGCGACGCGCTGCTCTTCATGTCCGGGCGGGCAGCGGCGCCGCGGCCGTTTCTGAAAGTCCCGGCCGCGGAGAATCTGAGGAAAGTCCCGGGACGCACGGAGTACCAGCGCGCAATCCTCTTCCAGGAACAAGGCGAGTGGAAGGTGCGCACCACCGGCCAGCAGGGCTCGGGGGTGCTGCGCTCGATGTCGGAGGCGAACTGCTTCATCGTGCTCGAGCACGAGCGCGCGAGCGTGAAGGCGGGCGAGCTCGTGAGCGTGCAGCCCTTCGAAGGACTCGCGTAGTGAGCGTCGTCGTGCTC
>DATIGR010000043.1:0-18519 GCA_035454645.1 Burkholderiales bacterium
GAGGTCGTGCATACCCGCACGCAGGTGCCGACCAGCGTGGCTAATCCGTTCGCGCTGATGCAGGCTTCGCCGCGCATTCAGGCGAAGCGGCTCGCCGCCGATGCGCCCTCGCTGATCGTCGCCTGCGGGCTCGCGATGAGGAGGTTCGACCCGCAATGAACGCACGCATCAACCTGCTGCCGCACCGGGCCGAACGGCGCAACCGGGCCCGGCAGCACTTCGTCACCGTCTCGTTCGGCACCTTCGTGGTCGGCGCGGCGCTTGCCGGCCTGATATACCAGTTCTACGCCCGGCAGATCGAGGTGCAGAACGACCGCAACGCTTTCCTCGCCGCCGAGATCAAGAAGCTCGACAAGGACATCGCCGACATCAACGAGCTCAAGAACCAGATCCAGGCGCTGCTCGCGCGCAAGGCGATCATCGAGACCCTGCAGGCCGATCGCGCCCAGACCGTGCACCTGCTCGAGCAGATGGTGCGTCAGATGCCCGAAGGCGTGTACCTGCGCTCCATGAAGCAGACCGGAGCCAAGGTCCACATCGCCGGCTACGCGCAGTCGAACGCTCGCGTCTCGACGCTGATGCGCAACATCGAGGCCTCGCCCTGGCTCGAGCAGCCGACTCTGGTCGAGGTGAAATCGGCCAGCGTCGACAAGCGCCGCGTCTCGGAGTTCAACCTGTACCTGAATCTGAAGCGCGCGGCGGCGAAGGAGCCGGCCAAGGACGTGGCTAGGCCGGCGGCGAAGAAGGGCTAGCCCATGGCGATCGACTTCAACGCATTCGTCGAGGAATTCAAGCGCACCAACTGGCGCGACGCGGGCACCTGGGGCGCGGGGCCCAAGATCCTGGTGCTGCTCGCGATCCTGGTCGGCGTCCCGGTCGCCGGGTTCTTCATCTTCAACCAGGGCCAGATCGAGGAGCTCGAGGCCGGCCAGTTCAAGGAGACCAAGCTGAAGGAGGAGTACGTCAACAAGAAGAAGCAGGCCATCAACCTCGACCTGCATCGCCAGCAGCTGCGCGAGATCGACACCCAGTTCGGCGCGCTGCTCAAGCAGCTGCCCAACAAGTCGCAGATGGACGCCCTTCTGGTCGACATCAACCAGGCCGGGCTCGGCCGCGGCCTGCAGTTCGAGCTGTTCAAGCCGGCGGGGGCCGAGATGCGGCGCGAGTTCTACGCCGAGCTGCCGATCGACGTGCGGGTGACCGGCACCTACCACGACATGGGCGCCTTCGCGAGCGACGTCGGCCAGCTCTCGCGCATCGTCACGCTGAAGGACGTCAACATCGTCACCGGCAAGGACGGCATCCTGATCATGGACGCGATCGCCCGCACTTTCCGCTATCTCGACGACGACGAGATCGCCGAGCAGCGCAAGGCGGCGAAGAAGGGGCCGGGCAGGCGATGAGCTTGGCGGCCAGACTGGCGGGTGCCCTCGCTGCGCTCGCCGTCGCCCTCGCAGGGGGCTGCGGCGGCGAGGAGCACGGCGACCTCAAGGAAGAGCTCAACCAGCTCACCAAGGATCTGCGCGGGCGCGTCGACCCGCTGCCGCAGGTCAAGCCCTACGAGCCGGTGCCGTATACCGCCGAGGGGCAGGTCGATCCCTTCCGGCCCGAGCGCATCGAGGTCGCGGCGGCCGGTCGGGCCGCCCCGAGCGCCATGGCGAGCGTGATCGAGGAGCAGAAGAAGCGCCCGCCCGAGCCGCTCGAGGCTTTCCCGCTCGAGTCGATCCAGATGATGGGCACGATCACGCAAGCGAAGGAGACCTTCGGCTTGGTCAAGGCGGGCCCGAACCTGTACCGGGTGAGGAAGGGCAACTACATGGGCCAGAACTTCGGCGTCATCACCGAGATCGACGAGGCCCAGATCAGCCTGAAGGAGCTGGTCCAGGACTCGACCGGCGATTGGGTGGAGCGCGTCAGCTCGCTGCAACTGGTGGAGGCAAAACGATGAATACCAAAGCCACGACCCTGATCCAAGCGTTCCTTCTCTGGCTCGCCGGCCTGGGACTGTGCGCCGCGCAAACCAACAGCATCGACCGGTTCCAGGTGGGCCAGGAGGCCGGCCGCACCGTCGTGCGCGTCACCACCAAGGAGCCGCTGAAGAGCGTGCCGCCGAACTTCTCGGTCGCTTCCCCGGCGCGCATCGCGTTCGACTTCGCGAACACCGTGAACGCGCTCGGCCGCGCGAGCGAGGACATCGGGCAGGGGGAGCTGCGCAGCATGAACATCGTGCAGGGCGCCGAGCGCACGCGCCTGGTGCTCAACCTGCGACGGCCCTTGGGTCACGAGGCGACGCTCGACGGCAACACGCTGGTGATCATGCTTGCCGAAGCACCGCTCGCGCAGCCCTCGGGTGCCGGCGTGGCGCAGTTCGCCGAGGGCCGCCAGGACGTCAAGCATGCGGTGCGCGATATCGACTTCCGCCGCGGGCGCGGGGGCGAAGGACGCGTCGTGGTGGACCTCTCGGACAGCACGACCGGCATCGACATCCGCGTCCAGGGACAGAACATCGTGGTGGACTTCCTCAAGACCTCGCTGCCGGAGAACCTGCGCCGGCGGCTCGACGTGGTGGATTTCGGCACCCCCGTCAACAACGTGAGCACGTTCCAGCAGGCCGACAACGTGCGCATGGTGATCGAGCCGCGCGGCCAATGGGAGCACAACGCCTATCAGTCCGACACGCAGTTCGTGCTCGAGGTGAAGCCCGTGGTCGCCGATCCCTCGCGCGCCGCGTCGCAGAAGGGGCGCTATACGGGCGAGCGGCTGTCGCTCAACTTCCAGAACGTCGAAGTGCGCGCCGTGCTCAACGTGATCGCGGACTTCACCGACCTGAACATCATCACCAGCGACACCGTGGCGGGGAACATCACGCTGCGCCTGAAGGACGTGCCCTGGGACCAGGCGCTCGAGATCATCCTGCAGACGCGCGGCCTCGACAGCCGCCGCAACGGCAACGTCATCTGGATCGCGCCGCGCGACGAGCTCGCCACCCGCGAGAAGCTCGCGCTCGAGGCGGCGAACCAGATCTCGGACCTCGAGCAGACGCGCACCGAGTCGTTCCAGATGAACTACCAGAGGGCGGCGGACGTGCAGAAGCTGCTTTCCGACCCGACGCAGCGCATCCTGTCCAAGCGCGGCAGCGCCGTGGTCGACGCGCGCACCAACACCCTTTTCGTTCAGGACACGCCGAGCCGCATGGAGGACGTGCGCCGCCTGATCGCCAAGATCGACGTCGCGGTGCGCCAGGTGATGATCGAGGCGCGCATCGTCGAGGCGAACGACACTTTCAGCCGCAACCTCGGCGTGCGGCTCGGCCTGAACGACACGCAGGCGAGCGGCCACCGCGTCCTCGGCCAGAATAGCCCGCGCTTCCTGGCGGGCGCGGGGATTGCCGACGTCGGCTTCAACACCGGCCAGGTCGCGACCGTGCCGAACTTCCTGTCCGACACGCAGAACGTCAACCTGCCGGCGGCGGGCCTGAACGCCTTCAACGCCGGGCAGTTCTCCTTCGTGCTGTTCAACAGCGCCGCGACCCGGTTCCTGAACCTCGAGCTCACCGCGCTCGAGGCCGACGGCAAGGGCAAGATCATTGCCAGCCCGCGCGTGCTCACCGCCGACCAGGTCGAGGCGCTCATCGAGCAAGGCACCGAGATCCCGTACCAGCAGGCGACCTCGTCGGGCGCGACCTCGGTGTCCTTCCGCAAGGCCAACCTGGCGCTCAAGGTGAAGCCCCAGATCACCCCCGACGGCAACGTCATCATGGCCCTCGACGTCAACAAGGACCAGCCCGGCGCGACCACGCCCGCCGGCGTGGCGATCAACACCAAGCACGTCAAGACCGAGGTGCTGGTCGAGAACGGCGGCACGGTGGTGATCGGCGGCATCTTCGAGCAGACCGACCGGACCGACGTCACCAAGGTTCCGCTGCTCGGCGACATTCCGGTGCTCGGCTATCTGTTCAAGAACACCAGCTCGACCAGCGCCAAGACCGAGCTGCTGGTGTTCATCACGCCGCGCGTCGTGAACGAGCGGCTCACCATCCGCTAGATCGCCCGCTTCTCCTTCTTCTCTGTTGAGCGAGCAGCGGCCGGGTCTCCCCGGCCGCTTTTGTTTCTACAATGCCGGAATGCAGCACGCGCGCAACCTCTACCTCGTCGGCATGATGGGCGCCGGCAAGACCACCGTCGGGCGCATGCTCGCGCGGCGCCTGAAGCTGCGCTTCGTCGACTCCGACCAGGAGATCGAGGCGCGCTGCGGCGTGAAGATCCCGGTGATCTTCGAGATCGAGGGCGAGGCCGGGTTTCGCGCGCGCGAGGCGCAGGCGATCGCCGAGCTCGCCCGGCTCGACGGCATCGTGCTTGCCACCGGCGGCGGTGTCGTGCTCGCGCCGGAAAACCGCCGGCTGCTCGCCGAGCGCGGCACCGTGGTGTACCTGCGCGCCACCCCGGAGCACCTCTACGAGCGGGTGCGCCAGGACCGCAACCGTCCGCTGCTCGCCACGGGCAACCCGCTCGCCCGGCTGCGCGAGCTCTACCGCGAGCGCGATCCGCTGTATCGCGGCATCGCGGACCTCGTGGTGGACACCGGCCGGCAAAGCGCGCAGCTGCTCGCACGCGGCCTGCTCGAGAAGCTCGGGGAGCGATGGAAAGCCTCGGCGTAGCGCTCGGCAGTCGCAGCTATCCGATCCACATCGGCGCGGGACTCGTCGCGCGCGCCGAGCTCTACGCGCCGTATCTCGCGGGGGGCAGCGCCGCGATCGTGACCAACGATGTGGTCGCGCCGCTCTACCTTTCGAGAGTGAAGCTCGCGCTCCAGGGCGCGCGCGTCACGGCCATCGTCGTCCCCGACGGCGAGCAGGCCAAGAGCTGGGAGACGCTCAACCGCGTGTTCGACGCGCTGCTCGAGGCGCGCTGCGGGCGCGATACGCTGATCGTGGCTCTCGGCGGCGGCGTGATCGGCGACCTGGCCGGGTTCGCCGCCGCGGTCTATCAGCGCGGGGTCGCTTTCGTGCAAGTGCCGACCACGCTGCTCGCCCAGGTGGATTCCTCGGTCGGCGGCAAGACCGCGATCAACCACGCGCTCGGCAAGAACATGATCGGCGCGTTCCACCAGCCGCGCGCGGTGATCTCGGACGTGGCGACGCTCGACACCCTGCCCGAGCGTGAGCTGCGCTCGGGGCTCGCCGAGGTCATCAAGCACGGCCTCGCCCTCGACGCCGCTTTCGTGGAATGGTTGGAAAAGAATATGGAGGCGCTGCTCGCCCGACAACGTGAACCCTTGATTCATGCCGTGCGCCGCAGCTGCGAGCTCAAGGCGCGCATCGTCGCCGAGGACGAGCGCGAGTCGGGCGCGCGGGCGCTGCTCAACTTCGGGCATACCTTCGGCCACGCGATCGAGGCGGCCACGGGCTACGGCACGTGGCTGCACGGCGAGGCGGTGGCCGCCGGCATGGTGATGGCGGCAGAGCTATCCGCGCTAATGGGGCACTTGAAAAAAACTGAAGTCAGCCGCGTACGCGCCCTGCTGCAGCGCGCCGGCTTGCCGGTCACCGGGCCGGCGCTCGCGCCCGATCGGCTGCTCGAGCTGATGACAGTAGACAAGAAAGCGGCGAAAGGCAGGACGCGCTTCGTGGTGCTGGAGGCGATCGGCCACGCCGCGCTGCGCCCCGCGGTGGATGACCACGAGGTGCGCGCGGCCATTGTCGCTGCATCGCAGTAACTGTATATTGAGTCGTTCCATCATGAGCTTGCTTTATCACCCCTCCTACGAGCACGACGCGTGCGGCGTCGGCTTCGTCGCGCACATCAAGGGCAAGAAGTCGCACGCGATCGTCGAGCAGGGGCTCTCGGTCCTCAAGAACCTGAGCCATCGCGGCGCGGTGGGCTACGACCCGAAGCTCTCGGACGGCGCGGGCTGCCTGATCCAGATCCCCGACCGCTTCTACCGCGAGGAGATGGCCAGGCAGGGCGTGAAGCTGCCGCCCGCGGGGCAGTACGGCGTCGGCATGGTGTTCCTGCCGCGCGACCCGGCGTCGCGCCTCGCGTGCGAGTACGAGATCGAGCGCGCGATCAAGGACGAGGGCCAGGTGCTGCTCGGCTGGCGCGACGTTCCCGTGGACCACAGCGACCTCGCCGAGCCGGCGAAGAAGCTCGAGCCCGTCATCCGGCAGGTGTTCATCGGCCGCGGCCGGCGCGTCACCGTCACCGACGCGCTCGAGCGCAAGCTCTACATCATCCGCAAGAGCTCGGGCCACGCCATCCAGGCGCTCAAGCTCAAGCACGGGAAAGAGTTCTACGTGCCTTCGATGTCGGCGCGCACGGTCTGCTACAAGGGGATGCTGCTCGCCTACCAGGTGGGCGAGTACTACCTCGACCTCAAGGACGCGCGCGTGGAATCGGCGCTCGCGCTCGTGCACCAGCGCTTTTCCACCAACACCTTCCCCTCGTGGGACCTCGCGCACCCGTTCCGCATGATCTGCCATAACGGCGAGATCAACACGCTGCGCGGCAACGTGAACTGGATCCGCGCCCGCCAGGGCGCAATCTCCTCGCCGATCCTGGGCAAGGACCTCGACAAGATCTGGCCGCTGATCTACGACGGCCAGTCGGACTCGGCCTCCTTCGACAACGCGCTCGAGCTGCTCGTGATGGCGGGATACTCGGTGGCGCACGCGATGATGATGATGATCCCCGAGGCGTGGGAGAACCACACGCTGATGGACCCGGCGCGCCGCGCGTTCTACGAGTACCACGCCGCGATGATGGAGCCGTGGGACGGGCCGGCGTCGATCGCTTTTACCGACGGGCGCCTGATCGGCGCGACGCTCGACCGCAACGGCCTGCGACCCTCGCGCTACATCGTCACCGACGACGATCTCGTGATCATGGGCTCGGAGTGCGGCTGCCTGCCGATCCCCGAGGACAAGATCGTCAAGAAGTGGCGCCTCCAGCCCGGCAAGATGTTCCTCGTCGACCTGGAGAAAGGGCGCATCGTCGACGACAAGGAGCTCAAGGACACGCTCGCGGGCGCCAGGCCCTACGCCGAGTGGATCGAGCGCATCCGCGTGAAGCTCGACGAGGTCGAAAGCGAGAAGACGCGGCCGCTCAAGTCGGCGGTGGCGCTCCTCGACCGGCAGCAGGCGTTCGGCTACACGCAGGAGGAGCTCAAGTTCATCCTGCAGCCGATGAGCGCCGCGGGCGAGGAGCCGGTCGGCTCGATGGGCAACGACTCGCCGCTCGCGGTGCTGTCGAACAAGAACAAGACCGTCTACCACTACTTCAAGCAGCTGTTCGCGCAGGTGACGAACCCGGCGATCGACCCGATCCGCGAGGAGCTGGTGATGTCGCTCGTGTCGTTCATCGGGCCGAAGCCGAACCTGCTCGGCATCGACGAGCTCAACCCGCCGCTGCGCCTCGAAGTGTCGCAGCCGGTGCTCGATTTCTTCGAGATGGAGAAGATCCGCCACATCGAGCGCTACACCGGCGGCAAGTTCAGGGCGTGCGAGCTCGACATCACCTATCCCGTCGCCTGGGGCAAGGAGGCGATCGAGGCGCGCCTCGCCTCGCTCGCCGCGCAAGCCGAGGATGCGGTGCGCTCGGGCTACTCGATCATCGTCATCTCCGACCGCCTGGTGGACAAGGACCGGGTCGCCATTCCAGCCCTCCTTGCTTTGTCCGCAATTCACCAGCATCTCGTCGGCAGGGGCCTGCGCACCTCGACCGGCCTGGTGGTGGAGACCGGCAGCGCGCGCGAGGTGCACCAATTCGCGCTGCTCGGTGGCTACGGCGCCGAGGCGGTGCACCCGTACCTCGCGCTCGAGACCGTGCTCGCCTCGGCGCAGGACAAGGGGAAGGCGGTCAAGAACTACGTCAAGGCGATCGGCAAGGGACTGAAGAAGGTGATGTCCAAGATGGGCATCTCGACCTACATGTCCTACACCGGCTCGCAGATCTTCGAGGCGGTCGGACTGGCGAGGTCGCTCATCGACAAGTACTTCACCGGCACCGCGTCGAACGTCGAGGGGATCGATCTCTTCGACCTCGCGGAAGAGGCGATCCGCATCCACCGCACCGCGTTCGACGAGCGCGATCCGGTGCTCGCCGCCATGCTCGACGCGGGCGGCGAGTACGCCTGGCGCGTGCGCGGCGAGGACCACGCCTGGACCCCCGACGCCATCGCCAAGCTGCAGCACGCCGCGCGCGCCAATTCCTATGCTACGTACAAGGAATACGCGGCGATCATCAACGACCAGTCGAAGCGGCACATGACCTTCCGCGGACTGTTCGAATTCCGTTTTGGAAATCCAGTTCCCCTCGAAGAGGTGGAGCCGGCGGCCGAGATCGTCAAGCGCTTCTCGACCGGCGCGATGTCGCTCGGCTCGATCTCGACCGAGGCGCATACCACGCTAGCGCTCGCGATGAACCGCATCGGCGGCAGATCGAACACCGGCGAGGGCGGCGAGGACCGCAGGCGCTATGCGCCGGTCAAGGCGGGCGAGTCCCTGCAAAGCAGGCTGGGCAGGAGCCGCGTCGAGGTCGACCTCCCGCTGCGCGAGGGCGACTCGCTCAAGTCGAAGATCAAGCAGGTGGCCTCGGGGCGCTTCGGCGTCACCGCCGAGTACCTGGCGAGCGCCGAGATGCTGCAGATCAAGATCGCGCAGGGGGCGAAGCCCGGCGAAGGCGGCCAGCTCCCCGGGCGCAAGGTGTCGGAGTACATCGCGGAGCTGCGCTACTCGACGCCGGGCGTGGAGCTCATCTCGCCCCCGCCGCACCACGATATCTACTCGATCGAGGACCTGGCGCAGCTCATCCACGACCTCAAGAACTCCAATCCGAACGCCGCGATCTCGGTGAAGCTCGTGTCGGAGGTGGGCGTGGGCACCATCGCCGCCGGCGTGTCGAAGGGCAAGTCCGACCACGTCACGATCGCCGGGCACGACGGCGGCACCGGCGCCTCGCCCTGGTCCTCGATCAAGCACGCCGGCACGCCCTGGGAGCTGGGGCTCGCTGAAACTCAGCAGACCCTGGTCTTGAACAGATTAAGAGGTCGCATCGCCGTGCAGGTCGATGGCCAGATGAAGACCGGGCGCGACGTGGTGATCGGCGCGATTCTCGGCGCCGACGAGTTCGGCTTCGCCACCGCGCCGCTGGTGGTCGAGGGCTGCATCATGATGCGCAAGTGCCACCTCAACACCTGCCCGGTCGGCGTGGCGACCCAGGACCCGGTGCTGCGGCGCAAGTTCGAGGGCAAGCCCGAGCACGTGGTGAACTACTTCTTCCATGTCGCGGAAGAAGCGCGCGAGCTCATGGCGCAGCTGGGCGTCCGTACTTTGAATGAGCTGATCGGTCGCACCGAATTCCTCGACACGAAGAAAGGCATCGAGCACTGGAAGGCGAAGGGGCTCGACTTCTCGCGCATCTTCGCGATGCCGAAGATGCCGCCCGAGGTGGCGCGCTTTCACTGCGAGACGCAGAGCCACGGCCTGGAGAAGGCGCTCGACAACCGCCTGATCGAGCTCGCGCGGCCGGCGCTCGAGCGCGGCGAGAAAGTCTCGATCGAGACGCCGATCCGCAACATCAACCGCACCGTCGGCACGATGCTCTCAAACGAGATCGCGAAGCGCTACGGCCACGACGGGCTGCCCGACGACACGATCCACATCCGGCTCGCGGGCTCGGCCGGCCAGAGCTTCGGCGCCTTCCTCGCGAAGGGCGTGACGCTGGACCTGGTGGGCGACACCAACGATTACTGCGCCAAGGGGCTGTCCGGCGGCAGAATTTCAGTGCAGCCCTCGCCCAAGTTCCGCGGCGAGCCGACCGAGAACATCATCACCGGCAACGTCGTGCTGTACGGGGCGATCGCTGGCGAAGCGTACTTCCGCGGCGTCGCCGGCGAGCGCTTCGCGGTGCGCAACTCGGGCGCGCGCGCGGTCGTCGAGGGTGTGGGCGACCACGGCTGCGAGTACATGACCGGCGGCACCGTGGTTGTCCTGGGCAGCACCGGAAGAAATTTTGCTGCCGGCATGTCGGGCGGCTTCGCTTATGTCTTCGATGTCGACGGCGATTTTGCCCGGCGCTGCAACAGCGCGATGGTGGATCTCGAGCCGCTGGTCGAGCCCGAGGACGAGGCGACGCTGAAGCGCCTGATCGAGAACCACCAGAAATACACGAACTCGAAGCGCGCGGCCGAGATACTCGAGAAGTGGCCGCAGTTCCGCACCCGCTTCGTCAAGGTGTTCCCGAAGGAATACCGCCGCGCGCTTGCGGAATTGGCCCACAAGAAGGTCGCTGCATAATGGGGAAGGTCACCGGGTTCCTCGAGCACGAGCGGCTCGAGGAGCCGCACGAGCCGGTCGGAGCGCGCAAGAAGCACTACCGCGAGTTCTACCTGCGCCTGTCCGACGAAGCGGCGGCGGTGCAGGGCGCGCGCTGCATGGATTGCGGCATCCCGTTCTGCATGTCGGGCTGCCCGGTGAACAACATCATTCCGGACTGGAACGACCTCGTTTACCGCCAGGACTGGAAGGGCGCGATCGAGGTGCTGCACTCGACCAACAATTTCCCCGAGTTCACCGGCCGCATCTGCCCGGCGCCGTGCGAGGAAGCCTGCGTGCTGCGCATCAACGCCGACCCGGTGGGCATCAAGTCGATCGAGCACGCGATCATCGACAAGGCGTGGGAGGAAGGCTGGGTGCAGCCGCAGCCCGCGGCGCGCAAGACCGGCAAGAAGGTCGCGATCGTCGGCTCCGGCGGCGCTGGCCTCGCCTGCGCGCAGCAGCTCGCGCGCGCCGGGCACGCGGTCACGGTGTTCGAGAAGAGCGACCGCATCGGCGGGCTGCTGCGCTACGGCATCCCGGACTTCAAGCTCGAGAAGGCGGTGATCGACCGGCGCCTCGAGCAGCTGCGCGCCGAAGGCGTGAAGTTCCGCACTGGCGTGTTCGTCGGCGTGCAGCGCCCGGGGTCCGCGATCGTCAACGACGCGGACCAGAACATCGCCCCGCAGAAGCTGCTCGCCGAGTTCGACGCGGTGGTCCTCGCCGGCGGCGCCGAGCAGCCGCGCGACTTGCCGATCCCGGGTCGTGAGCTCGACGGCGTGCACTTCGCGATGGAGTTCCTGCCGCTGCAGAACAAGCGCGTCGCCGGCGATGCGGGCATCCGCGACCTGTCCGCCTCGGGCAAGCACGTGGTGATCATCGGCGGCGGCGATACCGGATCGGACTGCGTCGGCACGTCCAACCGGCACGGCGCGAAGTCGATCACCCAGTTTGAGCTCTTGCCGATGCCGCCCGACGTGGAGCGCAATCCGGTATGGCCGTACTGGCCGACGCGGCTGCGCACCTCGTCCTCGCACGAGGAAGGCGTGAGCCGGGACTGGTCGATCGCGACGAAGGAGTTCCGCGGGAAGGACCGCAAAGTCGAAGCGCTGCGCGCGGTGCGCCTGGAATGGAAGGACGGCAAGCCGCGCGAGGTTGCGGGCTCGGAGTTCGAGATGCCGGCCGAGCTCGTGC
This sequence comes from Burkholderiales bacterium, assembly GCA_035454645.1. GTDB lineage: Bacteria > Pseudomonadota > Gammaproteobacteria > Burkholderiales > SG8-39 > SCGC-AG-212-J23. The sequence goes on from DATIGR010000043.1 coordinate 11,504, forward strand.
TGCTCGCGATGGGCTTCGTGTCGCCGCTGCAATCGCTGCTCGAGGAGTTCGGCGTGCAGCGCGACGAGCGCGGCAACGCCAAGGCGCCCACCGAAGGCCCCGGCGCCTACGCCACCTCGGTATCGAAGGTCTTCGCCGCGGGCGACATGCGCCGCGGCCAGTCTCTCGTGGTGTGGGCGATCCGCGAAGGCCGCCAGTGCGCGCGCGCGGTCGACGAGTTCCTCATGGGGTTCTCCGAGCTGCCGCGCTAGGGGCTGTCGCCGAGGGCGAGCGCCGCGAACGAGGCGAGCCAGTGCTCTGCGACGTAATCGCCTCCGGTGGCGTGCCGCAGCCCGGCTTCGAGATGGCGCCGGGCGGCGTCCGCGTACCCCAGCTTGCCCAGGAACCACGCCCGGGACAGGCACAGGCCGTCGAGATGGCTCTGCTTCGGATCGCCGCGGTCGGCCACCGTCGGTAGCTCGAGCTGGGCCGGATCCGTGGAGAAGAACCTCTCCGACCAGCCGGGAAACTCCTCTTCCGCCATCACCTGCTGCATCAGCGCAGCTTCGACCAGGGAGGGAGAAAGAAAGTCGTCGAGCGACGGCTCGTAGGCGAGCGGCGCGTCGCGGTCGGCCGCGTACCAGCGCCGCGCGGATTTCCTGATGGTGGAGGATAGCTCGGCATCGTTAACGACCCTCGCGTAGTCAAGCGTGAGCAGGCAGGCAAATGCGGTGTTGCCGTGGCTGCCGGCGCGGATCGGATACGGCGCGCCGCTCACGAAGGCAGCCATGCGCCGCGCGAGCTCGGCGGCAAGAGGCTGCACGGCTTTAGACCATGTTGCGTTTCCCAATCTGAAAAGCTCGGCCTGCAGCTCGAGCAGCCAGGCCCAGCCGTAAGGCCGCTCGAACGTCTTGCCGGCGGCGCTTTGGAAATAGGCGAGCTCGACCGCCAGCGCTGCCGGCGAAAGATGCCGGTCGAGCATGAGGCTGATTTCATTGTTTCCCGGAAAAAGGCGAAGAACTCTCGCGAGCAGCCAGTGCATGTGCACGGCGGAATGCCAGTCGTAGCTGCCGTAGAACGCGGGGTGCAGCTTGCGCGGACTCAGATCCTCGTTCGGGCGCGTGACAAGGTGCGCCACGTGGCGCGGGTATTCGCGCACGACGTTGGCAAGAGCGACGCGGGCGAAAGCCGCAGCGAGCGGGGCGGTGAGCAAGCCGGCTATTCGCTCGCCGGAGCGATCTGGTACTCGAGCACCCCTTGCGTGCCGCTCAGGGTTTCCGACAGCCGGCGCAGGTTCGCCGGGTTGAGCGTGCGAAGCACCATGCGGTACTCGAACTGCTCGACATCGCCGCGCAGCCGATAGCTGAGATTGTGCGCGTCGAGCCCGTGCTCGACCACGAGCTGGCGCAGCGACGCTTCGGGCATGACGGCGTCGCGGGCGAAGCGCACCGTGAACACGGCGTAGGTCTCGGTCGGCAGGCGCGCCTCGATCCAGCGGAACGCCGACAGCGTGCCGAGGACGAGAACCGTGCCGACGAGCGCCGCGAAATAGAAGCCGATGCCGGTGAGGATGCCGATCGCCGCGGTCACCCAGATCGACGCGGCGGTGGTGAGCCCGCGCACCGTGAAGCCTTCCTTGATGATGGCGCCGGCGCCGACGAAGCCGATGCCGGTCATGATGCCCTGGGCCATGCGCGTCGGGTCGAGGATCACGCGAGCGGCGGACTCGCGCGGAAACCAGTGGCTCTCGTAGACCGTCACCAGCATCAGCAGGCTCGAGGCGAGGCACACGAGCGCGTGCGTGCGAAACCCGGCGGGACGCCCGCGGTGGCTGCGCTCCAGGCCGATCAGTCCGCCCGCGGCGAGCGCCGCGATGATGCGGAACACGATCTCGAAGTACTCCTGGGCCATGGTCCGAGTCTAGGTGAAAACGCTAGAATCGGCACGGAATCAGCCGGATGGCGCTCGAAATCCTCATTCTCGCCGCGGGGCTGGGCAAGCGCATGCGCTCGAGCCTCCCCAAAGTGCTGCACCCGCTCGCCGGCCGGCCGCTGCTCGCGCACGTGCTCGACACCGCGCGCGGGCTCTCGCCGCGCAAGATCGTGGTAGTCCACGGCCACGGCACGGCGCAGGTCAAGCAGGCCTTCCCGGAAAAGGACCTCGACTGGGTCCTGCAGGCCGAGCAGCTCGGCACGGCGCACGCGGTCATGCAGGCGATGCCGCTCGTGGGCGCGGACGCCGAGGTGCTCGTGCTCTACGGCGACGTGCCGTTGGTGCGCGCCGAGACGCTCAAGCGCCTGCTCGGCGCCGCCGCCGACGCCCTCGGCGTCCTGACCGCCGAGCTCGAGGACCCGGCCGCATACGGCCGAGTGGTGCGCGACGCCGCCGGGCGCGTAACGCGCATGGTCGAGCTGCGCGACGCATCGCCGCTCGAGCGCGAAATCCGCGAGATCAACGCCGGGTTCTATGCGCTGAGCGCGAAGCGGCTCTCGGCATGGCTGAAGAAGATCGACAACCGCAACGCGCAGAAGGAGTACTACCTGACGGAGCTGGTCGGCCTGGCGGTCGCCGAGGGCGTCCCGGTCGTGGCGGTGAAGGCCGACGATGCCTGGGAAGTCGCCGGAGTGAACTCGAAGGCCGAGCTCGCCGCGCTGGAGAGGCAGTACCAGAAGAACGTTTCCCAGGAGCTCCTGGACGCCGGAGTGACGCTCGCCGACCCGGCGCGCATCGACGTGCGCGGCGCCCTCGAGTGCGGCCGCGATGTCGCGATCGACGTGAACTGCGTGTTCGAGGGCCGGGTGACGCTGGGCGACGGCGTGCGCATCGGTGTGAACTGCGTGCTCAGGAATGTCACGGTGGCGGCGGGCAGCCAGATCCTGCCGTTCTGCCACCTCGAGGACTCGGCGATCGGCGAGCGCTGCCGCATCGGCCCGTATGCGCGTCTGCGTCCCGGCAACACGCTCGCCGACGGGGTGCACGTCGGCAACTTCGTCGAGCTCAAGGCGAGCCGCCTGGGCGCCGGCTCCAAGGCGAATCACCTTTCGTATCTCGGCGACAGCGAGATCGGGACGCGCGTGAACGTCGGCGCGGGCACCATCACCTGCAACTACGACGGCGCGGCCAAGCACCGCACCGTGATCGAGGACGACTGCTTCATCGGCTCGGACGCCACGCTGGTCGCGCCGGTTCGCATTGCGCGCGGCTCCTATATCGGCGCCGGTTCCACCATCAACAAGGACACGCCCCCGGACCAGCTCACCGTGGCGCGCGCGCGGCAGGTTTCGATCCCGGCCTGGAAGCCGCCGCGGAAGAAGGACTGATCCCATGTGCGGCATCGTGGGCGCCGCTGCGCGGCGCGACATCGTTCCGGTCCTGATCCAGGGCCTGCGCCGCCTCGAGTACCGAGGCTACGACTCGTGCGGGCTCGCGCTCGCCGACGCCGGCCACCTCGACCTGGTGCGGACCGTCTCGCGGGTGGACGACCTCGCGGCGAAGACCGCGAGCACCTCCGGAGCGACCGGCATCGCGCATACGCGCTGGGCGACGCACGGGGCCCCCGCCACCGCGAACGCCCATCCGATCGTCTCGCGCGGCGAGATCGCCGTGGTGCACAACGGCATCATCGAGAACCACGACGAGCTGCGCGCCGAGCTGCAGGCGATGGGCTATCGGTTCGCGAGCCAGACCGACACCGAGGTCATCGCGCACCTCGTTCACAGCCTGCACAAGGGAGATCTCGCGGACGCCGTGCGCCGCGCCGCGCAGCGCCTGAAGGGCGCCTACGCCATCGCCGTGCTGTCGAAGAAGGATCCCGGCACCGTGGTCGGCGCGCGCGCCGGCAGCCCGCTCGTCGTGGGCGTCGGGCAGGGCGAGCACTTCATCGCTTCCGACGCGCTCGCGCTCGCCGGCACGACCGATCGCATCGCCTACCTCGAGGAAGGCGACGTCGTGGCGATCAACGACCAGGCCTGGTCGGTGGTGAGCGCGGACGGACGCGTGGTGATCCGGGAGCTGCGCACGGTGAAGACCGACGGCGCCGCCGCCGAGCTCGGGCCCTACCGGCACTTCATGCAGAAGGAGATCTTCGAGCAGCCGCGCGCCGTGTCCGACACGCTCCAGAGCGTCGGCGCCATCGGCCCGCAGCTGTTCGAGGCGAGAGCCGCCGACCTGCAAGACGTGAGCTCAGTGCTCATCCTCGCGTGCGGCACGAGCTACTACGCGGGCCTCGTCGGGCGCTTCTGGATCGAGGCGCTCGCGGGCATCGCGTGCAACGTCGAGATCGCGAGCGAGTATCGCTACCGCGCGAGCGTGCCGGACGCGAACGCGCTGGTCGTGGTGATCTCGCAGTCCGGAGAGACCGCGGATACTCTCTCGGCGCTGAAGCACGCGCAATCGCTCGGCCAGGAGCGCACGCTCGCCATCTGCAACGTCGCCTCGAGCGCGCTCATGCGCATGACGCGGCTGCGCTTTCTGACCCATGCCGGGGTGGAAATCGGGGTTGCCTCGACCAAGGCTTTTACCACTCAGCTGTGTGCGCTGTTCCTGCTCTCGCTGGTCTTGGGCAAGCTGCGCGGTCGGGTCAAGCCGCAAGAAGAATCGAACCATCTGAAGGCGCTGCGCCACCTGCCGACCGCGCTCGGCGCGGTACTCGCGCTCGAGCCTTCCATCATCGCGTGGGCACAGCGCTTTGCCGCCAAGGAGCACGCGCTGTTCCTTGGCCGCGGGCTGCACTACCCGATCGCGCTCGAGGGGGCCTTGAAGCTCAAGGAGATCTCCTACATCCACGCCGAGGCCTACCCGGCGGGCGAGCTCAAGCACGGGCCGCTCGCGCTGGTCACGGCCGAGATGCCGGTGGTCACCGTGGCGCCCAACGACGCGCTGCTCGAGAAGCTCAAGTCCAACATGCAGGAGGTCCGGGCGCGCGGCGGCGAGCTCTACGTATTCGCCGACGCTGACACGAGAATTTCTTCTTCGGAAGGAACCCATGTGGTCCGGCTGCCGGAGCACTACGGCCTGCTGTCGCCGATCCTTCATGTGGTGCCGCTACAGTTGCTTGCCTATCACACCGCGCTCGCGCGGGGAACCGACGTCGACAAGCCGCGGAACTTGGCGAAATCGGTGACGGTGGAATAACCTTACGCTTCCTAGAGGAGGGAACATGAACGTCAGAATCCGCGCGGCCGCCGTTGCGGCAGCAATGCTGTTCGCAAGCCAGGCGCAGGCGCAGACCGAGATCGAGTGGTGGCACTCGATGGGCGGTGCGCTCGGAGACAGGGTGAACGAGCTCGCCACCAACTTCAACGCGAGCCAGAAGGACTACAAGGTCGTCCCCACCTACAAAGGGCAGTACCCGGTGTCGATGACCGCCGCCATCGCTGCCTTCCGTGCCGGCAAGGCGCCCCACATCCTGCAGGTATTCGAGGTCGGAACCGCCACCATGATGGCCGCCAAAGGCGCGATCGTGCCGGTGGCAAAAGTGATGGCCGACGCCAGGGAGCCGTTCGATCCCAAGGCCTACCTGCCGACGGTCGCCGGCTACTACACGGACCTCAAGGGGAACATGCTCTCGTTCCCGTTCAACAGCTCGACCGCGCTTTTCTACATCAACAAGGACGCGTTCAAGAAGGCGGGCCTCGAGTCCAAGGCGCCGCGCACCTGGAAGGAGCTCAGGGCGGCCGCCGAGAAGCTCAAGGCCTCCGGCCAGGAGTGCGTCTACACCACGGCCTGGCCGTCCTGGGTGCACATCGAGAACTTCAGCGCCTGGCACAACGTGCCGATCGGCACCAAGCAGAACGGCATGGGCGGGTTCGACACCCAGTTCACGGTCAACTCGCCGCTGCACGTGCGCCACATCGAGATGCTCGGCGACATGGCGAAGAAGGGCCTGTTCACCTACGCCGGCCGCACCAACCAGGGGGACGCCAAGTTCTCGAGCGGCGAGTGCGCCATGTTCACCGGCAGCGCGAGCGCGCAGGCCGGAATCCGCAAGGCCGGCAAAGTCGACTGGTCGGCCAATTTCCTGCCCTACCACGACGACGTCAGGGGCGCGCCGCAGAACTCGATCATCGGCGGCGCCTCGCTCTGGGTCATGGCCGGCCGCAAGCCCGAGGAGTACAAGGGCGTGGCGAAGTTCTTCGCCTTCCTTTCCAGGCCCGAGGTCCAGATGCAATGGCATACCGGCACGGGCTACGTGCCGATCACCCTGGCCGCCTACGAGCTGACGCGCAAGTCGGGCTACTACGAGAAGGAGCCCGGCGCGGAAACCACCATCAAGCAGCTCACGAACAAGGCGCCGACGGCCAATTCCAAAGGCCTGCGCTTCGGCAACTTCGTGCAAGGGCGCGAGGTGATCGAGGAGGAGATGGAGGCCGTGTTCGCCGGCAAGAAGGACGCCAAGACCGCGCTCAACGACGCGGTCAAGCGCGGCAACGACATCCTGCGGAAATTCGAAGCGACGACGAAGTAATCAAGAACCAGGAATAAGTGGAAAAGCGGGTCGTCTTCCGGTCGGCCTGGCTGCCGTACGCGCTGCTCGCGCCGCAGATCGCGGTCACGGTGGTGTTCTTCTTCTGGCCGGCGGCGCAGGCGGCGTGGTACTCGTTCCAGCTGCAGGACGCGTTCGGCCTGAACACCCGGTTCGTCGGCCTGCAGAACTTCGCGGCGCTGTTCGCCGACCCGCACTACCTCGCCTCGTTCCGCACGACCGCGGTGTTCAGCGCGCTGGTGGCGTTTTCCGGCATCGCCATTTCGCTCGTCTTCGCCACCATGGCCGACCGGGTGCTGCGCGGCGCGCTTGCCTACAAGACGCTGCTCATCTGGCCCTACGCCGTGGCGCCCGCGGTCGCCGGCGTGCTGTGGGCGTTCATGTTCGCGCCCTCGATCGGCATCGTGACCTACATGCTGCGCGGCTTCGGCGTGGACTGGAACTGGATCATCAACGACAACCAGGCGCTCGCGCTGGTGGTGATCGCGTCGGTGTGGAAGCAGATCTCCTACAACTTCCTGTTCTTCCTCGCCGGCCTGCAGTCGATCCCGAA
>DATIGR010000044.1:0-20894 GCA_035454645.1 Burkholderiales bacterium
TGACAAGAAGTATTCATGAGCTCAAGGTCGGGCAGGTGGCGTATACGCCGTGGTGCGACGCGGCCGGGAAAGTGCTCGACGACGGCACCATAGCGCGTCTCGGCGAAACCGAGTTCCGCATGACCGCCGCCGAGCCGAACCTGCGCTGGCTGCAGGACAATGCCGCGGAGCTCGAAGTCGAGATCGAGGACGTGTCCGAGTCGCTGGCCGCGGTCTCGCTTCAGGGGCCGGCGTCGCGCGCGATCCTCGGCGACATCGAGCTCAAGTACTTCCGCCTCGCCCGCAGGCACCTCGGCGGCATACCGGTCGCGATATCCCGCACCGGCTATACCGGCGACCTCGGCTACGAGATCTGGGTGTCGGCGAGAGATGCGCTCGCCCTCTGGGATTACCTGATCGAGGCCGGGACGCCTTACGGCATCGTGCCGGCCGGGATGCTGGCGCTCGACATGGCGCGCATCGAGGCGGGGCTCATGCTGATCGAAGTCGACTACGTGCCCGCGCGCAAAGCGCTGATCGAGAGCCAGACTTCGAGCCCCTACGAGCTCGACCTCGGCTGGACGGTGAACCTGAAGAAGGAGCGCTTCATTGGCCGCGAGGCGCTCGCGCTAGAGGCGAGCCGCGGGACGCAATGGCAGTTTGTCGGCCTCGAGATCGACTGGAGCTCGCTCGAGCGGCTGTACGCCGAGGTAGGCCTCGCCACGCGCCTGCCCGCGGCCGCCTGGCGTACGAGCGTGCCGGTCTACGCCGGGGGCGAGCAGGCGGGCTACGCCACGAGCGGCGGCTGGTCGCCGCTCCTGAAGAAATACATCGCGCTCGCGCACCTGCGCTCCAAGTTCGCCGCGCCGGGCACGGCGCTCGACATCGAGATGACCGTCGAGCACCGGCGCAAGCGCGCGGCCGCGCGCGTAGTGAAGAAGCCCTTCTTCGATCCGGAGCGCAAGCGTGGCTAGCTACGACACGATCGTTATCGGCGGCGGGCACAACGGCCTCGCGTGCGCCGCATACCTCGCGCGCGCCGGCCGGACGGTGCTGGTTCTCGAGCGGCGCAGCCACATCGGCGGCGCCGCGGTCACCGAGGAGGTATTCCCGGGGTTCCGCTTTTCCGTGTTCTCCTACGTGGTGAGCCTGCTGCGGCCCGAGATCATCCGCGAGCTCGAGCTGCCGCGCCACGGGCTGCACATCCTGCCGCTCGAGAGCACGCTGACGCCCCTTGCGGGCGGCCACTATCTCGCGCAGTGGAACGACCACGACCAGAACCGGCGCGAGCTCGCGCGCCACTCGCTGCGCGACGCCGAAGCCTACGACGAGTTCGGCCTCATGCTGCACCAGATGGCGCGCGCGGTGAAGCCGCTGCTCGCGATGGCGCCGCCGGACCCCACGTCGCTTTCCTTGCGCGAAATGCGGGGCGTAGCGCGCCTTGGACGCTACTTCCGCGACCTTGGCCAGGCGAACTTCAACCGCCTGACCAAGCTCCTCACCATGAGCTCGGCGGAGTTTCTCGACGAGTGGTTCGAGACCGAGGCGCTCAAGGCCACCAAGTCGGCGAGCGGGATCATCGGCACGCTCCTCGGCCCGCGCTCTCCCGGCACCGCATACGTGCTCCTGCACCACTACATGGGCGAGCTCGACGGCGTGTTCCGCGCCTGGGGCTTCGCACGCGGCGGCAACGGCTCGGTGAGCGCCGCGATCGCCGCCGCGGCGCGCGCCGCCGGGGCCGAGATTCGCTGCAACGCTCCCGTCCAGAGCATTCGGATTTCCTATGGAAGAGCGCGCGGCGTCGTGCTCGAGGGCGGAGAGGAGATCCGCTCGAAGCTCGTGGTCTCGGGCGCCGACCCGCGGCGCACGTTCCTGCAGCTCGTCGGCGAGAAGCACCTGCCGGGAGAGTTCGTCGAGTCGCTCAGGCAGTTTCGCTTCCGCGGCGCCTCGGCCAAGGTGAACCTCGCGCTCGGCGAGCTGCCCGACTTCACGTGCCTGCCGGGCGCCGGCGCGCACCTGCGCGGCGCGATCTCGATCAGCCCGAGCATCGCCTACCTCGAGCGCGCGTACGACGAGGCGAAGTACGGCGAGCCCTCGCGCCAGCCGTACATGGACATCGTGATCCCGTCGCTCCTCGACCCGCAGATGGCGCCGCCGGGCGGGCACGTGATGTCGATCTTCGTGCAGTACGCGCCCTACCACGTGAACGGCGGCTGGACCGACGCGCGCCGCGAGGCGCTCGGCGACACGGTGGTCGACACCCTTTCGCAGTACGCGCCTAACCTGAAGAAGGCGATCCTGCATCGCCAGGTGCTCACGCCGGCCGACATCGAGCGCTCGCTCGGCCTCGCCGAGGGCAACATCTTCCAGGGCGAGCTCACGCTGCAGCAGATGTTCTTCCTGCGGCCGGTGCCCGCGTGGGCGAAGTACCGTACGCCGCTCGCCGGCCTGTACCAGTGCGGCGCCGGCACCCATCCCGGCGGCGGCGTGATGGGCGCCTCGGGGCGCAATGCCGCGCTGCGGATCCTCGGAGCCGCATGAACCGCGCGATCGTCCTCGGCGGCGGAGCCGACGCGCTGGTGGCGGCGCAGGTGCTGGCGCGCGCCGGGCGCGAGGTGCTGGTGATCGGCACCGCGGCGCGCGCGTCCGACGACGGCTGGGTTCCGCCCGGGGTGCTGCGCGAGCTGCGCCTGGAGGGCGTGAAGCTCGCGTGGCCGGATCCCTGGCTCGTGGTCCCGCTCGCCGACGGCGGGCGGCTCGAGCTCTGGCGCGACGTCGCGCGCTCGGCGGAGTCGATCCGGCGCCTGAGCGCGCGCGACGCCGAGCGCTGGCCGGCGTTCTGCGAGCGCATGGCGCGCCTCGCGCGCTTCCTCGAAGCGCTGTACGCCGCGCCTCCGCCCGATCCGCTCAGCGCGGGCTTTGCGCTGCGCGCGCGCCGGCTTGGCAGGCGCGCCCTGACGGACCTCTTGCGCCTGCTGCCCATGCCGGCCGCCGATCTGCTGGACGACTGGTTCGAAACCGACGCGCTGAAGGGCGCGCTCGGCGGCGCGGGCATCCTGCACCTTCTGCAGGGGCCGCGCTCCGGCGGCACCGCGTTCCGGCTGCTGCATCACCATGCGGGTTGTCCGCCCGGGGTGTTTCGCCCGCCGCGCTCCAACATCCTCGAGCTCTTGCGCAGGCTCCCCAGGGTGGAGCTGCAGGGGACCGAAGTGCTGCGCATCACAGTGCGGAACGGCGCGGTCTCCGGCGTGGTGCTCAAGGACGGGCGCGAGCTCGCCGCCTCGGTCGTGGTGAGCAGCGCCGATCCGCGCCGCAGCCTGCTCGAGCTCGTCGAGCCGGGCTGGCTCGATCCGCAGCTCGCGCGCGCGCTGCGCCACGTGCGCAGGCGCGGCGTGGCAGCGCGCTTGCGCATCGAGTTCGACCGCCCTCCGGCGTTCGCGGCGCTCGCGCTCGCGCCCTCGCTTGACTATCTCGAACGCGCCTACGACGACGCCAAGCACGGCCGGCTGTCGAGGGAGCCCTATCTCGAGGCGCGCTGCGACGACAGCCACCGCGTGGAGGCGCTCGTGCAATACGCGCCCTACGGCGCGGATTGTCATGATCTTCCCGAAAGAGTCGTCGCTCTGCTCGCCGAGCACGTGGGCGACGCGCAGGCGCAGCGCGCCGAGCTTTCCACGCCGCGCGAGCTCGAGCAGTTCGAAGGCTGGCCCGAGGGACAGCCGCACCATGCCGAGCTCGCGCTCGACCAGGCGCTGTGGATGCGGCCGCTGCCCGAGCTCGCGCATTACCGCACGCCGATCGAGGGGCTGTGGCTGTGCGGGCCGGGCATGCATCCCGGCGCGGGCATCGCCGGCGCCTCGGGACTGAATTGCGCGCATGCGATTCTGGGCCGTTGAGCTTTTCTTTCTCTTTGGTTTCGGTTCTGCCGTCGCGGCGGACCGGCTGCCGGCCTACGGCGCCGATGTCGCGGCCTTCACGGTGTCGGGCGTTTCCTCCGGCGGCTACATGGCGGTCCAGGTGCAGGTCGCGCACTCGAGCCGCGTGCACGGGGTCGGGGCGCTCGCTGCCGGGCCTTACTACTGCGCGCGCGGCAGCCTGTGGACGGCCTGGGGGCAATGCATGAGCGGTGCTCCCGCAGTTTCACGTTCAGACCCGGACCGCTACGCGCGCGAGAAGCGCATCGATCCCGTCGCGAACATCGCCAAGGCGCGCGTGTGGCTCTTTTCTGGCACGCAGGACCGCACCGTGGTACCGGCCGTGGTGGATGCACTCGCCAGGCAGTACACGCTTCTCGGCGCGCAACCAGTCACAGTGAGACACAAGCCGGCGGGCCATGCCATGGTGACCGAGAACGCCGGCAATGCCTGCGCCGTCACCGAGCCGCCTTTCATCAACGACTGCGACTACGACGCAGCGGGGGAGCTGCTGCGCCACCTGCTCGGCGCTCTTTCACCCCCTCCCAAATCCGCGGATGGACGGCTGATTGCGTTCGACCAGCGGGAGCTCGGCGGCACGAGCGCGATCAGCATGGCGGCCGAGGGATTTGTCTATGTCCCTCGCGTTTGCGGGACCGAACGCTGCCGGGTGCATGTCGCGTTCCACGGCTGCCGGCAGGGCGTGGAAGCGGTCGACGAGCAGTTCGTGCGCAATGCAGGCTACAACCGCTGGGCCGACACGAACCGCCTGATCGTGCTCTATCCGCAGGTGGCGGCGCGGTACTGGTGGTGGCCGTTCAACCCGCGCGGCTGCTGGGACTGGTGGGGCTACACCGGCCCGGCGTACGCGACGAAAGAGGGGCCGCAGATTCGCGCGGTGATGGCCATGGTGGAGCGGCTGGGCGCCAAACGCCGGCCGTGACATCCCAAATCGCCTACCTCGCCGCATGCTTCGCCGGCGTGGCGCTGCTCGCGGGCGGAATTCCGACGCTCGCCAATGGAGGCGTTCATGAAGCACACGCACCACGTTAACCGGATCGCCTGGTCGGCCACTCTCCACTGCCTCACGGGCTGCGCCATCGGCGAGGTGCTCGGCATGGTGATCGGCACCGCGCTTGGCTGGGGCAATGCAGCCACCATCGCGCTTGCCGTGGTGCTGGCATTCTTGTTCGGCTACGCCCTGACGCTTCTGCCCCTGCTCAAGGCGGCCGGCCTGCGCACGGCGCTGAAGCTTGCGCTGGCTGCGGACACCGCCTCCATCACGGTGATGGAGATCGTCGACAACGCGATCATGCTCGTCATTCCGGGCGCGATGGACGCCGGGCTCGACACGATCCTGTTCTGGGCAAGCCTGGCATTCGCGCTTGCCGTCGCGGCCGTCGCCGCGTTTCCGGTGAATCGCTGGCTGATCACGCGCGGCAAGGGCCACGCCGTGGTCCATGAGCACCATCACATCCGACGCGTGTAATAGAATGCCGCGATGCCCTTGAGGTTTGCCCGCCTGCTCGCTGTGGTCGTTGCGCTTGTCGTGCCCCTTCAGGGCATGGCGTTGGTTGCCGCGAGTCAGTGCATGGCGCTCGGGCATCACCAGGACGCCGGCGACAACGGCCACGCGCACAGTGACGGCGACGGGCACGACCACGGCCAGTCGCATGCCGATGGCGAAAAGCCTGCGGAAGAGAACGGGACCGGTGTGCACTGCGGTCCTTGCGCGGCTTGCTGCGCGTCGGTACCGATCGCGGCGCTGTCGGAAGTGTCGATCCTGCCTCCGCCTCCGATCGGCCAATACGTGTTCTCGCAGGTCCCGCCGTCCGGGATGGAACCCGACGGCGTCTATCGGCCACCCCTTCCTCTCTGACGGCTGAGTAAGTGCGGCACGCGCTGGAGCGTGCCGTTCCTGTGCGCGTTCGCGTGCGCAATACAGCGTTGGAGGACCATGAGAGTCATTTTTCTGGGAGTACCGGCTCTGCTGCTGGCCGGCTGCGCGGGTGGGCAAGCCGAGCTGCGGGCCGGTCCGCTGGACCCGCAAGCCACGGCGGCGGCGGTCGACTATCGCTCCGCGTTCGACGGTTACCGAGCGTTCAAGGACGAGGAGCTGCGGGATTGGCGCGGCGCAAACGACGAAGTCGGTGCCGCAGGCGGCCACGGAGGTCACCCATGAGGGCGCTGCCTGCGGCGTTCAGTGCGCTTGCGCTGGCCGGCTGCGTCGGCTTTCAGGACGACGCGCGCTTCACGCCGGTGGAGCAGGCGGTGAAGGAGCGCACCGGCGCGGACACCAAGTGGGCGAAGAGCGAGGACGAGGCAAACACGGTACGCGGCCGCGTGAAGGAGCTGCTGGCGAAGCCGCTCGGGCCCACCGAGGCGGTGCAGATCGCGCTGCTCAACAATCCCGGGCTGCAGGCGAGCTATGCCGAGGTGGGCATCGCGGAAGCGGATCTGGTCCAGGCGAGCCGCTGGCGCGGGCCGACATTCTCCTTCGCCCGCCTGAAGCGCCATGACGAGGTCGAGACCGAGCGCGGCGTGTTCTTCGACGTGCTGGGCCTGCTGACGATCCCGCTTTCCGTCAAGTCGCAGGAGAAGCGGCTCGAATCGATTCAGCAGCGCGCGGCGGCTGAAGCGCTCCGCGTCGCTCTGCAGACGCGCAGGGCCTGGTTCGAGGCGGTGGCCGCACAGGAAACCGCGAAGTACATGGATCAGGTGAAGGAGTCGGCCGAAGCGAGCGCCGAGCTCGCCCGCCGGATGGCGGAGGCGGGCAACTTTCCGAAGCTCACGCAGGCTCGCGAGCAGGCGTTCTATGCCGAGGCGACTGCCCAGCTCGCTCGCGCCCGCCACAACGCCACCGCGGCTCGCGAGCGCCTGTCCCGGCTGATGGGCCTTTGGGGCGAGGACCTGCGCTTCGAGCTGCCCGACCGGCTGCCCGAGCTCCCCGCGGCGGTGCGCGAAGGCGGCGATCTCGAGGCGCAGGCGCTGGCGCAACGGCTCGACGTGCAGGGCGCGCGCCGCGAAGCCGAATCGCTCGCGCAGTCGCTCGGCCTCACGAAGGCGACGCGGTTCATCGACCTTCTCGAAGTGGGGCTGCTGCGCAACACCGAGACCGGGCTGGAACGCCAGGACGGCTGGGAGATCGAGCTCGGCATTCCGCTGTTCGACTTCGGCGCCGCGCGCACCGCGCGCGCGGAGCGCGTGTACATGCAGGCAGTCAATCGCACGATCGAGACGGCAATCGACGCGCGCTCCGAGGTGCGCGAGACGTACAGCGCTTACCGCACCGCGTTCGACATTGCGCGTCACTACCGCGACGAAATCGTGCCGCTGCGCAAGCGTATCTCGGAGGAAGTTCTGCTGCGCTACAACGGCATGCTGATGAGCGTATTCGAGCTTCTCGCAGATTCGCGCGACCAGGTGGCCGCGGTCAACGCTTACATCGAAGCGGTGCGCGACTTCTGGCTCGCGGATGCCGACCTGCAAATGGCGCTCACCGGACGCTCGCCCGGCTCCACACAGACGTTGCGAAGCGCCGCGCCGTCTGCAGCAGCTTCGGGCGGAGGACACTGACATGACATCGAGAAGGCAATTCGTAGGCGGGCTGCTCGGAGCGGCGGTGGCTTCGCGCGTCGGCGCGGCTTCGCTTCCCGAGGCGCCGCTGAGGGACAGCGCGGAGATGGCGCCGCCGCTCTTTCCGAACACCGGGCCGCACTACAACCCGGTGGTCACGCTGAACGGCTGGTCGCTTCCCTGGCGGATGAGGAACGGCTGGAAGGAGTTCCACCTCGTCGCCGAGCCGGTGCGCCGCCAGCTCGCCCCCGGGATGAGCGCGCACCTCTGGGGCTACAACGGCCAGTCGCCCGGGCCGACGATCGAGTGCGTCGAGGGCGACAGGGTGCGCATCTTCGTCACCAACAAGCTGCCCGAGCACACGACGGTCCACTGGCATGGAATCCTGCTTCCGAACGGGATGGACGGCGTGGGCGGGCTGACGCAGCCGCACATCAAGCCGGGCAAGACCTTCGTGTACGAGTTCCAGATGAAGCACTCGGGCGCCTTCATGTACCACCCGCACGCCGACGAGATGGTGCAGATGGCGATGGGCATGATGGGCACGCTCGTCGTGCATCCGCGCGACCCGAGGGTTAACCGAGTCGACCGCGATTTCGCGTTCGTCATGGCCGCCTACGAGATCGAGCCCGGCGCGTATACGCCGAAGGTGGCCGAGATGCTCGAGTTCAACCTGTGGACCTGGAACAGCCGTGTGTTCCCCGGGATCGACCCGTTGGTGGTGCGCAGGAACGACCGGGTGCGCGTACGCATCGCGAACCTCACGATGACCAACCATCCGATCCACATCCACGGCCACAACTTCACCGTCGCGCTGACCGACGGCGGCTGGGTGCCGAAGAGCGCGCGCTGGCCCGAGACCACGGTCGACGTGCCGGTCGGAGCCATCCGTGCGTTCGAGTTCGTCGCCGACAACCCGGGCGACTGGGCATTCCACTGCCACAAGTCGCACCACGTCATGAACGCGATGGGGCACAACGTGCCGACGATGATCGGGGTCGATCACCGCGGAGTGGTCCAGCGCATCAACAAGCTCATTCCCGACTACATGCTGATGGGCGAGCGCGGCATGGCGGACATGGGAGAGATGGAAATGCCGCTGCCGGACAACACGCTGCCGATGATGACCGGCAGCGGTCCGTTCGGCGCGCTGGAGATGGGCGGGATGTTCACCGTCGTCAAGGTGCGCGACGGCATCGCGCGCAACGACCACAAGGATCCGGGCTGGTATCAGCACCCCGCCGGCACGGTGGCGTACGAATGGAAGGGCGAAGCTCCGCAGGTCGAGCGCCGCGCGGGAGCCGGGCCCGGAGGGCAGGAATTCAAGGCTCGCAAGCCGTCCGGCCATGCCGGACATTGACCGATGAAAAGGAGAAAGTGCCATGTACTTACGTAGCGCAGTCGTTGCCGCTGCATTCGTCGTCGCGACGGGGCCGGCATGGAGCCACGAGGACAGCCACGGCGGGAAGCCCGGCGCGAAGTCCGGCCCGGTCAGCACCGAGGAGTACGCCTTCGGCCGCGCGGGCGACTCGCGCAGAGCCACGCGCACCTTCCACATCGGCATGGACGACAGGATGCATTTCCGCGCAACGGCTGCCTTGCGGCAGGACGCAAAGAGCGACGCGCGCCCGGGGGACGAGCATCAGATGAAGCCGGGCGACATCCGGGTCATGCGCGGCCAGACGGTGCGCTTCGTGGTGCGCAACCACGGCAGGGCCATGCATGAGATGGTCATCGGCACGATGAAGGAGCTGAAGGACCACGCAGAGATGATGCGAAAGTTCCCGAACATGGAGCACGACGAGCCCTACATGGCCCACGTCGCGCCGGGAAAGCAGCGCGAGATCGTCTGGCAGTTCACCCAGCCCGGCGAGTTCTACTACGCCTGCCTGGTCCCGGGGCACATGGACGCCGGGATGATCGCCAGGATCACCGTCCAGTGAGCCCTGAAGCACTGTCTGATTTTCTTACTTGAACGGAGAGGAACACCATGAAAGTGAAGCTTCTGTCGGTTGCAGCCCTGGCACTGATCTTCTACTTCGGCCCGGCGAGCCCCCAGTCCAAAGGGGCGATGGACCACGGCAGCATGGGGCAGGCGGGCACGATGATGCAGGGCAGCGAGCTGTCCGACGGCGAGGTGCGCAAAGTGGACAAGAGCGCGAGGAAGATCACCATCAAGCACGGCCCGCTCGCCAACGTCGACATGCCGGCGATGACCATGGTGTTCCAGGTCAAGGACCCCGCGATGCTCGACAAGGTGAAGGCCGGCGACAAGGTGAAGTTCCAGGCCGAGAAGATCGGGGGCGGGTACGCAGTGACGAAGATCGAGCGAGTAGAATGAATCCGAGGCCATGAATCAGGCGGTAGTGAGGTCTTTGCGGCGGTCCAGGCGCGGCGTGCTGGTTCTCGCGCTGGTTGCGCTGTCGTTCATCGTGCTGCGTCCAGCCTGCGCCGCCTTCGAGCTCAGCGGCGAACCGGCGCTTCCTGCGACGGCGGTCCACGCTCCGGGCGGAGATCACCAAAGCCCGTGCTGCTCGACCGGGGACGACGCCGCTTCGGTCGCCGCCAAGAAGCCGGCCGCCACTGACCCGGGCGTGGAGCATGTCGCGCCAAGCACGCGCCCGCAATTCCGGATCGCCTTGGGCGCGCCTATGGCCGGCGGTCCTCCTCCGGCCGCACCTCCCAGAAGCCTCGACTACCACGCTCGCTCGGCGCGTATCCTGCGCTGAGAGCCTGATCTCCGCAGTTGTCGCACGTCTCGCGTTCCGGGACCGCCCGGGACGCCTAACGACTTCGAAGGGGTTTTGCACTACTCATGGCCATTGATCCCGTCTGCGGCATGACGGTCGAGCCGGCGAAGGCGGCCGGAAGCTTCGACCATCAGGGAAAGACCTACTTCTTCTGCTCGAAGCACTGCCTGGCCAAGTTCAAGGCAGACCCGGCCAAGTACGCGGGTGCGGGCAAGTCCGCGGCACCGATCCCCGCGCCGGCAGGGGCGAAGTACACCTGTCCCATGCACCCGGAGATCGTGCAGGTCGGCCCCGGCTCGTGCCCGAAGTGCGGCATGGCGCTCGTGCCGCTCGCCGGCGAGCAGGTGGAGGAAGACAACGTCGAGCTGCGCGATATGACACGGCGGTTCTGGGTGAGCGCAGTGCTGAGCGCGCCCCTGGTGGTGCTGTCGATGGGACCGCTTTTCGGATGGACGGAACCCTTGGGCCTTGCGCCACGCGCTCGCGCGTTCGCCGAGTTCCTGCTCGGCACGCCCGTGGTGCTCTGGGGCGGATGGCCGTTCTTCCGCAAGTTCTGGCTCTCGCTCAGGAACCGCAGCCCCAACATGTACACGCTGATCGGGCTCGGCGTGGGCGTTGCTTACGTCTACAGCTTGATCGCGGTGTTGGCGCCCGGGCTTTTCCCGGCGGAGTTCCGCATGCACGGCGGGGAGGAGGTCGGCGCCTACTTCGAGGCTGCCGCGGTGATCGTCACGCTGGTGCTGCTCGGCGAGGTGCTGCAGCTGCGTGCGCTGGGGCAGACGAGCCAGGCGATCAAGCGGCTCCTCGCGCTCGCGCCCAATACGGCGCTGCGCATCGACGCCGACGGCTCGGAGAGAGAAGTGCCGCTCGCCGAAGTCAAGGTCGGCGACAAGCTGCGCGTGCGCCCGGGCGAGAAGGTGCCGATCGACGGCACCTGCCTCGAAGGCTCCTCCAACGTCGACGAGTCGATGATTACCGGCGAGCCGGTCCCGGTGCCGAAGAGGGCGGGCGACCGCGTGACCGGGGCGACGATCAACGGCAAGGGCACGCTCGTCGTGCGCGCCGAGAAGATCGGCTCGGAGACGCTGCTCGCGCAGATCGTGCACATGGTGGCGCAGGCGCAGCGCACGCGCGCCCCGGTCCAGCGCCTCGCCGACCTCGTCGCCGCGTATTTCGTGCAGACCGTGATGGTCATCGCTATCGTCACGGCGCTCGTCTGGGGGTTCTTCGGCCCGCAGCCGGCGCTGGTCTACGCGGTGGTGAACGCGGTGGCGGTGCTGATCATCGCCTGCCCTTGCGCGGTCGGGCTCGCGACGCCGATCTCGATCACCGTGGCGATGGGCCAGGGCGCGCTGAACGGGATCCTGTTCCGAAACGCCGAGGCGGTGGAGAAGCTTCGCGAGGTGAACACGCTGGTCGTCGACAAGACCGGCACGCTGACCCTGGGCAGGCCGCAACTCACCGATCTGATCACAGAAAATATTCCCGAAGATGAGGCGCTGCGCCTTATCGCCAGCCTGGAGCGTGCGAGCGAGCACCCGCTCGCGCAGGCGATCGTCAAGCGCGCCGAGGACCGCGGCATCGCGCTCGCCTCGGTCGAGAACTTCGAATCGGTGACCGGAAAGGGCGTGCAGGGCAGGGTCGACGGCCGCCGCGTGGCTGTGGGCAACCGCACCTTCATGGAGTCCTTCGACGGCGTTCCGCCCGGGCTCGCCGACAAGGCCGAGGCGCTGCGCGCCGGGGCAAAGACCGCCATGTTCGCCGCGGTCGACGGCCGCGTCGCCGCGGTGATCGCGGTCGCCGATCCCATCAAGGAGACCACCGCCGAGGCTGTGAAGATGCTGAAAGCCGAGGGCGTGAAGATCGTCATGCTCTCCGGCGACTCGCGCAAGACCGCCGAGGCGGTCGGGCGCCAGCTCGGCATCGACGAGGTGATCGCCGAGGTCCTGCCCGAGCAGAAAGTCGACAAGATCAAGGCGCTGCAATCCGCTGGGCGCGCCGTGGCCATGGCCGGCGACGGCATCAACGACGCCCCGGCGCTTGCCCAGGCGAACGTCGGCATCGCCATGGGCACCGGCACCGACGTCGCGATCGAGAGCGGCAGCGTCACGCTGGTGAAGGGCGACCTGCGCGGCATCGCCAAGGCGATCCGCCTGTCGCACGCCACCATGCGCAACGTGAAGCAGAACCTGTTCTTCGCCTTCGTCTACAACGCGCTCGGCGTGCCGATCGCCGCCGGCGTGCTCTACCCGGCGTTCGGGCTGCTGCTCTCGCCGATCTTCGCCGGTGCGGCGATGGCGATGAGCTCGGTGTCGGTGGTCACCAACGCCCTGCGCCTGAAGCGGGTGAGGCTCTGATGATGTGGGGCGGATTTGACGGCATGGGTTGGGGCTGGATCGGCCTCGGCATCGTGCACATGGCGCTTTTCTGGATCCTCGTCGTCCTCGGCATCATCGTGCTCGTGAAGTGGCTCGCCGCCGGGCCGGCGCCCGGCGAGAACCGCGCGCTCGAGATCCTCAAGGAACGTTACGCGAAGGGCGAGCTGACACGCGAGCAGTTCGAACAGATGAAGAGAGAGCTGGGGGCCTAGACCGCAGCTTTCAGCAGCAGCCGCTGTGGCGGTGGGAGGTGGCGTCCTTGTCGCCGGCCGCTTTCGCGGCCGTATCCTGCGTCATTCCGCCGGGGCGCATGCGCGACAGGAACCACACTCCGCCGACCGCGACGACGATCCAAATCCAGTTTTGCAGTAGCCATTCCATATAGACCTCCTAGAAGTCAGCGCACGTCGGTGCGGTTGAGAACCGGCTGCAGCGCGAGCGGGACCTCGCCCTCCTCCAGTTGGGGCGGCGGAGCTTGCGCCGCGCGCGAAGCGGGCTCGAGCGCGATTCGCTTCAGGCGCAGGCTGTTGGTGAGCACGAAGACGCTGGACAGGCCCATCGCCGCGCCGGCGAGCACCGGGTTGAGGAGCCAGCCGCCGAGCGGGTACAGCACACCGGCGGCCACCGGGATCAGCGCCACGTTGTAGAAAAACGCCCAGAAAAGGTTCATGCGGATGGTGCGCAGGGTGCGGCGCGCCACGGCGAGCGCAGCGGGGATGCTTTGCGCCTCGCTGTTCATGATGGTCACGTCGGCGGTTTCGATCGCCACGTCGGTGCCGCTGCCCATCGCGAGCCCCACGTCCGCCTGCGCGAGCGCGGGCGCGTCGTTGATGCCGTCGCCGACGAACGCCGTCTGGCCTGCCTGGCGCTGGATCTGCACGACCGCCTGCGCTTTCCCCTCGGGAAGCACTTCGGCGAGCACATGATCGATGCCGAGCTGGCGCGCGATCGCCTGCGCGGTGCGCCGGTTGTCGCCGGTGATCATGGCGACCTGTATTCCCATGGCGTGCAGCTGCGCGATCGCGTCGCGCGCGCCGGCCTTGATCGGGTCCGACACCGCGAGCGCCGCGGCGAGCCGGCCGTCGACCGCGGCGTAAAGCGGCGTCTTCGCCTCGTCGGCGAGGCGCCGGGCCGCCTCGGCGAACGCGCCCACCTCGAGGCCGAGCTTCGCCATGTAGCGGTCGGCGCCGACATGCACGCGCCGGCCGCCGACGTTCGCTTCGACCCCGTAGCCGGGCACCGCTTGGAATCCTTCGGCGGGGGATATCTCGAGACCACGCTCGCGCGCCGCGTCCACGATCGCTTGCGCGACGGGGTGCTCGCTCGCCGCCTCCGCCGCGGCGACCAGGGCATGCACCTCGGCCGCGTCGAAGCCCTGGGCGGGAACGAGATCGGTGAGCTCGGGCCGGCCGCGCGTGAGCGTGCCGGTCTTGTCGAGCGCCACCGCCTTCACGTGGCTCAGGGTCTCGAGCGCCTCGCCGCGGCGGAAGAGCACGCCGAGCTCCGCCGCGCGCCCGGTGCCGACCATGACCGCCGCGGGCGTCGCGAGGCCCATCGCGCAGGGGCAGGCGATGACCAGCACTGCGACCGCGTTCACCAGTGCAAAGGTGAGCGCGGGTGCCGGGCCGAACGCGAGCCAGACCGCCGCAGTGAGCGCGGCGATGACGAGGACGATCGGTGTGAATACCGCGACCACCCGGTCCGCGAGCGACTGAATCGGCAGCTTCGCGCTCTGCGCGCCCTGCACGAGGCGGATGATCTGCGCGAGCACGGTATCGGCGCCGACGGCCTCGGCCCGGAAGCGGAAGGCACCGTGCTGGTTGATCGTCGCGCCGATCACCTTGTCCCCGGGCTGCTTCTCGACCGGGATCGGCTCGCCCGTGATCATCGACTCGTCGACGTAGCTCGCCCCGCCGGTGATCGTGCCGTCGACCGGGATTTTCTCCCCGGGCCTGACGAGCACCGTATCGCCGGCGCGCACCGCCTCGATCGGCACTTCTACTTCGCGCCCGTCGCGCAGCACGCGCGCGGTGCGCGCCCTGAGCCCGAGCAGCTTGCGGATCGCGTCGCTCGCCCGTCCCTTGGCGATCGCTTCCAGGAACTTGCCCAGGAAGACAAGCGTGATCACGACTGCCGCGGCCTCGTAATACGTATGGCGCGCGCTTTCGGGAAGGACCTGCGGGGCGAAGGTGACCACCAGGCTGTACAGGTACGCGGCGCCGGTGCCGGTCATCACCAGGCTGTTCATGTCGGGGCTCAGGTGGCGGTACGCCTTCCAGCCTGCGACGAAGAAGCGCCGTCCGGGCCAGATCATGACCGGCGTCGCGAGCGCAAACAGGACGAGGTTGAGCACAGGCTCGGTCAAGCCCAGGGAAACGAGCCAGGCGTGGAGCGGCGCGTAGTACATACCCATCGCGAGGACCGCGAGCGGAATGCTGAGCGCGATGCCGACCGCGAGCTCGCGGCGCATGCGCGCGATCTCGCGCTCCTTTTGCGCTTCGGCCCGGGTATCGGCTTCGCCCGCCGTCTGGGCGGGGATCTCGTAACCCGCGTCGGCGACCTTGCGACGGAATTCGGCGAGCCCGGTGGCCGCCGGCATGTAGCGCACCCTGGCGCTTTCCGCGGCGAGGTTGACGCGCGCTTCGACTACGCCCGGTATTGCGGCGAGCGCCCGTTCCACGCGGCCGACGCAGTTCGCGCAGGTCATTCCCTGCACCGGAAATTCGATTTCCTCGACGAGCGGCGTATAGCCGGCGCCGGTCACCGCTGCCGAGACGTCCGACGCGCGCACGCGCTTCGGGTCGTACTCGACGCGGGCGGTCTCGGCCGCCAGGTTGACGCGCACCGAAGCGACCCCTTCCACTTTAGTAAGCGCCCGCTCCACCCGTCCCGCGCACGCGGCGCAGGTCATTCCGCCGATCCCAAGGTCTAGGGTCTGCATAAAGGCTTGTCTTTTATCCTACCCAGGTGGGGAGGATAAGACGGTTTGGCTCTATTTGCAAGCTTAAACTAAGGGGAGTAGACTTACCCTACCCTACAGGGGTGGATAAGGAACGGGCAATGACCAATACTCTGCAAATCAGCGGCATGACCTGCCAGCACTGCGTACGCTCGGTGACCAAGGCGCTCCAGGGCGTGGCGGGGGTAGACAACGTTTCAGTGGATCTAGGCGCAGGTCGCGCCCAGGTCGAAGGACCAGCCGATTCTGCGTTGCTGCTCCAGGCGGTCGAAAGCGAGGGCTACGAGGCGAAGCTCCTGGAGGCGCAATGAACGATGCGCGCAAGCACGACCATGCGGCGCACGGCGGCCGGCTGTGTATGCCCGAGGACACGCGCAAGGTGGTGACGCGGCGGCTCGCGATCGCCAAGGGACACCTCGAGAGCATTCTCGAGGCCCTGCAGAAGGACGATGTCTATTGCGTCGACGTGATGCGCCAGGTCAGCGCCGTGCAGGGCGCGCTGCAGAAAGCCGGCCAGATCACGCTGGAGAGCCACCTGCGCGCCCACGTGGCGACGGCCGCCGAGCGCGGCGACACCGAGACGATCGTCGACGAGCTCATGGACGCGCTGCGCTATCGCTGATCCATGAACCACGCGATATCAACGAGCGTCGCGAGACCGGCGGCGTTCGGCGCCCTCGCCTTCGGTGCGCTGCTCGCGGTTTACTTCGGCGCGCTGACGGCGATTTCCGGCTGGAGGTTCACCGCCGAGCAGTTTGCCGACTTCTGGTACTACATTCTGCCGCTTGCCGCGGGCTTCGGCCTGCAGGTGGCGCTCTACACGCGCCTGCGCCGCCTGCTGCACGGCCCGGGCGCCGGGCGTGGCATGCTCGCCGCCTCGGGAACCACGTCCACCGCGGCGATGGTCTCCTGCTGCGCGCATTACCTCATGAACGTCGCGCCGGTGCTCGGCGCGACCGGGCTCGTCACTTTCGCCGCGCAGTATCAGGTTGAATTCTTCTGGGTCGGCATCGCGTTCAACGCCGCCGGCATCGCGTTCATCGGAAACCGGCTCTGGAAAGCAACGAAGGACCACGCGCAATGCGCTCACGCTTGATCTTCCCGGTACTCGCCTTGCTTCTCGCGGCGGGTGCTGCACAGGCCCAGTTCGCGACGCAGAGGAGCAGCGCCAACGGCGTCACGGTCGCCGTCACGCCGATCAACCTCGCCGCCGGCGCAAAGAGCTGGGATTTCACCGTCGTGCTCGACACGCACAGCCAGGACCTCTCCGACGATCTCGTGAAGAGCGCCGTGCTGCTCGACGACAAGGGCAACCAGTTCAAGGCGCTGGCATGGGAAGGCGCCGGGCCCGGCGGGCATCATCGCAAGGGAGTCCTGAAGTTCAACCCTGTCGCGCCGCCGCCGCAGGCGCTCGAGCTGCGCATCAGCCGGCCGGGCGAGGCGAAGGCGCGCATCTTCCGATGGGGGCTCAAATGAAACGCATCCTGGCTTTGGCGATTCTCGCCGCGTTCGCCGGCGGCCTCGCCGGCTGCAGCGAGCGCGAGCAGACCGCGCTCTACAAGGACGGCAAGTACCGTGGCAAGCCCGACACGCGGCCCTGGGACAACACTCCGCCCGCGTACGGCTCCGAGACCTGGAAGAAGGGCGACCACGCCACCTGGGAGAACCAGGTCCGATCGCGCAGCGCCGGCCAGAACGAGAACCAGCGCATCGGTCACTAGACCTTTGATCTGGGTCAAGCGGCGGCGGCCCGATAGCGTCAAGCTCTTGCCGTCTATGCCCGCGCGCCGATTGATGATGCTGTTGGCGGCGTTTGGCCTGCTCGCCCTCACGTTGTGGGCGGGTTGCGATCTGCTGCCTGCGCATGCCGCCGGCGCCGGCGACCCCGCCGCCTGCTGCGCGAGCCTCGAGTACGGCAATGGGCTCGCAAGCCCCGATCTCGCGAGCCCCGGAACGAGCGGCAAGGCGCCCGCCGGTCCTCCCGCTGTCGCGTACTTCTTCACTGGCGCCGCGACCCTGCTCGGCGTCGCTCTCCTTCGAACGGGCGCGGCGCAACGTCCGCGCTCGTTCTACGCCCGCTCCGCTCGAATACTGCGCTGAGCCGCCGCCGCGCCGCAAAGGCGCGCGAAGCCTTGCTGCATTCCACGGGACTGTAAGCGCGAAAGGAGCAGGTACACGTTTATGAAAGCATTCAAGTCATCCGCGAGCTGGGCGCTTTCCGCGCTCGTCGCTCTCAGCGTGGCGGTGATCGCGTTCGGCGTCTACCGCTCGAAGCAGACCGCCGCAACGGGACACGTGCCGCCGAGCGCCGCGCAGCCGGCGCGGCCCGCGACCCTGGCGTCGTTCAAGCCGGCCATCGACCTGGGCACGATCTCGATGGCGGCGGGCAACGTGCCGTTTCGCTACCTGGTCAGGAACACCGGCGCCGAGCCGCTCGACATCAACCGCGTCTCCACCTCCTGCATGTGCACGAGCGCGACCGTCGTCACCGCGACCGAGCGCAAGGGCCCGTTCGGCATGCCCGGACACGGCGGGTCCAACGCGACCCGGCTGCGCCTCGCCCCCGGGGAGCTCGCCAACGTCGACGTGGTGTTCGACCCCGCCGCCCACGGCCCTTCGGGGCTCGGGCGCATCGAGCGCAGCGTCACGCTGGAGAGCGCGCAGGCGGCGCCGCTCGAGCTGCGCATGGTGGCGATGGTGCGGCCTTGAGGAACGCCAAGCTCGCCGCCCTCGTGGGCGTCGGCGTGCTGCTCGCCGGCGCCGCGATCTTCTTCAGCGCGGCGAGCAGCGCGCCGGGAGCGCTCTGGGGACTGTCGAACCAGGGCGCCTGGCTGCTGCCGCTCGTCGCCGTCGCGGCGCTCGTCGACAGCGTCAACCCCTGCGCGTTTTCCGTCCTGCTGGTGACGATCGCGTTCCTTTTCAGCCTGGGCAAGCTGCGCTCGAGCGTGCTCGAGATCGGCCTCGCCTACGTCCTCGGCATCTTCCTCGTCTACACGCTGATCGGCCTTGGCATGCTGCAGGTGCTGCACCTCTTCGACACGCCGCACTTCATGGCGAAGCTGGGCGCCACGGCGCTCATCGTCATCGGACTGATTGCGCTCGCCAACCACTTCGTGCCGGCGTTCCCGGTGAAGCTCAGGATGCCGCAGCTCGCGCACGGCAGGATGGCCGCGCTGATGCAAAAGGCGTCGCTGCCCGCGGCCTTCGCGCTCGGCGGCCTGGTCGGCGCGTGCGAGTTTCCCTGCACCGGCGGGCCCTACCTCGCGGTGATCGGCCTGCTGCACGACCGCGCAACGCACACGGCCGGCCTCGGCTACCTGCTTGTCTACAACGCCGTATTCGTCCTGCCGCTCGTCGTGATCCTGCTCGTGGCGGCCGATCGCGCGCTGCTCGCGAGAGTCGAGGCCTGGAAGAAGCGCAACACCGGCGCCATGCGCCTCTGGGGCGGCCAGGCGATGGTCGCGCTCGGACTGCTCATCTTCGCACTGTGACTTCCATGGACCTGCCCCAACCGGAATTCGATGCGCTGCTGCTCAGGCTCGAGTCGCTGAAGAGCGCGAAAGGCGTGGATCTCTCCACCGATGAGGACTTGGGCATCGCGGTGATGAACCTGGTCAGCCTCGAGGAGCATTTCTTCTTCACGGGCGCGAAGACCGACAAGCCCGAGTACTTCGACCTGCTGCAGGAAGTGCGCCGCCTGCGCAAGGAGCTGCTCGCGAAGCTCGTCGATCGCCACGAAGGCGAGACCTGGTGCATCTCGAAGCATCTGCTCGCCGCGACGATGCGGCTCATCGAGGTCGGAACCAAGCTGCATGCCGACGGCAGGACGGGCGAGGCGCGGGAGATGTTCGGCCGCGCGCGCACCACGTGGTCGCTGTTCTGGGCGCTGCGCCTGAAGCTCCTCGATACCGCGGGGTTCAAGAAGGTGGCGGCGCGCGACAAGCCCTGGACGCTGCAGGACATCGTCGACAAGCTCGTGGACTGCTGCGATGAATGACGCCGGCGAAGCCGCGCTGCGCCCTTCGCGGTTCTGGCCGCTCGCGATCTTCGTGGTGGTCGGCGCGGTCCTCGGCATCGGGCTCACCCTCAATCCGCGCGAGCTGCCCTCGCCGCTGCTCGACCGGCCGGTGCCGCAATTCGAGCTCGCGCCGGTGAAGGGGCGCACGCTCGGGCTGGCGAGCGCCGATCTGCGCGGCGAAGTGTCCATCGTCAACGTGTTCGCGTCCTGGTGCAAGGCCTGCCGCGACGAGCACCCGCTGTGGATGAGGCTGAGCGCCGAGCGCGTCGTTCCCGTGCACGGGCTCAACTACAAGGACCAGCCCGACGACGCCGCGCGCTGGCTCGACGAGCTGGGCGACCCGTACCAGCGCACCGGCGCCGACATCGACGGCCGCGCCGGCATCGAATGGGGCGTGTACGGCGTTCCGGAAACCTTCGTCGTCGACAAGCGGGGCGTGATCCGCCACAAGGTCATCGGCGCGATCACGCCGCAGATCGTCGAGCAGCGCCTGCTGCCGCTCGTGCGCCGCCTGCAGGCCGAATGAGCGTACTGCTCGCATTCACCGCCGGCATCGTGTCGTTCCTGTCGCCTTGCGTGCTGCCGATCGTGCCGGGCTACGTCTCTTATGTCGCGGGCGGCAGCTTTCACCGCGCGCGCCTGAACGCGCGCGACAGGCTTGCGGCGCTCGGCATGAGCGCCATGTTCGTGACCGGATTCTCCGCGGTGTTCATCGCGTTCGGCGCGAGCGCGAGCGCGCTCGGCCAGCTCTTGCTGCGCTATCGCTACGAGGCCAATCTCGCGGCGGGGGCGATCGTGATCGCTTTCGGCCTTGTCATGCTGGGCTTGTGGCGCTGGCTGCCGTGGCTGGCGCGTGACCTTCGGCCGCACCCGCACCTGCACGGCGGCAACCCGCTGGCTGCATTTGTGCTTGGCGTCGCGTTTGCCTTCGGCTGGACGCCCTGCATCGGCCCGGTGCTCGGCGCGATCCTCGCCGTGAGCGCCGCGAGCACGAGCGCGAACGGCGTGGGGCTGCTCTCGGCGTATGCGCTCGGACTCGGCGTGCCGTTCCTCGCTGCGGCGTTGTTCATCGACCGCGCAGCGCGGCTCACCAGCCGGCTGCGCCGCTTCGGTGCCGGGCTTCAGGTCTTGGGCGGCCTGGTGATGGTCGGCCTCGGCGTCGCGATGATCACCGATCGCATGACGTCTTTTTCGCTCTGGCTGCTCGACACCTTTCCGGCACTGGGGAGGATCGGATGAAGAGCGCGTATCCCTGGTACGTACGGCTGATCTTCGCGCTACCTGACAAAGAGGTCAAAGGGTCAGAGCACTTGCCCTGAC
>DATIGR010000045.1:0-18505 GCA_035454645.1 Burkholderiales bacterium
GCAGCCGGTCGCGCGCGGCTACGTGGCGGTCCTGCACCAGGAAATCCGCACCCGCGTGAGCAACTTCTTCTCCAACATTCTCGACCTCCTCATCGGCGCGAACAACTTGCTGCAGGGCAAGTTCGAGGAGGGGATCAACGACTGGGCCCGCTTCGGGTTCAACAGCACCATCGGCCTGCTCGGCATCCACGACGTGGCGAGCGACTTCCCGGGGCTGGAGAAGCACAACGAGGATTTCGGCCAGACGCTCGGCCGCTGGGGCTCGCCGCCGGGGCCGTACCTGATCCTGCCGTTCCTCGGCTCGAGCACGGTGCGCGACGCCGGCGGCACCGCGGTCGACTGGGTGGTCCAGCCGGTGGGCGAGGTGCGGCCCATCGCGCTGCGCAACACGCTCTACGGCCTGTACTTCGTCGACACGCGCGCGCAGCTCCTCGACGCGAGCCGCATCCTCGAGGAGGCGGCGCTCGACAAGTACGTGTTCCAGCGCGATGCTTATCTGCAACGGCGGCGCAGCCTGATCTACGACGGCAGGCCGCCGCGGGAGAAATTCGAATGAAAAAGCTCATGACAGCCGCCTGGCTGGCGATTGCGGCCGCGGCGCCGACGGCTGCCGCGCAGGACCTCGCGCCCGACGCGCTGGTGAAGAGCGTGACGCTCGAGGTCGTGCACCTGATCTCCAAGGACAAGGAAATCAAGGCCGGCAGCCGCGCCAGGCTGATCGAGGTGATCGAGGCGAAGGTGCTGCCGCACTTCAACTTCACCGCCATGACCGCGCTCGCGATGGGCCAGAACTGGGCCAAGTCGAGCCCCGAGCAGAGAAAGCAGCTCACCGAGGAGTTCCGCACGCTGCTGGTGCGCACTTACGCGAGCGCGCTCGCGGCGTACAGCGAGCAGAGGTTCGACTTCCGGCCGCTGCGCGCCAGATCCACCGACACCGACGTCACGGTGAATGTGCGCGTGCTGCAGCCGGGCGCGCAGCCGGTGACGCTCGACTACAGCATGGAGAAGACCGCCAACGGCTGGAAGGTGTACGACGTCACGGTGGGCGGGGTGAGCCTGGTGGTGAACTACCGCACCGAGTTTGCCAACACCGTGCGCGCCTCCGGGGTGGACGGCCTGATCCGCGACCTGCACGCGAAGAACAAGGGCCTGCAGAAAAAATGATCCGCCGGGACGGCCGGAAGATCACCGTCAGTGGGCCGGTCACGCTCGCCAACGCCGCGCGCCTGCTCGACGAGGGCCGGCAGCACCTCGCCGAAGGCGCGCGCACCGTGGACCTCGCCGAGGTCACCGAGCTCGACTCGGCGGCGCTCGCCCTGATCCTCGCGTGGCTGCGCGACGCGCGCGCCGCCAAGCGCGAGCTCGCCCTCGCCAATCTCCCGCAATCGCTGCAGACGCTCGCCCGCCTGTACGGCGTGGAAGAGCTGCTCCCCGTCGCCCGCTGAAAGCGATCGAAGTCCGCGGCGTCGACAAGCGCTACGGCGCGCTGCGCGCGCTGTCCGCGGTGAGCCTTGCCGTCGAGCCGGGCGAGTTCTTCGGCCTGCTCGGCCCGAACGGCGCGGGCAAGACCACGCTCATCAACGTGATCGCGGGGCTGGCGCGCCCGGACGCCGGCTCGGCGTCGGTGATGGGGGCGGATGTCGCGACCGACTACCGGCGCGCGCGGCGCATGCTGGGCGTGGTGCCGCAGGAGCTCGTCTTCGACCCGTTCTTCACCGTGCGCGAGACGCTGCGCATCCAGTCGGGCTACTTCGGCGTGCGCGGCAACGACGCCTGGATCGACGAGGTGATGCGGCACCTGGACCTCACCGCGAAAGCCGACGCGAACATGCGCTCGCTTTCCGGCGGCATGAAGCGCCGCGTGCTCGTCGCCCAGGCGCTGGTGCACAAGCCGCCGGTCATCGTGCTGGACGAGCCGACCGCGGGGGTCGACGTCGAGCTGCGCCAGGGGCTCTGGGAGTTCGTGCGGCGCCTGAACCGCGACGGCCACACCATCGTGCTCACCACGCACTACCTGGAGGAGGCCGAGATGAACTGCAGCCGCATCGCGGTGCTCAAGGCGGGGCGCGTCGTGGCGCTCGACTCCACCCGCAACCTGCTCGCCGCGTTCTCGGGCTCGCGCATCGCCGCGCGCGTGGTGGCGCGCGACGGCAGCCAGCATCTCCTGCAGATCGAGGGCTATGCCCAGCTCGAGCGCGAGCTCGCCCGCCTGCGCAGTCGCGGCGTCGAGATCGCCGACCTCGAGATCGAGCGCCCCGACCTGGAGGACGTTTTTCTGCGCCTGACCTCCGAATGAGCTTCTGGACGCTGTTCACCAAGGAGCTGCTGCGCTTCGTCAAGGTGAGCGTGCAGACGGTGGCCGCGCCGGTGCTGACGTCGCTGCTGTACCTCGTCATCTTCGGCCAGGTGCTCGAGGGCCGGCTGCAGGTGTTCGACGGCGTGCGCTACAGCTCGTTCCTGGTGCCCGGGCTGGTGATGATGAGCGTGCTGCAGAACGCCTTCGCCAACAGCTCCTCCAGCCTGATCCAGTCCAAGATCACCGGCAACATCGTCTTCATCCTGCTCGCGCCGATCTCCTACGCCGAGTTCTTCTGGGCCTACGTCGCCGCGGCGGTGGCGCGCGGCCTCGCGGTCGGGGCGGGGGTTCTCGCATGCAGCGCCGGGTTCGTCGAGCTGCGGCTCGAGGCGCCGCTCTGGGCGCTCGCCTTCGCGGTGCTCGGCGGCGCGCTGCTGGGAGCGCTGGGGCTCCTCGCCGGCATCGTTTCGGAGAAAATAGACCAGATCGCCGCGTTCCAGAACTTCGTCATCCTGCCCCTGACCATGCTCTCCGGCGTGTTCTACTCGATCCGGTCGCTGCCCGGGTTCTGGCGCGAGCTTTCGCATGCGAATCCTTTCTTCTACATGATCGACGGCTTCCGCTACGGCTTCTTCGCCGCCTCCGACATCGCCCCGGGGCTGAGTCTGGCCATCGTGGCCGGCGCTTTCGCCGCGGTGGCGTGGGTGTGCCTTTCGCTGCTCAAATCGGGGTACAAGCTCAGATGGTGACGCCGGAAAGCGTGAAGCGCGGCATCGAGGCGGGCCTCGCCTGCGAGCACGTCGAGGTGCTCGGCGACGGCCAGCACTTCCAGGCGCTCATCGTGTCGGCCGAGTTCGCCGGCCGCAGCCGGGTGCAGCGCCACCAGCTGGTCTACGCGGCGCTGGGCGATCGCATGCGCGAGGAGATCCACGCGCTTTCGATGCAGACCCTGACGCCCGACGAATGGAAAAGCCGTGGATAAGCTGAGAATCACCGGGGGGCGGCCGCTGGAGGGCGAGATCCGCATCTCGGGGGCCAAGAACGCCGCGCTGCCGATCATGTGCGCCGCGCTCCTCACGGCGAAGCCGCTCACCCTGGCCAATGTCCCTGCGCTGCGCGACGTATCCACCATGGCGAAGCTGCTGAGCCAGATGGGGTTGCAGGTCGATCGTTCCCCGGAGCGCATCGTGCTGCATGCTCCAAGCATCCAAGACCCCACCGCGTCCTACGACCTCGTGAAGACCATGCGCGCGTCGGTGCTGGTGCTCGGCCCGCTGCTCGCGCGCTGCGGCCGCGCCAAGGTCTCGCTGCCGGGCGGCTGCGCCATCGGCGCGCGCCCGGTCGATCAGCACGTCAAGGGCCTGGAGGCGATGGGCGCCACGATCGCCGTCGAGCACGGCTACATGCATGCCACCGCCCCGCGGCTGCGCGGCGCGCGCATCGTCATGGATCTCGTCACGGTGACCGGCACCGAGAACCTGATGATGGCGGCGGCGCTCGCCGAGGGCGAGACGCTGATCGAGAACGCGGCGCGCGAGCCCGAGGTCGTGGATCTCGCGCGCTGCCTGAGCGCGATGGGGGCGAAGATCGACGGCGCCGGCAGCCCCGTGATCCGCATCACCGGGGTGCGCACGCTCGGCGGCGCCGGGCACCGCGTCATGCCCGACCGCATCGAGACCGGCACCTATCTCGCCGCCGCGGCGGCGACCGGAGGGAAGGTGCGGCTCACCGGAGCCGCGCCCGATTCGCTCGACGCTGCGCTCGACAAGCTGCGCGAGGCGGGCGCGAGCATAAGAATCGAAGGAACGACCCTGGAAGCGGAGTCCTCGGGAAGGCCCCATTCGGTCAGCGTGCGAACCGCGCCGTACCCCGGCTTCGCCACCGACATGCAGGCGCAGTTCATGGCGCTCGCCACCGTGGCGCGCGGCACGGCGGTGATCACCGAGACGATCTTCGAGAACCGCTTCATGCACGCGCTCGAGATGCGGCGCCTCGGCGCCGACATCCGGCTCGAGGGCAACACCGCGATCGTGAACGGCGTCGCGCGCCTGCAGGGCGCGCGCGTGATGGCCACCGACCTGCGCGCCTCGGCCGGCCTGGTGATCGCCGGGCTGGTCGCCGAGGGCGAGACCGTGGTGGACCGCATCTACCACCTCGACCGCGGCTACGAGGCGCTCGAGACCAAGCTCTCGGCCCTGGGCGCGCGGATCGAGCGCATCCGCTAGGGATTGCGATAGAATGCGCCCCCTTTGGTAGATTTCTTGAGGGTTGTTTTCCGGATGGTTGCACATGGCGAGCATCAGCATTGCGTTGTCGAAGGGGCGGATCTTCGACGAGACCGCACCGCTGCTCGCGCGCGCCGGCATCCGGCCCAGGGCTAACCCCGAAACCTCGCGCAAGCTCGTCATCGGCACCAACCGCCGCGACCTGCGGCTGGTCGTGGTGCGCGCGGCGGACACCCCTACTTATGTGCAGCACGGCGGCGCCGACCTCGGCATCGCCGGGCGCGACGTGCTCGCCGAGCACGGCGGCGAGGGGCTGTACCAGCCGGTCGATCTCGGCATCGCGGCGTGCCGCATGATGGTGGCGGTGCCCAAGGGCTTCGACTACAGGTCGGCCGTGCGCCAGGGCGCGCGCCTGCGGGTCGCCACCAAGTACCTGAATACCGCGCGCGAGCACTTCGCGGCCAAGGGCGTGCACGTCGACCTCATCCGCCTCTACGGCTCGATGGAGCTCGCGCCGCTCGTCGGGCTCTCCGACGCCATCGTCGACCTCGTGGCGACGGGAAAAACGCTCAAGGCGAACGGCCTGGTCGCGGTGGAGGAGATCATGCCGGTCTCGGCGCGGCTCATCGTCAACCAGGCGGCGCTCAAGACCAAGCGCGCGGAGCTGCAGCCGCTGATCGACGCCTTTGCAAGAGCGGCTCGCCGATGAAGCTCCGCCGCCTATCCACGCGCGCGCGGGGCTTCGACGCGAAGCTCGCCGCGCTCACGCGCTACGACGCCGCGCAAGACCCGGCGGTGCAGAAGGCGGTGCGCAGGATCCTGGCCGACGTGCGCAGCCGCGGCGACGCGGCGGTGCGCGCCTACACCCAGAAGTTCGATGGGGTCTTGCCCAGGGAATTTCCCGTCAAGGAAAGCTTCCTCGATGCGATTCCAGCCGAGCAGGCGGCGGCGCTGCGCGCGGCGCACGACCGGATCCGGGCGTTCCACGAGAAGCAGCGGCAGCAGTCGTGGGACTTCGCCGACGCCGACGGCACGCGCCTCGGCCAGCAAGTGAGCCCGCTCGAGCGCGTGGGGCTGTACGTTCCCGGCGGCAAGGCGGCGTATCCGTCGTCGGTGCTGATGAACGCGGTGCCGGCCAAGGTAGCCGGGGTGCGCAGCCTCGTCATGGCGAGCCCGAACCCCAGCCCGCTGGTGCTCGCGGCCGCCGCGCTCGCCGGCGTCGACCGCGTTCTCGGCATCGGCGGCGCGCAGGCCATCGCCGCGCTCGCCTACGGCACGAGATCGATCCCGCGCGTCGACAAGATCGTCGGTCCGGGCAACGTATACGTGGCGGAGGCCAAGCGGCAGGTGTTCGGCGAAGTGGGCATCGACATGGTCGCCGGTCCGTCCGAGATCCTGGTGATCGCCGACGGCTCGGCACCCGCCGACTGGGTCGCGATGGACCTTTTCTCCCAGGCCGAGCACGACGAGTCGGCGCAGGCGATCCTGCTCTGCCCCGACGAGGCTTATCTGAATGCCGTCGAAGCCTCCATAAGGAAGCTTCTTCCCGGCATGGAAAGGAAAAGCACGATCGCGGCTTCGCTGAAGGCGCGCGGGGCGCTGATCCTCACGCGCGACCTGGAGGAGGCGTGCGCCGTGGCGAACCGCATCGCGCCCGAGCACCTCGAGCTCGCGGTGCGAGACCCCGAGAAGATTCTTCCCCATGTAAGAACCGCAGGCGCGATCTTCCTCGGCCAGTGGAGCTCGGAGGCGATCGGCGACTACTGCGCCGGCCCGAACCACGTGCTGCCGACCTCGGGCACGGCGCGCTTCTCGTCGCCGCTCGGCGTCTACGACTTCCAGAAGCGGACCAGCGTCATCGCGGTGTCGAAAGACGCGGCGCTTTCTTTGGGAAAGATCGCAAGAACCCTTGCCGAGGGCGAGGGGCTGACCGCACACGCGCGGGCGGCGGAAATGAGATTCAAATGAGGCGGCTCGAATGACCCCGGAAGCGCTCGTTCGGCCGGAGATCCTGGCGCTCAAGGCCTATCACGTCGCGCGGGCCGAAGGCATGGTGAAGCTCGACGCGATGGAAAATCCCTACCCATTGCCCGAGGCAACCCGGCGCGAGCTCGCCGAGGTCCTTTCGCGGGTGGATCTGAATCGCTACCCCGACCCGGCGGCGCCGAAGCTGCGCGCGCTGATCGCGCGCAAGATGGGCGTGCCGCCCGGGATGGAGGTGCTCCTCGGCAACGGCTCGGACGAGCTGATCCAGATCGTGACGCTGTCGCTCGCCAAGCCCGGCGCGCTCATGATGTACCCCGGCCCGACCTTCGTGATGTACGCGATGAACGCGACGTACTTCGGAATGCGGGCCGTGCAGGCGGGGCTGCGCGACGATTTCGCGCTCGATGTGAAGGCTTTTCTCAAAGCGATGAGCGCGCACAAGCCGGCGCTGGTCTACATCGCTTACCCGAACAACCCGACGGGCGTGCTTTATCCCCAGGAAGAAATAATCGAGGTCATCAGAGCGTGCGAAGGCCTCGTGGTCATCGACGAGGCGTACCACGTGTTCGCGCGCAAGAGCTTCATGCCGCGGCTTGCCGAGTTCCCCAACCTCGTCGTGATGCGCACGGTCTCGAAGCTCGGCCTCGCCGGCCTGCGCCTTGGGTACCTCGCCGGGCGCCCGCAATGGGTGGAGCAGTTCAACAAGGTGCGCCAGGTCTACAACGTGAACGTGCTGACGCAGGCGGCGGCGATCTTCATGCTCGAGCGGCTCGAGGTGCTCGAGGAGCAGGCGGCGCGGATTCGGGCGGACCGGGAAAAGCTCGGCGAGTCCATGAGGAAGTTGCAGGGCGTGACCGTCTTCCCCTCGGAAGCGAACTTCTTCCTCGTGCGCGTGCCCGACGCCGAGCGGACGTTCGAGGCGCTGAAGCGCCAGGGCGTGCTGGTGCGCAACCTGAACGGCCCGGCGCTCGAGAACTGCCTGCGCGTCACCGTCGGCACGCCGGAGGAAAACCGTATACTCCTGAACGCCTTGCGCGAAGCGCTGTCATGAGAACCGCTGAGGTCACCCGCAATACGAAAGAGACCCGGATCCGGGTGAAGCTCAACCTGGACGGCGCCGGCGCGGCCCGGCTCTCCACCGGGCTGCCGTTCCTCGAGCACATGCTCGAGCAGGTGGCGCGGCACGCGGCGCTCGACCTCGAGATCGAGGCGCAGGGCGACCTGCACATCGACGCGCACCACACGGTCGAGGACATCGGCATCACGCTCGGCCAGGCGCTCGCCCAGGCGATCGGCGACAAGGCCGGGGTGCGCCGCTTCGGCCACGCCTACGTGCCGCTCGACGAGGCGCTGTCGCGCGCGGTGCTCGACTTCTCCGGCCGGCCGGGGCTCGAGTACCACGTGAAGTTCACGCGCGCGCTGATCGGCGAGTTCGACGTCGACCTCGTGCACGAGTTCTTCCAGGGCTTCGTCAACCACGCCCAGGTGACGCTGCACATCGACAACCTGCGCGGCGACAACGCGCACCACCAGTGCGAGACGATGTTCAAGGCGTTCGCGCGCGCGCTGCGCATGGCGGCCGAGGCGGACCCGCGCGCCGGCGGCGCGGTGCCTTCGACCAAGGGGACGCTGCGCGGCTAGAGGTCGAATGAGGATCGCGGTCGTGGATTACGGCATGGGCAACCTGCGCTCGGTGTCGAAGGCGCTCGAGCACGTCGCGCCCGGCGCGCAAGTCCTGCTCACCGCCGAGCCGGAAACGATACTTTCGAGCGAGAAACTCGTGGTCCCCGGTCAAGGGGCGCTGCCCGACTGCATGCGGCAGCTCACCGCGAGCGGGGCGCGCGAAGCGGTGGTCGAGGCGACGCGGTCCAAGCCCTTCCTCGGCATCTGCATCGGGCTGCAGATGCTGTTCGAGCGCGGCGAGGAAGGCGATGCACAGGGCCTCGGGCTGCTGCCGGGACGAGTGCCGCGCTTCGCTGCCTCCACCGGCCTCAAGATTCCGCACATCGGCTGGAACGAGGTCAGGCAGGAGCGAGCGCACGCGCTCTGGCAGGGCATCCCCGACGCCAGCCGCTTCTATTTCGTGCACAGCTACTATCCGGAGCCGCGCGACCGCACGCTGACCGCCGCGACCTGCGTATACGGCGCACCCTTTACCTGCGCCGTGGCCCGGGATAATATTTTTGCCGTCCAGTTCCACCCCGAGAAAAGCCAGTCCGCCGGTCTGCAACTCCTCTCCAACTTCGTGCGCTGGCGTCCGTGATTCGTGAATAGAGCACTCTAGTGCTCATCATCCCGGCTATCGATCTGAAAGACGGCCGCTGCGTGCGCCTGAAGCAGGGCGACATGGGCACGGCGACCGTGTTCTCCGACGACCCGGTGGCGATGGCCAGGCACTGGGCCGCCGAGGGCGCGAAGCGCCTGCACATCGTGGACCTGAACGGCGCGATCGCCGGCCGGCCGAAGAACGAGAAGGTGATCCGCGGCATCGTCGCCGCGGTGGGCGAGGCGGTGCCGATCCAGCTCGGCGGCGGCATCCGCGACCTCGACGCGATCGAGAGCTACCTCGACGCGGGGATCACCTACGTGGTGATCGGCACCGCGGCGGTCAAGAACCCGGGCTTCCTGTCGGATGCCTGCTATGCCTTCCCGGGCCATGTCATCGCCGGCCTCGACGCCAAGGACGGCAAGGTCGCGGTCGAGGGCTGGTCCAAGCTCACCGGCCACGACGTGGTCGACCTCGCCAAGAAGTTCGAGGAGTACGGCGTCGAGGCGATCATCTACACCGACATCGGGCGCGACGGCATGATGAGCGGCGTCAACGTCGAGGCGACCTTCAGGCTCGCGCAGCAGCTGAAGACACCGATCATCGCCTCGGGCGGCCTCTCCAGCCTGAAGGACGTGCAGCTGGTGTGCGAGAAGCTGGTTCCGGAGGGCATCATCGGCGTGATCGCCGGGCGCGCGCTCTACGAGGGCAAGATCGACCTGAAGAAGGCGCAGGCCGCCGCCGACAAGGCGCTGGGAAAGGATTAGCGTGCCGCTGGCGAAGCGCATCATTCCCTGCCTTGACGTCACCGCGGGGCGCGTGGTGAAGGGCGTCAACTTCGTCGGGCTGCGCGACGCCGGCGACCCGGTCGAGATCGCCGCGCGCTACGACGGCGAAGGCGCCGACGAGGTCTGCTTCCTCGACATCACCGCGAGCTCCGACGAGCGCGACCTGCTGCTGCACGTGATCGAGGCGGTCGCCGAGCGCGTGTTCATCCCGCTCACCGTCGGCGGCGGCGTGCGCCAGGTGGGCGACGTGCGGCGCCTGCTGAACGCGGGCGCGGACAAGGTCTCGATCAACACCGCGGCGGTGCAAAACCCCGATCTCGTGCGCCAGGCCGCGGGCATCGTGGGATGCCAATGCATCGTCGTGGCCATCGACGCGAAGAAAAATCCCGGGGGGTGGGAGGTCTTCACGCACGGCGGTCGCAAGGCGACCGGCCTCGACGCGGTCGACTGGGCGCGGCGCATGGAGAAGGCCGGCGCGGGCGAGATCCTGCTCACCAGCATGGACCGGGACGGCACGCGCGGGGGCTTCGACCTCGAGCTCACGCGCGCGGTCGCCGACGCGGTCGGCGTGCCGGTGATCGCCTCGGGCGGCGTCGGCACGGTCGAGCACCTGGCCGAAGGCGTGCTCGCAGGCCATGCCGAGGCCGTGCTCGCCGCGAGCGTGTTCCACTTCGGCGACTTCAGCGTGCGCGCCGCCAAGGAGCACATGCGCTCGCGCGGCATCGAGGTGCGGCTGTGAACCCAAATCAGGGACAGACCACGTTTTTCTTTCCTGCACGCCCGGCGACCCTCGAAAAACGTGGTCTGTCCCTGATTTTGGGCTGGGGTTCTGCATGAGCTTCCTTGATGAGGTGCCCTGGAACGGCGAGGGGCTGATCGCCGCGGTGGCGCAGGACGTGTCCACGGGCAGAGTACTCACAGTGGCCTGGATGAACCGCGAAGCTTTGAAGCAGACCGCCGAAAAGCGGCAAGCGGTGTACTGGTCGCGCTCGCGCAAGCGCCTGTGGCGCAAGGGCGAGGAGTCGGGGCACGTGCAGAAGGTGGTCGAAATTCGGCTCGACTGCGACGCCGATGCGGTGTTGCTCAAGGTCGAGCAGGTCGGCGGCATCGCGTGCCACACCGGGCGCGAGAGCTGCTTTTTCCGCAAACTCGAGAACGGGGCATGGACGACGACCGATCCGGTGCTGAAGGATCCGTCGCTCATCTACAAGAAATGAAACTCGGACAGGCAGAGACGCTGGAGCGCATCGCCGCGGCGATCAACGAGCGCAAGGGCGGCGATCCCGCGAAGTCGTACGTGGCGAAGCTCTTTCAGCAGGGCGACGACGCGATGCTGAAGAAGATCGGCGAGGAGGCGACCGAGGTGGTGCTCGCGGCGAAGGGCGGCGAGCGCCTGCCGCTGGTGCGCGAGGTCACCGACCTGTGGTTCCACTGCATGATCGTGCTGGCGCGCCACGGCCTGGGGCCCGCCGACGTGCTCGCCGAGATGCAGCGGCGCGAAGGCATCTCCGGCATCGACGAGAAGGCCGCGAGGAAGAAATGAACGATCCCAACTGCATATTCTGCAAGATCGTGCGCGGCGAGATCCCGGCGCAGAAGATCTACGACGACGCCGAAGTGATTGCTTTCCACGACATCCGGCCGCAGGCGCCGGTGCACCTGCTCCTCGTGCCCAAGGCGCACATCGCGACGCTGTACGACGCGACCGCGGCGCACCAGTCGGCGCTCGGCAAGCTGCTCGCCGTAGCCGGCCGCCTCGCGCGCGAGGGGGGCGCGATCGACGGCTTCCGCACCATCATCAACAACGGCCGGGTGGGGCATCAGGAGGTGTATCATGTTCATATGCACGTGCTGGGCGGGCCGGAGCCACTCGGGCCCATGCTGCAGCGCAGTTTTCGGGCCACAAAATAGGAGACACCTATGGGATCGTTCAGCATCTGGCACTGGCTGATCGTCCTCGTGATCGTGATGCTGATTTTCGGCACCAAGAAGCTGCGCAACATCGGCGCCGACCTCGGCGGCGCGGTGCGCGGCTTCAAGGACGGGATGCGCGAAGGCGGCGAGAAGTCCGACGCGGCTCATTCTTCCTCCAGCGCGCCGCAGGTTACGGGCAAGACGGTCGAAGGCGAAGTCAAGGGCAAGACCGAGCAGAAAGCCTAGGTTTTCGCCCCGGCTTGCGATCGAGGCGCCCGCGGGGGCGCCTTTTGATTCTCTAGGGTCCGATGTTCGACATAGGGTTTACCGAGCTGATGGTGATCGGCGTGGTCGCGCTCATCGTGATCGGGCCGGAGAAGCTGCCGCGCATGGCGCGCACCGTCGGCCACCTCGCCGGGCGGCTGCAGCGCTACGTGGCCGACGTCAAGGCCGACATCAACCGCGAGATCGAGCTCGACGAGCTGCGCAAGATGCGCGACTCGATGCAGCAGGCGGCGTCGGGCTTCGAGAGCTCGGTGCAGAGCGAGCTGAACCAGGCCGAGACCGAGCTGAACAAGGCCGTGGAAACCGTGGTTGAAGAAAAAAAACCCGAACAGCCGAAAGCGGCCGCATGAGCGACCAGGAAAGCTTCATCTCCCACCTGGTGGAGCTGCGCCAGCGGCTGGTGCGCGCCGTCGGCACCGTGCTCGCGATCTTCATCGTGCTCTTCATCTACCCGGGCTCCGGCTTCATCTACGATATCCTCGCGCTGCCGCTGATGAACGCGCTGCCCGAGGGCTCCAAGATGATCGCCACCGGCGTGATCACGCCCTTCATGGTGCCGGTGAAGGTCACGGCGCTGGTGGGGTTCATGGTCGCTCTGCCGTATGTCCTGTACCAGGCCTGGGCGTTCGTCGCGCCGGGGCTGTACGAGCACGAGAAGCGGCTCGCGCTGCCGCTCATCGTCGCGAGCACGGTGCTGTTCTTCCTCGGCGTGGCATTCTGCTACTTCTTCGTGTTCGGCAAGGTGTTCGCCTTCATCCACGACTTCGCGCCGAAGTCGATCACCCCGGCACCCGACATCGAGGCCTACTTCAGCTTCGTGATCACCATGTTCCTCGCCTTCGGCATCACCTTCGAGATCCCGATCGTGGTGATCGTGCTGGTGCGCATGGGGATCGTCTCGGTGGAGAAGCTGCGCGAGGCGCGGCCCTACGTCATCGTCGGCGCGTTCGTGGTCGCGGCGATCATCACGCCGCCCGACGTGCTGTCGCAGTTCATGCTCGCGGTGCCGATGTGCCTGCTGTACGAGGCGGGCCTGTTTCTCGCCCGCTTCGTCGGCACGCGGGCCAAGGCCGAATCGGTGATGAATTCGGGCTCGTGACCCGAATCCGGGAATGGGGTGGTGGCGAATCAGGGACTCGAACCCCGGACACACGGATTATGATTCCGCTGCTCTAACCAGCTGAGCTAATTCGCCACGGATCGAGGCGCGATTATAAACCCTGGGCAGTACGATCTCGTCGTCGTCGGCGGCGGCCCCGTCGGCGCAAGCGTCGCGCGCGCGGCTCGCGGGCTGTCGGTCGCCCTCGTCGCGCGCGAGCGTCCTGCCCCGGACGCCGAGGGATTCGACGCGCGCGTCTACGCGCTCACCCCCGGTAACGCCGCCTTCCTCGAGGAGCTCGGCGTGTGGCAGGCGATGCCGCAGGA
Source organism: Burkholderiales bacterium (assembly GCA_035454645.1). Lineage (GTDB taxonomy): Bacteria > Pseudomonadota > Gammaproteobacteria > Burkholderiales > SG8-39 > SCGC-AG-212-J23. The sequence continues at coordinate 13,186 of DATIGR010000045.1, forward strand.
GCGTCTCGTTCCGGTGCACGCGATGCGCATCTACGGCGACCAGTCGTCGAGCCTGGAGTTCGACGCCTACGGCGCCGGCGTGCCGCAGCTCGCCTGGATCCTCGAGGACGCCTTGCTCCAGAGCGCGCTGTGGCGCGACCTGGAGGTTGCCGTGTTCGCTCCGGCTCAATGCACTTCCCTGGAAATCGGGGACGAAGGCGCGCAGCTTGGCCTGAGCGACGGCCGGAAACTCTCGGCAAGGCTCATCGTGGCGGCGGATGGAGCGAATTCGTTCGTGCGCAGCCAGGCGGGAATCGCGGCGCGCGAGCGCGACTACGGCCAGAGCGCGCTCGTCGCCAACTTCGGCTGCGAGCGGCCGCACGAGAACGTCGCTTACCAGTGGTTCCAGCGCGGCGCGGTGCTCGCGCTGCTGCCGCTCGCCGGCCGGCATGTCTCGATGGTGTGGTCCCTGGCGGCGTCCGATGCGCAAAGAATTTCACGGCTGCGGGATAAAGAACTGTGCCGCGAGGTCGAAGTTGCCGCGCGCGGCGTGCTCGGCGGCATGACAATGGTGACCCCGGCACGCAGCTATCCGCTGCGCAGGCTGGCGGCCGAGCGCCTGGTCGCGCCGCGCGTCGCCCTCGCGGGCGACGCCGGCCATGTGATTCACCCGCTGGCCGGCCAGGGGCTGAACCTCGGGCTCCAGGACTCTCGTGCGCTCGCGGCGGTGCTCTCGGCGCGCGAGCCGCGGCGCGATCCGGGGGAGCTCGGGCTGCTGCGCCGATACGAGCGCGGCCGGGCAGAGCCTATACTGGCGATGGACACCATGGTCGATTCGCTCTTCAGGCTGTTCGGCGCCGATGGCGCGGCTGCCGCGCGGCTGCGCAACGCCGGGTTGAACCTCACCGACCGCCTCCCGGTCGTAAAGAACATGCTCATGCGCCAGGCGATGCACTAGTGACGCGAATTCTCTTTCTCGGGGTAGCGTTCTTTCTTGCAAGTTCGATCTGGGCAAATGAAGCCCAGATCCGCAAGGTGCTCGAGCCCAAGCTCGGCGGCGCGAAGATCGAGGGCGTGCAGCCGGCCCCGGTCGCGGGCCTGTGGGAGGTGCGCCTGCGCACCGAGCGCGGGCTGCGCATCCTCTACACCGACCCGAGCGCCTCGTACGTGATCGACGGCAGCATCCACGAGCTGCGCACCAACCGCGATCTCACCGAAGAGCGGCTGCGCAGGCTGAACGCCATCAAGTTCGAGTCCCTGCCGCTCGAGCTCGCGGTCAAGGTGCAACGCGGCAGCGGCAAGCGCGTGCTCGCGATGTTCTCGGACCCTTACTGCCCCGCGTGCCGGAGCTTCGAGCGCGCGCTCGCGCAGGTGAGCGACATCACGATCTACGTCTTCATGTACCCGGTGATCCGGCCGGAGAACGCCGACCATTCGCGCGCGGTGTGGTGCTCGCCGGACCGCGCCAAGGCCTGGCTCGAGCTGGCCGCGGCGCCGCGCCCCAAGATCCCGGAGGCGCCCGCGAGCTGCGCCAACCCCGTGGACAAGGTGCTCGAGCTCGGGAGCAAGCTCGGCGTCAACAGCACGCCGACGCTGTTCTTCGCCAACGGCGAGCGCATCGCCGGCGGCCTGCGCGCCGAAGATCTCAGGGAGATGCTGGACCGGGTGGCAATGGCTCGCCCGTAGGCCAGAGCAGCCACATCCTTCCCTCCTGACGCATGCGCCCGGCCTGCGCGCCGGCGTCCGGGCCGGTGCCCCAGAAGAAGTCCGCCCGCACGACGCCGCGGATCGCGCCCCCCGTATCGTGCGCCGCCATCAGGCGCTCGAGCGGCTGCTCCGACAGCGGAAACGTGCTCGCCAGGTACACCGGCGCGCCGAGCGGCACGAAGCGCCGGTCGACTGCGAGGCTCGCCTGCGCGTGCAGCGGCACGCCGAGCGCGCCGATCGGGCCGTCGGCCGGCGGCAGCTCGCGAAAGAACACGTAGCTCGAGTTGTGGTTGAGCGCGTCGCGCAGCTTCCCGGGATTGGCGGCCGCCCAGGCCTTGATGCCCTGCATCGAGGCCTGCTCGAGCAGGAGCTCGCCGCGCTCGACGAGGTAGCGGCCGAGCGAGCGGTAGGGGTGCCCGTTCTGGTCGGCATAGCCGACGCGGATGCGCTCGCCGTTCCCCAGGTGCACCTGCCCGGATCCCTGGATCTGCAGGAAGAACAGCTCCACCGGGTCGCCGCTCCAGGCGAGCACCGGCGCGCCGAACGCCTCGCCGCGCGCGTCGATCTCGGCGCGCGAGTAGTAAGGCACGAGGCGCCTGCCTTCGAGGCGCCCGCGCAGCCGCAGCGGGCGCGTCTCCGGAAGGTCGACCACGATGAGATCTTCCGGCACGCCGTAGATCGGGAAACGATGCTCGGCCGTAGGCGCGCGGCTGCCCTCGACGATGGGCTCGTAGTAGCCCGTGATGAGCCCGAGGTCGCCGGTCTCGCTCGAGACGAGCGCGTAGGGCACGAACTCGGTCTCGAAGAACCGGCGCGCGGCCTGCTCGTCTCCTTCCGGGAGCGCTCGCGCCAGGTCGCAGACCCGCTTGAATCGCGCGCACCCGGCGATGAACGCCCGCAGGCTCGGCTCGAGCTGCGCGCGGCTCCAGCCGGGCAAATCGGGAAAGCCGCGAGGCTCGTAGCGGGCGGTTTCCGGCGCAGGTTTCGGTGGAATGCACACCGGGCAAGGCGCGCAGCCGGCGAGCACTACAATCAGGGCAGCCCAGCGTATGTGGATCATCTACCTCGAGGTCGCGCTCGCCCTGGCGCTCGCGATCTTCATCGTCTGGTTCACGTGGCCCCGGAAACGCAAATAGCCGCTAGTGCAGGACGCGCGGCACCGAGAGCGTGAACTCGGGGATCGGCGCCTCGAAGCGCGTGCCGTCGGTAGCGACCATCTGGTAGCTGCCGCGCATCGTGCCGACCGGGGTCGCGATCGAGGCGCCGCTCGTGTACTCGAAGCGCTCGCCCGGCTGCAGCAGCGGCTGCGCCCCGACCACGCCGAGGCCGCGCACCTCCTGCACCACGCCCTGCGCGTCGGTGATGATCCAGTGGCGGCTGATGAGCTGCGCGGCGACCGCGCCCGTGTTGTGGATCGTGATCGTATACGCGAACACGTAGCGTCCGGCGCCCTCGTCGGACTGATCGGCGAGATACTGGGTCGCCGAGTTCACATCGATGTCGTAGAGCTTTTCCTGCGCCACGGCGGCATTGTAAACTCCGCGCCGCCATGACGTTTCGCATCGCGCCCTCCATCCTGTCGGCCGATTTTTCCCGCCTGGGCGACGAGGTGCGCGCGGCGGAGCGCGCCGGCGCCGACCTCATCCACTTCGACGTCATGGACAACCACTACGTGCCGAACCTGAGCGTCGGCCCGCTGGTGTGCGCGGCGCTCAAGCCGCACGTGCGGCTGCCGCTCGACGTGCATCTCATGGTGAGGCCGGTCGACGCGCTCGTGCCGCAGTTCGCCAAGGCGGGCGCGGGCATCATCAGCTTCCACCCCGAGGCCTCCGAGCACGTCGACCGCACGATCGCGCTCATCAAGGAGCAGGGCTGCAAGGCGGGGCTCGCGCTCAACCCGGCCACGCCGGTGTCGTGGCTCGATCACACGCTCGAGAAGCTCGACCTCGTGCTCCTCATGTCGGTGAACCCGGGCTTCGGCGGGCAGCAGTTCATCCGCTCGGTGCTGCCGAAGATCTCCGAGGTGCGCCGCCGGATCGACGCTTCGCGCAGGGCGATCTGGCTCGAGGTCGACGGCGGCATCAAGATCGACAATATCGGCGAAGTCGCTCGCGCGGGCGCAGACACGTTCGTCGCCGGATCGGCGATCTTCGGCTCGAAGGACTACGCGGCGACCATTCGCGAGATGCGCGCGCAGCTTCGTTGAGCTATACCCGCATTCCAGTAGTGGCCGAGGCGCGCGCGGATCTGTACACGCCGCTCGCGTTGTACCTCAAGCTCGCCAATACTCCCTATTCGTATCTCCTGGAATCAGTCGTGGGAGGCGAGCGCTTCGGGCGCTATTCGTTCATCGGCCTCGCTTGCGCCGAACGCATCGAAGCACGCGGCCGCACGGTGCGGCGGCTGCTGCGCGACGCGCGCGGCACCGACGTGTGCCTGGAGAGCGTGGAGGCAGACCCGTTCGAATACGCGCGCGCCTGGCTCGGGCGCCATCGGGTCGCGCCGGTTCCCGAGCGCCTGCGATTCGGCGGCGGCCTCGCCGGCTACTTCGGCTACGAGGCGGTGCGCCATGTCGAGAGCAACGCGCTCAAGGGGGAAAAGCCCGATCCGCTCGGCACGCCCGACATGCTGCTACTGGTCTCCGACGAGCTCGCGGTGATGGACAACGTGCTCGGCAAGCTCTACCTCGTGGTCTACGCCGACCCGAGCGACCCGAATCACCAGAAAACTGCGAGAGCCCGCCTCGAGCAGCTGCGTTCGCGCCTGTCAGGGCCGTTGCCGGAGGAAAGGTTCTTTCGCGGTGATGAGACACGAACAGCCGTGCCCTCGGAGTGCTCGTTCACCGAAGCGCAGTTCCTCGAGGCCGTGCGCCGCTGCAAGGAATACATCCTCGCCGGCGATGTGATGCAGGTGCAGGTCTCGCAGCGCACCTCGCGCGCCTTCGAGGCTTCTTCGCTCGCGCTGTACCGCGCGCTGCGCGGCGTCAACCCCTCGCCTTACATGTACTACTTCGACTTCGGCGACCATCACGTCGTGGGCGCGTCGCCGGAGATCCTGGTCCGCCTCGCCGGGGATACGGTGACGCTGCGGCCGATCGCCGGGACCCGGCCGCGCGGCGCCACGCCCGAGGCGGATGCGGCGATCGCGCAAGAGCTGCTCGCCGATCCGAAGGAGCGCGCCGAGCACGTGATGCTGATCGATCTCGGGCGCAACGACGTCGGCCGCGTTGCCGCCACGGGCAGCGTCAGGGTGACCGAGCGCATGGTGATCGAGCGCTACTCGCACGTCATGCACATCGTCTCGAACGTCGAGGGGCGGCTCGCGCCGGGTCTGGACGCGATCGACGTGCTGAAGGCGAGCTTTCCCGCCGGCACGGTGACCGGCGCGCCAAAAGTGCGTGCGATGCAGATCATCGACGAGCTCGAGCCCGTGCGCCGCGGCGTGTACTCGGGGGCGGTCGGTTACATCTCCTGGTCCGGAAATATGGATACCGCCATCGCCATCCGCACGGCGGTGATCAGGAACGGCACACTCTATATTCAGGCCGGGGCCGGCATCGTTGCCGACTCTATTCCGGCGCACGAATGGAACGAGACCATGAACAAAGCGCGCGCCATCTTCCGCGCTGTTTCCA
>DATIGR010000046.1:0-3630 GCA_035454645.1 Burkholderiales bacterium
TCCGCAGGCGCCCTTCGAGCGTTCAAGAACTAGGTAGAATTCGCGTTCTTTAGGAGGGGACATGAAAGCTTTCCGCTTTGCCGCATTCATTGCGCTCGCCTTCGCCGCGCCCGCGGCGCTGGCGCAGACCGTCAAGATCGGCTTCATCACCAGCTACTCGGGCCTGAACGGCGACATCGGGCCCTACATGGAGCGCGCGGTGCGGCTCTACATCAAGCAGCATCAGAACGAGCTGCCCAAGGGCGTGAAGGTCGAGCTCATCACGCGCGACGACACCGGGCCGAACCCCGACAAGGCGAAGCAGCTCGCGCAGGAGCTCATCGTGCGCGAGAAGGTGAACTTCCTCGCCGGCGTGATCTTCACGCCCGGCGGCAGCTCCTTCTCGTGCTGCTTGATGTAGAGGCGCACCGCGCGCTCCATGTACGGCCCGAGGTTGCCGTTCAGGCCCGAGTAGCTGGTGATGAAGCCGATCTTTACGGTTTGCGCCGAAACGCCGGCAGCGGCGAGGGCGAGCGCCGCCCCCAGCAGAGACTTCACGATTCTCATAGGTCCTCCTCCTCGCGAGCGGATTCTAGCAGCCAAGTCCCGCCGAGCGCGGCGGGCAGGGCGACCACGTTCGCTCTCACTTTCAATCCGGCCTTGCTGCAGCGCTGCGCGAACGCCGCGGGGTCGCTGCACGAAAGTGCATAGCCGGCGATCGCGGGGGCGGGGGGAACTTCGCCCAGCAGCCGGGCCAGGGCGTTTCGGGTTCCGATCACGACGCGTCCCCGCGCCATATCCAGGCGGACGAAGCCGTCTGCCTTTCCTTCCCTACTGCGCCGCGGCAGCAGGCCGCCGAAGCGGCCCCAGCGCGCCGCCGCCTCCTCCGGATCGTCCGCAACGACATAAACGCTGCGCAGGCGAAGCGCGTTGACGAACCCTTTGCGCCAGACGTGCTGCGGCGTGAGGTGCTCGCAATACTGCACCCGGCCCTCGGCCATCTTCCCCGGCGGCACGTACACGACGTTGAAGCGCGCCGCCGCGCCGGTCTCGAGCTTCCTCGCGAGCTTCACCACCGGCTCGGGCTCGAAGCCGTGCGCGGCGAGCCGCGCGTGCTCGGCGGCGGCGTCGGGCGTACCGAGGCAGACGAGGTGCACGCCGCGGTAGCGCTTCATGAGCGCGCGCACGCGCTTCGCGTGCGCAGTCTGCAGAGTCGGCGCGAGCAGCTCGATATAGCCTTGCTCGAACATGACGCAGCGGTTGGACGTTCCGGAGGGCTTGCCGGAAACCCGGTGCACCGAAACCGGCGTCACCTTCAGGCCGAGCTTCTCCCACACTGCGGCAGCAGCGTCGAGGTCGGGCACGAAGTGCCCGAGATGATCGAGACAGAGCTCGCCCGCGGGCGGGCGTTGCCGTTCGGCGACCGTCATGTCGCGCTAATATAACTGCGTGAACAAGCCTGTAGAGCTCGCGACGCTGACCGGCGCGGAAGCGGTGGTCGAGATGCTTCGTGCCCATGGCGTCGAAACGATCTTCGGGCTGTGCGGCGATACCAGCCTGCCGCTGTACGACGCGCTGGCTCGCCTCGGCTCGATCAAGCATGTATTGACCAGAGACGAAAGGCATGCGGCATACATGGCCGACGGCTATGCGCGCATCGGCGGCAAGGTGGGCGTGTGCGAGGGCCCCTCGGGCGGCGGCGCGACCTACATCCTTCCGGGGCTCGTCGAGGCCAACGAATCCTCCGTCCCGGTTCTCGCCATCAACACCGATGTTTCCGTTTCTTCACGGGGGAAGTTCACGCTGACGGAGCTCGACCAGCGGGCCTTGATGAAGCCGCTGACCAAGTGGAACGCGGTGCTCGATCGTTCGGCCGACATTCCCCGCGTGTTCCGCAAGGCGTTCGAGGCCATGACCACCGGCCGGCCCGGCGCGGCGCATATCGCGCTGCCGTTCGACGTGCAGAACGGGCCGGTCGAGCGCAGCGAGGTCTGGGCCGATCCGACCCTGGGCAGTTTTCCGTCCAGGAGGGTCGCCCCCGATCCGTCCCTGGTCGAGCTGGCGGCGAAGCTGCTGCGGAAGAGCAGGCAGCCGCTCTTCATCTGCGGCGGCGGCGTGGTGCTGTCCGGGGCCGAAGCGGAGCTTCTTTCTTTGAGCGAGGTTCTTTCTGCACCGGTGGCGACCACGATCAGCGGCAAGGGCTCGATCGACGAGCGCCGCGCGCATTCGGTCGGAGTCGTCGGCTCGAACGGCGGCACGCCCGAGACGCGCGCGGTCGTCGATGCCGCGGACCTGATCGTGTTCGTCGGCTGCCGCGCCGGCTCGGTGACCACCGAGCGCTGGCGCCACCCCGCGGCGGGGAAGGCGAGGATCGTCCACATCGACGTCGACCCGGCGGTGCCGGGCACCAACTACAAGGTGGATGTCCCGCTCGTCGGCGACGCGCAGCTTTGTCTTTCTTCCCTCAACCATGCGCTCGAGGGCTATCGGCGCGATTCGGACCTCTCGTGGGTGGATGCGAAGAAGCGCCGCAAATTCGAGAGCTTCGAAGCGCTCGCGCGCTCCGACGACCAGCCGGTCAGGCCCGAGCGGGTGGTGTTCGAGCTGCAGAAGCATCTCGATCGCGATGCGATCGTGGTGGCCGACCCGGGCACGCCCTGCCCGTACCTCTCCGCCTACTATGTGGTGAAGGGCTCCGGGCGGCGCTTTTTTTCCAACCGCGCGCACGGCGCGCTCGGCTACGCACTGGCGGCGGCGATCGGCGCGCACATCGCGCGGCCGCAGGCGAAGACGGTGGCCGTGATGGGCGACGGCAGCTTCGGCATGTGCGTCGGCGAGCTCGAGACCGCGGTGCGGCTCAGGCTCCCGGTCACGTTCATCGTGATCTCGAACGCGGTCTACGGCTGGATCAAGGCCGGGCAGAAGTCGGGCTACGAGCGGCGCTATTTCTCGGTGGATTTCGGCGTCACGGACCATGCGAAGGTCGCCGACGCATTCGGCGTGAAGAGCTGGCGGGTTTTCGATCCCGGGAAACTCGGCTCGGCGCTCAAGGCGGCGCTTGCGCATGACGGACCTTCGCTCGTGGACGTGGTGTGCCAGCCGCTGCACGAAGCCAGGGCGCCGGTGTCGGAGTGGGTCGCGTGATCGGGCGCAGCCACCACGACATGGGCGGCTTGCCGGGCGGGAAGGTCGAGCCGACCGAGCACGACTATTCCGACTGGGAGCGGCGCATCGACGCGATGGCGGTGCTGCTGTGGGGCCTCAAGGGAACGAAGAAGCGGATCACGGTGGACGAGCACCGCCGGGCGATCGAATCGCTGCCGCCGCCGGCCTACGACTCGATGACGTACTACGAGAAATGGATCCTCGCGCTCGCGCAGTGCCTGATCGCGCGCGGCGTGATCACGAGCGCGGAGCTCGCCCGCAAGATGTCCGGCGGCGCCGGTCCGAGAGGCCACCACGACATGGGAGGGCTTCCCGCGGGAGAGGTGACTCCCACCGAACACGACTATGCGGCCTGGGAACGGCGGATCGACGCGCTTTCCGTGATTCTCGGACGAAATGCGAAGATCACCGTAGACGAGCGGCGCAGGGCGATCGAGTCGCTGCCGCCGGACGCCTACGACAGGATGAGCTACTACGAGCGCTGGA
>DATIGR010000047.1:0-8936 GCA_035454645.1 Burkholderiales bacterium
GGCCTCGGGCCTGGAGCTGCACCGCTTCGCGTGGATCGACGACGCGGCCATCGGCGAGCTGCCGCTCGAGTGGAACTGGCTGGTCGGCGAGTACGCCTACAACCCCGCCGCCAGGATCGTCCACTTCACCATCGGCGGGCCTTACTTCGCGGCTTACCGCGACTGCGACTACGCCGGCGAGTGGTTCGCCGAGTTCGAGTCGATGCGGCAATGCGCGTCGTCTGGGTGAGCTTCGCCCCGCTGCGCAAGACCGCGGCGGGATACACCTCGGATGTGGCTTCGGTCCGTTACCGGCTCACGCTCCCCGCGCAGGCGACCCCCGGAAGCAAGCTCACCCATATCGGGCCGGGCGCCAACCGCCGCACGCTGCTCGAGCGCTTCGCCGGGGCGGATGCCGTGGTCCTCGGCAAGCTTTTCGACAGGTCGCTCGTGCCTCCGGCGCTCGAGCTCGCCGCCGAGCTCAGGAAGCGAGGGGTCAAGGTCATTGCGGACTACTGCGACGATCATTTCCTCCATCCGGCGCTCGGCCCGGGCTATCGCGCGCTCGCCAATGCGGTCGACGCGGTCGTGGCGAGCACGCCCGGCCTCGCGGAGGTCCTGCGCCTGCAGACGCCGGTGCCGGTGAGTGTGGTCACCGACCCGGTGGAGGGCGAGCGCGGCGAGCCGAGCGCAGCCCTCGCGCAGCCCGTGCGGCTGCTCTGGTTCGGCCATCCGCTCAACCTTGACACGCTTCCCTTGGGACTTTCGCAACTTGAGAAGGTTAATTTCTCGCTCACGATCGTCACGTCTCCAGGCGCGGGCGCCGAGACCCTCGGCCAGCGCTTTCGCGCCTGGTCCGCCGCGGCGGTGTTCGAGGAGCTGCGCCGGTGCGACGCGGTCGTCATCCCGTCGAACCCGCACGATCCGCGCAAGGCGGTGAAGAGCCCGAACCGGTTTACCGAGTCGCTCTGGGCGGGGCGCTTCGTCGTCGCTCATCCGCTGCCGGCCTACGAGCCGCTCGCCGACTACGGTTGGGTCGGCGAGCACCTCGGCGACGGCGTCGCGTGGCTGCTCGGGCACTTCGACGAAGCCAGGGAGCGCGTGCGCGCCGGTCAGGAGGTGGTCGCGCGCGAGTTCTCGCCCGAGGCGATCGGCCGCGCCTGGCTTGCCGCGATCGGCGCAGGATAGACTTGCTTTGAAAGGGGAGAAACCATGAAATCTCGCAATGCCGTTCTGGCGCTCGGGGCGCTGCTCGTCGCAGGCAACGCCTTCGCCCAGCTACTCACCGAGAAGAAGTTCTTCACGCTGCCGCAGTACACGACCGCCGGCGGCAAGACGATCAAGAACGTGCGCGTCGGCTACGAGACCTACGGCAAGCTGAACGCCGCGGGCGACAACGCGGTGTTCATCGCGCACTTCTTCTCCGGCACTTCGCATGCCGCCGGGCGCTACAAGCCCGACGAGAAGGCCGCGGGCTACTGGGACGCGATCATCGGCGCGGGCAAGGCGATCGACACCGACAAGTACTTCGTCGTGAGCGCCGACACGCTCGTCAACCTCAACGTGAAAAGCCCCATGGTCGGCACCGTCGGACCGGCGACCGTCAACCCGGACACGGGCAAGCCTTACGGCTCGAGCTTCCCCGTGGTTTCGATGAAGGATTCAGTGCGAGTGCACAAGGCGCTCGTGGATTCGCTGGGGATCAAGAAGCTGCGGGCGGTGGCGGGTGCGTCGGGCGGCTCGGTCCAGGCGATGGAGTGGGGCGCCGAGTACCCTGAGCTCGTGGAGCGCGTGATCCACGTCATCGGGCCGGGGCTGGACATCCATCCCTACGTCATCGGGCTGCTCGACATCTGGATGATGCCGATCAGGATGGACCCGAACTGGAAGGGCGGCGACTATTTCGGCGGCCCGGAGCCTAACGAAGGCGTCGCGCAGGCGCTGAAGACGGTGACCCTGACTGCGCTGCATTTCGGCTGGGCCGAGAAGGTGCACGGCTACAAGTGGGCGGGCGAGGGCAAGAACCCGGGCGATGCCATGGGCAACCTCTTCATGATCGAGGACTCGCTCTACAAGACCGGCGTGGCGCGCGCGTCGGCGACCGACGCGGCGCACTTCGTTTGGATGTCCAAGGCGAACCAGCTCTACAACCTGGAGAAGGAGCAATCGCGCATCAAGGCGAAAGTGCTGTTTCTTCCGGCGAAGACCGACATGATCTTCCCGCCGGAGCTGTCGCGCCGATGGGCCGAGAAGCTCAAGGCGCAAGGCAACCGGGTCGAGCTCTACGAGATCGAAGGCACGAGCGGCCACCTCGACGGCATCTTCTCGATCGGCAAGGTCGCCGACCGCATCAAGGCCTTCCTGGAAAAATAAGGAACTAGGAAAAGGGGTCAGGACCCTTTTATTGGAAAAGGGGTCAGGACCCTTTTTGTAGGGAGCTACGCGCAGCTGCGCGAAAAGGGTTCCTGACCCCTTTTCCTATTCTGCGCGGGGCTGGGGCCGCGGGCGGCGGCCGACGTTGACCGTCGTCTCGACGTCCTGGCCCTGGCGCTTGAGCTTCACCTTCGCCGGCTGGCCGGGGACGAGCGCGGCGATCACGTTGAGCATGGCGGTGGCGTCGGCGACCGGCTTGCCCTGCACTTCGAGCGCCACGTCGCCCGGGCGCACGCCCGCCTTGTCGGCGGGACCGCTGCGCTGCACCCCCACGATCAGCGCGCCGCGCTGGGCGCCGAGCTGCAGGGACGCGGCGTCGAGCGGCGTGAGGTCGCGCAGCTCGACGCCGATCCAGCCGCGCGTCACGGTGCCGGTCTTGATGATCTGATCGAGCACCATCTTGGCGGTCGAGACCGGGATCGCGAATCCGATTCCGCCCGCGCCGCCGGTCTGCGAGATGATCAGGGTGTTGATGCCGACGAGGTTGCCGCCGGCGTCGATCAGCGCGCCGCCGGAGTTGCCCGGGTTGATCGCGGCGTCGGTCTGGATGAAGTTCTCGAAGGTCGTCATCCCCAGCCCCGAGCGTCCGAGCGCGGACACGATCCCGCCCGTCACCGTGTGCCCGAGGGTGAACGGGTTGCCGATCGCGAGCACGACGTCGCCGACGCGCAGCGCTTCGGAGGACCCGAAGCTGATCGCCGGCAGGTTCTCCGCGCTGACGCGCAGGACCGCGAGGTCGGTGTCGGGATCGGTGCCGACGACCCGGGCGAGGAGCTTGCGGCCGTCGTGCAGCGCGACCTCGATCTCGTCGGCGCCTTCCACCACGTGGTGATTGGTGAGCACGTACCCGCCCGCGCTCACCACCACGCCCGAGCCGAGGTTGAAGGCGCGCTGCGCGGCCGCGTCGTCCGGAAGCTGGTTGCCGAAGAACTGACGGAACAGCGGATCGTTGAGCAGCGGGTGGCGCGGCGAGCGGATCTCCTTCGAGGTGGAAATGTTGACCACCGAGGGCGCCGCGCGTTGCACCGCTTCGTGGTACGAGCCGGCGCGCGCCACGCTCGGCAGCGGCCCCGTCGTTTGCACTTGGGCGGGCGGCTGCACGACGCTGACCGAGCGCGACGGCAGCCATTCCGGATGGAAGGTCGAAACCACGAACAGCACCGCGACCGCGATGGTCGCGGCCTGCGCGAAGATGAGCCAGAGGCGCTGCATCGAGAAGTCCTAGTAAAGCAGATTTCCCTTGAAAATCCAATCGTTTAGGAGCGAAAACGTGGACTTTTGCAGGTGCGCTCGCTAGAATCGCCGCTTTTGCGCCCTCGCCCGAACAACACCATCTCCATGAATGAAGAACCAAAACCCGACAAGACGCGGCGCAACCTGGTCGTCGCCACCTCGGTCGTCGGCGGGGCGGCGAGCGTCGCCGCCGCGGTCCCGTTCGTCGCCAGCATGTGGCCTTCGGAGCGCGCCCGCGCTGCCGGCGCCCCGGTGGAGGCCGACATTTCGCGCCTCGCGCCGGGCGAGCTGGCGGTGATCGAATGGCGCGGCAAGCCGGTGTGGATCATCCGCCGCACCCAGGAAATGATCGAGTCGCTGAAGGCCGTCACGCCGCGGCTGACCGATCCGGCGTCGAAGTCCTCCGAGCAGCCGAAATACGCCGAGAACGAGTACCGCTCGGCCAAGCCCGAGCTCATGGTGATGGAAGGCGTGTGCACGCACCTCGGCTGCTCGCCGCAGCTGAAGAGCGCGGAGGCCAAAGCCGAGATGGGCGCCGACTGGGTGGGCGGCTTCTACTGCCCGTGCCACGGCTCGAAGTTCGACTTCGCGGGCCGCGTGTTCCGCGGCGCGCCGGCGCCGACCAACCTGAAGGTGCCGCCGTACACCTTCCTCAGCGACAACGCGCTGCTGATCGGCGAAGACCAGGAAACCAAGGGGGCATAGGCGATGGCATCGCGTCTTCAGGCGCTCTGGGGCTGGTTCGACGCGCGCATGCCCTCGGTGGCGGAGCAGTGGAAGATCCACGCCGCCGAGTACTACGCGCCGAAGAACTTCAACTTCTGGTACTTCTTCGGCTCGCTCGCGCTGCTCGTGCTCGTGATCCAGATCGTCTCGGGCATCTTCCTCACGATGAGCTACAAGCCCGACGCCATCCTCGCGTTCGGCTCGGTCGAGTACATCATGCGCGACGTGCCGGGCGGGTGGCTGATCCGCTACGTGCATTCGACCGGCGCCTCGGCGTTCTTCATCGTCGTGTACCTGCACATGTTCCGCGCCATGCTCTACGGCTCGTACCGCGAGCCGCGCGAGCTCGTCTGGATCTTCGGCGTGCTGATCTACCTCACGCTGATGGGCGAGGCGTTCTTCGGCTATCTGCTGCCGTGGGGCCAGATGTCCTACTGGGGCGCGCAGGTGATCGTGAACCTGTTCGGCACGATTCCGCTCATCGGCCCGGATCTCGCGCTCTGGATCCGCGGCGATTACGTGGTGTCGGACGCGACGCTCAACCGCTTCTTCGCGCTGCACGTGATCGCGCTGCCGCTCGTGCTGCTCGGCCTGGTGGTGGCGCACATCCTCGCGCTGCACGACGTCGGCTCGAACAACCCCGACGGCGTCGAGATCAAGAAGCTGAAGGGCCCCGACGGCAGGCCGCTCGACGGCATCCCGTTCCACCCCTACTACACGGTGAAGGACCTGGTGGGCGCGGTGGTGTTCCTCGCGATCTTCTGCGTGGTGATGTTCTTCATGCCCGAGATGGGCGGCTACTTCCTCGAGCACAACAACTTCATCCCGGCCGACCCGCTGAAGACGCCCGAGCACATCGCGCCGGTGTGGTACTTCACGCCCTACTACTCGATCCTGCGCGCCGTGCCGCCGCTCTTCAACTCGCAGTTCCCGGGCGTGCTCGCCATGGGCGTGGCGGTGGTGATCTTTTTCTTCCTGCCCTGGATCGACCGCAGCCCGGTGAAGTCGATCCGCTACCGCGGGCCGCTCTACAAGAGCTGGCTCGCCGCGTTCGTGATCGTGTTCGTCATTCTCGGCTACCTCGGGATCGAGCCGACCACGGTGTGGGGGCAGTTCCCGGTGAGCGACGATTCGTTCCTCGGCCGCTACATCGTCGACACCAAGGACGTGGCGACCTGGGTGGCGCGCGTCTGCACCATCGTGTACTTCCTCTTTTTCTTCCTCATGCCGTGGTATACGGCGCGCGACAAGGTGCGCCCGGTGCCCGAGCGGGTGACGGCATGAAGGCTCTTCTGCTCTGCATGCTCGTCTTTCCAGGGATCGTCTTTGCCGCGTCCGGCTACCGGCTCGATCGCTCGCCGCACGACCCGCGCGACGTGGCGAGCCTGCAGGCGGGCGCGCGCACCTACGTCAACTACTGCCTCGGCTGCCACGGCCTGCAGTACATGCGCTACCAGGGGCTGACCGAGCTCGGCATCAGCGAAGCGCAGGTCAAGGAGTACCTGCTCTTTACCGCCGACAAGATCGGGGAGCCGATCCGGACCACCGGATTCGAGCCGAAGACGGCCAAGGAATGGTTCGGCGTTCCGCCGCCCGATCTCTCGGTGATCGCGCGCTCGCGCGGCGCGGACTGGCTCTATACGTACCTTCGCACCTTCTACCGCGACCCGAAAACGGCGACCGGGTGGAACAACGCGGTGTTTCCCAGCGTCGCCATGCCGCACGCGCTGTGGACGCTGCAGGGCGAGCGCGGCTGGGACCCGAAGGAGCACCGCCTGACCGAGATCTCGCAGGGCCGGCTCTCGCCGGTCGAGTACGACCGCACGGTGAGGGACCTCGTGAACTTCCTGGTCTACGTCGGCGAGCCGGCCGCCGAGAGGCGCAAGGCGATCGGCATCGTCGCGCTGTTCGTGCTGCTGGGGGTGCTCTTCCCGCTCACCTACTGGTTGAAGAAGGAATACTGGAAGGACGTGAAGTAGCGCGAGCCGCGCCTTCTTTCCGCAGGAATCAAGCTCATGATGCAACTCTATTCGGGCACGACCTGCCCATTCAGCCACCGCTGCCGCTTCGTGCTCTACGAGAAGGGCATGGACTTCCAGGTGATCGACGTCGACCTGTACAACAAGCCCGAGGACATCGCGGTGATGAACCCGTACAACCGGCTGCCGGTGCTGGTCGAGCGCGACCTCATCCTGTACGAGTCGAACATCATCAACGAGTACATCGACGAGCGGTTTCCGCACCCGCAGCTGATGCCCGCCGATCCTGTGATGCGCGCGCGGGCGCGCCTGATGCTCTTCAACATGGAGGTGGAGCTGTTCTCGCAGATCGAGGCGCTCGAGTCGGGCAAGGAGAAGCAGGTCGAGCGCGCGCGCCAGCAGGTCACCGACCGCCTGATCGAGCTCGCGCCGGTGTTCACCAAGACCAAGCACATGCTGGGCGACGACTTCACCATGCTCGACGTGGCGATCGCGCCGCTGCTGTGGCGCCTGGACCACTACGGCATCAAGCTCGGCAAGACCGCGGCGCCGCTCATGAAGTACGCCGAGCGCATCTTCTCGCGGCCCGCGTTCATCGAGGCCCTTACCCCGTCCGAGAAGGTGATGCGAAAATAGTTGATGCCTGAGATCCCGACCAAGCCTTACCTGCTGCGCGCGCTGTTCCAGTGGTGCGTGGACAACGGCTACACGCCGCACCTCGCGGTCAAGGTCGATTCCGGGACTCAGGTGCCCGCCGAGTACGTGAAGGGCGGCGAGATCACGCTCAACATCAGCCCCAACGCCGTGCACAAGCTGCAGATCGGCAACGAGCGGGTCGAGTTCTCGGCGCGCTTCGGCGGCGTGGCGCGCCAGATCTTGCTGCCGATCGGCAACATCTACGCGCTCTACGCGCGCGAGACCGGCCACGGCATGACCTTCGACATCGAGGGCCCCAAGCCGGGCTTGCAGGCGCGGGCCGAGCCCCACAACAGCGCCAAGCCGCCCACGGCGCTGCCGGCGCCGTCGAGCGACCCCCGCAAGCCCTCGGGCGGCGGCAAGCCGACGCTGCGCCGGATCAAGTAAGCGGATAATCCGCTCCGGGCCGGCTTAGCTCAGAGGCAGAGCAGCGGTTTTGTAAACCGTTGGTCGGCGGTTCGAATCCGTCAGCCGGCACCCGCTCCACAGGCACGGTTCGTGCAAGACCGGTTCCCGAGAACGTGAACCGCAGACTCGCCGTGCCCGCCTCGCCGATTCTCGAGTATCTCGAGTCGCTGCGCGCCCGTTTTGCCGGGCTCACGGACGGCGAGGTCGCGGACTACATTCCCGAGCTCGCGCGCGCCGATCCGGAGCGGCTCGGCATCTGCATCGCGACCCGGGACGGCTTCGTCTACGAGGTCGGCGACTCGAGCCAGCCCTTCACCCTCCAGTCGATCTCCAAGCCGCTCACCTTCGGGCTCGTGCTGCAGGAGCATGGCGAGGACAAGGTGCTGGCGAAGATCGGCGTCGAGCCCTCGGGCGACGCGTTCAACGCGATCAGCCTGCGGCCCCAAACTGGTGCGCCGCTGAACCCGCTGATCAATGCTGGTGCGATCGCCGCCTGCGGGCTGATCCCGGGCGACACGGTCGAGGAGAAGAGCGCTCGCGTGCTCGAGGCGTTCTCCCGCCATGCGGGCCGCGCGCTCGACATCGACGAGCGCGTCTACCAGTCCGAGAGCGCGACCGGGCACCGCAACCGGGCGATCGGCTGGATGCTGCGGAACTTCGCGATCCTGGGCGGCGAGCCTTCGCCGACGCTCGAGACCTATTTCCGGCAATGCTCGATCCGCGTCACCTGCCGCGACCTCGCGCTCATGGGCGCGACGCTCGCGAACGGCGGCGTCAATCCCGTGACGGGCGTGAGGGCGCTCGCCGAAGAGTATGTCGACAACGTTCTCTCGGTGATGGCGACCTGCGGCATGTACGACTACTCGGGCGAATGGCTGTACCGCACCGGCCTGCCGGCGAAGAGCGGGGTCGGCGGCGGCATCCTCGCCGTCCAGCCGGGCCGCATCGGCATCGGCGTGTTCTCCCCGCGCCTCGATGCCCAGGGCAACAGCGTGCGCGGCATCGCCGTCTGCCGCGCGCTCGCAGCCGATCTCGGCCTGAACCTCTTCGATGCGGCGCAGCCGGCCGCGCCCGCCGTGCGGCTGGCGACGACGCGGCGCAAGGTCGCCTCGAAGCAGCGCCGCCCGCCCGTCGCGGCAGAGCACCTGCGCGCCGCGGGCAAGCGGCTGCGCTTGTACCACCTGCAGGGCCCGCTCGCGTTCGCAACGGTCGAGCCGGTGGTGCGCGAGCTGATCGCGCGCGCGGCCGACGCCGATTACTTCGTCGTCAACCTGAGGATGGTGCAGGCGATGGACCCGGCCGCGACGCGGCTCCTTGCCGGCGCCCGCAGGGAGCTCGCCGGCCTGGGCAAGCTGCTGGTCTTTTCGGAGGCGAGCGCGTGGTGGCAGCGGCTGATCGACGCCGGCGTCGATCGCGAAGCCATCTTCAGCGACGACGACTTCGCGCTCGAGCACGGGGAGAACCTGCTGCTCGCCGAGCGCT
>DATIGR010000048.1:0-10873 GCA_035454645.1 Burkholderiales bacterium
GCTGATCGGCGGGCTCCTGTCGATGATCGCCTTCATGGCGGCGGCGCTCGCGCTTCTCAATCGCGGCCGCCATGTGCAGAACGCGCTCCTCGCCATCGCGTTGCCGCTCGCCTTTTACCTGCTGTTCAAGGTCTGGCTGAACGCCGGCGTGCCGCGCGGCCTGCTGCTGCCGTTCTGATGGACCTGTTCGCCAACCTGCTGCTCGGTCTCTCGGTCGCGGTGACCCCCGCGAACCTCGCCTACCTGCTGATCGGCGTGTTCGTCGGCATGGTGGTCGGCATCATCCCGGGCTTCGGGCCCGCCGCGGCGCTCGCCGTGCTGCTGCCGGTGACCTTCGGCATGGAGCCCACCGGCGCGGTCATCATGCTCGCGGCGATCTACTACGGCTCGCAGTACGGCGGCACGATCACCTCCATCCTGCTCAATACGCCGGGCGAGTCTTCGTCGGTAGCGAGTACCTTCGATGGCTATCCGCTGGCGCAGCAGGGCCGCGCCGGCCCCGCGCTCGTCATGCAGGCCGTCGCCTCCTTCGTCGGCGGCACGCTCGGCGTCGTGCTGATCACGGTGCTCGCGCCGCCGTTCACGCAGCTCACGCGCAGCTTCGGACCGCCGGAGTTCTTCCTGCTCGTGATGATGGGCTTGCTCACCCTCATCGTGATGATCGGCGGCAACTGGCGCTACGGGGTGATCTCGGCGCTGATCGGGTTCGCCCTCGGCACCGTGGGCGTCGACCTCGAGACCGGCAACAGCCGCTTCACCTTCGGCTCCGCGGAGCTGATCGGCGGCATCGACTTCATCCCGGTCGCGATCGGCGTCTTCGGCCTGGGCGAGCTCTATTACGCCTTCTACGCCGGGCTGCATGTCACCGGCACCGGCGGCATCGTGCAATACCAGAAGGAGCGGCGTTTCTGGCCGCAGGCGCGCGACTTCACCGAGTCGAACGGCGCGCTCGCGCGCGGCTCGCTCCTCGGCTTCGTCATCGGCGTGATCCCGGGCGCCGGCGCGACCGTCGCCTCGCTCATGTCCTACTCGGTGGAGAAGGCGGCGTCGCGCACGCCGGAGAAGTTCGGCAAGGGCGCCATGGCGGGCCTGGTGGGTCCCGAGGCGGCCAACAACGCCGCTTCGTCGGGAGCGATGGTGCCGCTGCTCACCCTCGGCATCCCCGGCTCGGGCGCGACCGCGGTGCTGCTCGCCGCCTTCATCCTCTGGGGGCTCACGCCGGGGCCGCTGCTCATGGTGCAGAAGCCCGAGTTCGCCTGGGGCCTGATCGCCAGCATGTACCTCGGAAACGTGGCGCTGCTCGCGCTCAACGTGTTCGCCATCCCGCTGTTCGTGCAGCTGGTCAAGCTGCCCTACCGGATCCTCGCGCCCGCGGTGATCCTCATCTGCACGATCGGCACCTACAGCGTGAACGGCAGCATCGTCGAAACGGGGCTCATGTTCCTCGCCGGGATCTTCGGCTTCTTCATGAAGCTGTTCGGCTTCCCGCCCGCCGCGCTGGTCCTCGCCCTCGTCCTCGGCCCGCTCGCCGAGCAGTCGCTGCGCCAGAGCCTCACCATCTCGCGCGGCTCGTTCGACATCTTCCTCGAGCGGCCGATGTCGCTCTGGATCCTCGGGGTCACCGCCGCGATCCTCGCGCTCGGCGTGGTGATGCGCCGGCTGCGCGCGCTTTGAACTCGGGACATGTGGGTGGTGGCCAAGGGCGGAATCGAACCACCGACACAAGGATTTTCAGTCCTCTGCTCTACCAACTGAGCTACTTGGCCGCCGGGGGGTGCGTCGAAAGGCGCGAATTATAACAAGCACCGCTACGCGGCTTCGCGCAAGGGAGATCGCTTGGAACAGGCCGTGCGTCTCGTGGCGTCGGACGGCTACGCCCTCGGCGCCGTTCTTTTCGAGGCGGCGTCGGGCAAGGCGCCCGCGCACGCCGCGATGCTGTGTGGAGGCGGCGCAATACCGGCGCGCGCGTACCGGCGCGTTGCGGCCTGGCTCGCCGCGCGCGGCGTCCCGTTCCTGACCTACGACAACCGCGGCATCGGGGCTTCGCGCCCGGCGCGCATGTCCGGCTTCAACGCGGCGTTCGAAGACTGGTCCGATTACGACTGCGCCGCCGCCATCGCGTGGCTGGCGCAGCGCTACCCGGGCGCAGAGCTGATCGGCGTCGGCCACAGCATCGGCTGCTGGGTTCTTGCGAGCGCCCGCAATACCGGATCGCTCGGCCGGTTCCTGTTCGTCGCACCCCACACCGGCTACTGGGGCGACTATCACCCGCGCTGGCGCTGGCTGATGGCGCTCATGTGGCACGGCCTGATGCCCGCGCTCACCCGCCTGTGCGGCTATTTCCCGGGCCGGGCGCTGGGCCTGGGCGCCGACATTCCCGCCGGCTTCGCGGGTCAGTGGGCGCGCCGGCGCACACCGGCCGTGCGCTACGAGGGCGAGCGCGCCGCGGCCTGCCTGGAGCGCTGCCATCGCCTGCGCAGCCGCGCGCTCGCGCTCACCTTCACCGACGACGGATTCGCCACCGCGCAAGGCGCGCGGCGGATGCTGGAGCACCTGCCCGGCGTGGCCGTGGAGCATCGCGTCATCGCGCCGCGCGACGTCGGGCTCGCGAGCATCGGGCACTTCGGTGTCTTCCGGGCAAGCGCCGAACGCGCGCTGTGGCCCGCAATCGGCGACTGGATCCTCGAATAACAAAAAGGGCGCCCGAAGGCGCCCTTCTTGCCCTTCAAACAAGACTGCTTACATATCCATGTCGCCCATGCCGCCCATGCCGCCGGGCATGCCGTGGGCGTGGCCGCCGCCTTTCTTCTCCTCGACCAGCTCGGCCACCATGGCATCGGTGGTGAGCATCAGGCCGGCGACGGACGCGGCGTTCTGCAGCGCGAAGCGCACCACCTTGGTCGGGTCGATCACGCCCTGCTGCACCATGTCGCCGTATTCCTCGGTCTGGGCATTGAAGCCGTAGTTGCCCTTGTTCTCGAGCACCTTGTTCAGCACCACCGAAGGCTCGGCGCCGCTGTTGTCGACGATCATGCGCAGCGGCTCTTCCAGCGCGCGCATCACGATCTTGATGCCGCCGTCCTGGTCGTGGTTCTCGCCTTTGAGCTTGCCCTCGAGCACCTGCTTGGCGCGGATGAACGCCACGCCGCCGCCCGGGACGATGCCCTCCTCCACCGCGGCGCGGGTCGCGTGCAGCGCGTCCTCGACGCGCGCCTTCTTCTCCTTCATCTCGACTTCGGTGGCCGCGCCGACCTTGATCACCGCCACGCCGCCGGCGAGCTTCGCCACGCGCTCCTGCAGCTTCTCCTTGTCGTAGTCGCTCGTCGCCTCGTCGATCTGCACGCGGATCTGCTTGACGCGCGCCTCGATCGACTTCTTGTCGCCCGCGCCGTCGATGATGGTGGTGTTCTCCTTGGCGGCTTCGACTTTCTTCGCGCGGCCAAGGTCCTTGAGGGTGGCGTTCTCGAGCTTGAGGCCGAGCTCCTCCGAGATCACCGTGCCGCCGGCGAGGACCGCCATGTCCTCCAGCATCGCCTTGCGGCGGTCGCCGAAGCCCGGCGCCTTGACCGCGACGGTCTTGAGGATGCCGCGGATGTTGTTCACCACGAGCGTCGCCAGCGCCTCGCCCTCGACTTCCTCGGCGATGATGAGCAGCGGCTTGCCCGCTTTCGCCACCTGCTCGAGGATCGGCAGCAGCTCGCGGATCGACGAGATCTTCTTGTCGTGCAGCAGGATGTAGGGGTCCTCGAGCACCGCGATCTGCTTCTCGGGGCTGTTGATGAAGTAGGGCGAGAGATAGCCGCGGTCGAACTGCATGCCCTCGACCAGGTCGAGCTCGTTCTGCAGCGACTTGCCGTCCTCGACCGTGATCACGCCTTCCTTGCCGACCTTGTCCATCGCATCCGAGATGATCTTGCCGATGTCGGCATCCGCGTTTGCGGAAATCGCGCCGACCTGGGCGATTTCCTTCGAGGTGGTGCAGGGCTTGGAGATCTTCTTCAGCTCCTCGACCACGGCGATCACCGCCTTGTCGATGCCGCGCTTGAGGTCCATGGGGTTCATGCCCGAGGCGACGAACTTCATGCCCTCGCGCACGATCGCCTGGGCGAGCACGGTCGCGGTGGTGGTGCCGTCGCCGGCGACGTCGGAGGTCTTGGAGGCGACCTCCTTCACCATCTGCGCGCCCATGTTCTCGAACTTGTCCTTGAGCTCGATCTCCTTCGCGACCGAGACCCCGTCCTTGGTGACGGTCGGCGCGCCGAACGAGCGCTCGAGCACGACGTTGCGGCCCTTCGGGCCGAGCGTCACTTTCACGGCGTCGGCCAGGATGTTCAGGCCATGAACCATCTTGGCGCGGGCGCCTTCGTGGAAACGTACTTCCTTGGCTGGCATTGTTGCGTTCTCCTAGTCTTGAATTCGGTCTAGTTACCCTCGATGACGCCCATGATGTCCTCCTCGCGCATCACGAGGAGCTCGTCGCCCTTCACCTTCACGGTCTGGCCGGAATACTTGCCGAACAGCACGCGGTCGCCGACCTTGACGTCGATCGGAATCAGCTTGCCGTTGTCGTCTTTCTTGCCCTTGCCGACGGCGACGATCTCGCCCTGGTCGGGTTTCTCTGCGGCGGTGTCGGGGATCACGATGCCCCCGGCGGACTTGCGCTCTTCCTCGATGCGCTTGACGATCACGCGGTCATGCAGCGGACGGATCTTCATTACTGGCTCCCGTTATAGAAATATCGATGTATTACAATGACTTGGTATGAACCCAAGCCGGAAATCCCGGACTTAGCACTCAGTCCCAGCGAGTGCTAATAATAAGGGCGATGCTCCGCCTTTTCAAGACTCTGCCGGTCTTGCTGGCTCTTGGTTCGCTCGGGGCGGCGCACGCCGCGCTGCCGGCGATGGTCGCGCAGGGCCTGCGCGAGGCGAAGGTCCCGCAGGACAGCGTGAGCATCCTGGTGCAGGAGGCCGGCTCCCGCCGCGCCTCGCTCGCGCTCAATGCGGGCGCCTCGCGCAATCCAGGCTCGGTCATGAAGCTGGTCACGACCTATGCCGCGCTCGAGCTGCTCGGCCCGGCTTACCGCTGGAGGACCGAGGCCTACGTGGAAGGCGACGATCTGTATCTCAAGGGGTATGGCGACCCCAAGCTCGACTACCAGAGCTTCTGGATGCTGCTGCGCAACCTGCGCGGCCGCGGGGTGCGCGAGATCCGCGGCGACATCGTGCTCGACCGCAGCTACTTCGCGCCCGGGGCGCCGGAGCCGATCGACGACGAGGTGTTCCGCCCTTACAACGTCGCGCCCGACGCGCTGCTCGTGAACTTCAAGTCGCTGCGCTTCGTGTTCTGGCCGCACGAGGCAGCCGTGCGCCTGTTCGTCGAGCCGCAGCTGCCGGGACTGGAACTGATCAATGCGTTGCAGATCTCCGACGGCGCCTGTCCCGAGGGCCGGGCGTTCCGCGAGCGCATCCAGGCGAGCTTCCAGTCGAAGCCGCCGCGCGCGGCGTTCACCGGCTTCTATCCGGTCTCCTGCGGCGAGCGCGAGCTGCACGTCGCGCTGCATCAGCCCGAGGACTACGTCGACGGCATGGTGCGCGCGCTGTGGTCGGAGATGGGCGGCGAGTGGCACGGGCGCATCCGCGAGGGCGAAGTCGGCCCGAACGCGAGGCTCCTCTACAGGCACGAGTCCGAGCCGCTGGGCGAAGTGGTGCGCGACATCAACAAGTTCTCCAACAACGTGATGGCGCGCCAGCTCTACCTCACGCTCGCCGCCGAGCTCGGCGGAGCGCCGGCGCAGCCGCAGGCGGCCGCGCGCGCGATCGAGCAATGGCTCGTGTTCAAGCGCATCCGCGCCGGGGAGCTGCGGCTGGAGAACGGCTCGGGGCTTTCGCGCAGCGAGCGCGCGAGCGCGGCGACCCTGATGGCGCTGTTGCAGGCGGCGTGGAAGAGCCCCGTGATGCCGGAGCTGATCGCATCGCTCCCGGTGGTGGCCGCCGACGGCACGATGCGCAAGCGGCTGCACTTCGAAGGCGTCTCGGGCAACGCCCACATCAAGACCGGGCTGCTTTCGGATACGCGCTCGATCGCGGGCTACGTGCTCGATCGCAACGGGCGGCGCCATGCGCTCGTCATGATCGCCAACCACCCCAACGCGCCGGATGCGGACGCGGCGTTCGATGCGCTGCTGCAGTGGGTGCGGACTTCCCCTAGAGAAGTGCAGCGCTAGAAGCCGCGCTAAAGGCCCAGCTCCCGCCACAGCGCGTCCACCCGACGCCGCACCGCTTCGTCCATGACGATCGGCCGGCCCCAGCGCCGCGCGGTTTCGGCCGGCCATTTGTTCGTGGCGTCGATGCCCATCTTGGAGCCCAGCCCCGCGACCGGGCTCGCGAAATCGAGATAGTCGATCGGGGTGCGCTCGACGATCACCGTGTCGCGCGCGGGATCGACGCGCGTGGTGAGCGCCCAGATCACTTCCTTCCAGTCGCGCACGTCGACGTCGTCGTCGCACACCACGATGAGCTTGGTGTACATGAACTGGCGCAGATAGCTCCAGATGCCGAACATCACGCGCTTGGCATGGCCCGGGTACTGCTTCTTCATGCTGACCACTGCGAGGCGGTACGAGCAGCCCTCGGGCGGGAGATAGAAGTCGGCGATCTCCGGAAACTGCTTCTGCAGCAAGGGCACGAACACCTCGTTGAGCGCCACGCCGAGCATGGCGGGCTCGTCGGGCGGCTTGCCGGTGTAGGTGGAGTGGTAGATGGGCGAGCGCCGCATCGTGATCCGCTGCACCGTCATCACGGGAAAGCGCTCGGCCTCGTTGTAGTAGCCGGTGTGGTCGCCGTGCGGCCCCTCTTGCGCCGTCTCCGAGCCGTGGATCACGCCTTCCAGGACGATCTCGGCGCTCGCCGGCACCTCGAGGCCGTTGCCGAGGCACTTGACGAGCTCGGTGCGCGCGCCGCGCAGCAGCCCCGCGAACTGGTACTCCGAGAGCGTGTCCGGGATCGGCGTCACCGCCGCGAGCATGGTCGCGGGATCGGCGCCCAGCGCGACCGCGACCGGGAAGGGCTCGCTCGACGAAGAAACGTGATCCCGGAAATCGAGCGCGCCGCCCCGATGCGCGAGCCAGCGCATGATCAGGCGGTTGGCGCCGATCACCTGCTGGCGATAGATGCCGAGGTTCTGGCGCGGCTTGGCCGGACCTCGCGTGACGGTCAGGCCCCAGGTGATGAGCGGCCCCGCGTCCTGCGGCCAGCACGTCTGCACCGGCAGGCGCGCGAGGTCGACATCGTTTCCCTCGAGCACGGTTTCCTGGCAAGGCGCCCTGGACACGACCTTCGGCGGCAGGTTGAGGAGCTGCTTCCACAGCGGGAACTTTTCCCACAGGTCGCGCAGGCCTTTCGGCGGCTCGGGCTCGCGCAGGAATGCGAGCATCTTTCCGACCTCGCGCAGCGAAGCGGCGCAGTCCTCGCTCGGGGCGAGCCCCATCGCGGCGGCGATCCGGCGCACCGTGCCGAAGAGATTCGCCAGCACCGGAATGTCGTGCCCCGCGGGCCGCTCGAACAGCAGCGCCGGCCCGCCGGCACGCAGCACGCGGTCGCAGATCTCCGTCATTTCCAGCCGCGGCGAGACCTCGACCGTCACGCGCTTCAGCTCGCCCTTCGACTCCAGCTGCGCGATGAACTGCCGCAGATCCGAATAATTCATCGTTTGAGCAGCATCAGCCGCTCGCTGAGGGCCTCGGCGAAGTCGAGGAGCATCGTGCTGCGCCCGCGCGCCGGGTAGGCCCGCTCGCTCCCCGGCAGGCTCACGAGCATCGTCGTCGTTCCGATCCATCCGAAGGCGCACAGCGCGCCGCCGCCGATCACGCAGGCGAGCGCGGCGGTCGGCAGCAGGCTCGCCACCGCCATGAGAAAGCGGAAAAAACCGTAGAGCGCCTTGGCCACGCCCTGGTCGGACTTGGCCATGTCGCCGGCGGCGCTGGCGGCGAAGCCGTCGAGCGGCCCGGACAGCGCCAGCAGCAGCAATGCGATCACGACGAGCGCGATGCCCCAGCGCAGCTTGCGCGCATCGCGGCGGAAGGCGACGCTGACCGCGGTCATCGCCGCGACCGGCAGCGTTTCCAGGTGCGTGTCGCTGCGGTGCACGAGGCAGGTGGGGTACAGCGTCAGGTGCGTGCCGCGCAGCTCGCCGTCGGCGAAGGCGAAGCGCGTGAGGGCCGGGCCGCTCTCGTTCATCGGAAGCCGAAGAAAATGCCGACGAAGACCGCCGCGCCGACCCAGTTGTTGTGCATGAAGGCGCTGAACGCGCCCTCGCGGCTGCGGTCGCGAATCAGCCGCCAGTGGTGGATCATCATCACCCCCGCGGCCGCCAGGCCGGCGTAGTAGGGCCAGCCGAGCCCGTGCATGAACCCCACCGCGAGCAGCAGCCCGAGCATCAGCGCGTAGCTCGCCATGACCGCGGGCACGTCCCAGCGGCCGAGCGTGAGCGCCGAGGTGCGGATGCCGAGGCGCGCGTCGTCGTCGCGGTCGACCATGGCGTACTCGGTGTCGTAGGCAAAGGAATAGAACAGGTTCGCCGCGAACAGCACCCAGCACTCGAGCGGCAGCCGCTCCTGGATCGCCGCGTAGGCCATCGGAATCCCGAAGCCGAATGCGACCCCGAGCACCGCCTGGGGCAGGGCGAAGAAGCGCTTCGCGTACGGATAGGCCGCCGCGATGGCGAGCGCCAGGAACGAGAGCAGGATTGCGAACCGGTTGAGGAACAGCACCAGCACGAACGCGGCGGCTACGAGCACGGCGGCCACCGCAAGCGCCTCGCGCGGCTCGATCTCGCCCGCGGCGAGCGGGCGGCTGCGCGTGCGCTCGACGTGGGGATCGAAGCGCCGGTCGGCGTAGTCGTTGAGCGCGCAGCCGGCCGAGCGCATGAGCAGCGTCCCCAGGATGAAGATCAGCACGATTCCGAGGTGCGGCCTGCCGTCGGCGGCGAGCCAGACCGCCCACAGCGTCGGCCACAGCAGGAGAGCCGCACCGATCGGCTTGTCGAGCCGGATCAGCCGCTCGTACGCGTCCAGGCGCCGCGCGATCATCGCCAGGTTCACGGCGCGAAGGATAACTCACGCCTCGGTGAGCTCGTGCCTCGAGCCCAGCCAGCGCGCCACGTGCGCGCGCGCCGCCTGCGGGTCGGCCCGGAGGAGCTCCGGGGCCGCCCGCACCGCGGCCTCGACCAGGCCCCGGTCGCGCTCGAGGTCGGCGTAGCGCAGCAGCGGCGCGCCGCTCTGGCGCTCGCCGAGGAACTCGCCGGGCCCGCGCAGCTCGAGGTCGCGGCGCGCGATCTCGAAGCCGTCGGTGCTCTCGAAGATGGCCTTCAGCCGCTCGCGCGCGCTGCCCTGCAGCTCGCCGAAGAGCAGGATGCAAACGCTCTCGCGCGGGCCGCGTCCGATGCGGCCGCGCAGCTGGTGCAGCTGCGAAAGACCGAACCGCTCCGCGCTCTCGATCACCATGAGAGAAGCGTTCGGCACGTCGACCCCGACCTCGATGACGGTGGTGCACGCGAGCACTTGAACCGCGTTTCGCAGGAATGCCTGCATCACGGCGGCCTTCTCCTCCGGCGAAAGGCGCCCGTGCAGCAGCCCGACGCTCAGCCCGGACAACTCCCTCTTCAAGGTCTCGAACGTCTCGAGCGCGGTGCGCAGGCCGGCTTTCGACTCCTCGATCACCGGGCACACCCAGTACGCTTGCTGCCCTTCCGCGCAGGCCTCGCGGATGCGCGCCAGGACCTCGGGTCTTCTGTTTTCCGAAAGCAGCTTGGTCGTGACCGCGCGGCGGCCCGGCGGCAGCTCGTCGATCGTCGACACGTCGAGATCGGCGTAGTACGTCATGGCGAGCGTGCGAGGAATCGGCGTCGCGCTCATCATCAGCTGGTGCGGCACGAGGCCGGCCGCTTTCTTGCGCAACGCGAGCCGCTGCTCGACGCCGAAGCGGTGCTGCTCGTCCACGACCGCGAGGCCGAGCTTCGAGAACTCGACGTCTTTCTGGATCAGGGCATGCGTGCCGATCAGCACGCGGCCTTGCAGCATCTCGCTCTTCTCCTTCCTGCCCATGCCGCCGCGCAGGTAGCCCAGCCGCACGCCGAGCGGCGCCAGCCATTCGTTGAACTTGCGCCAGTGCTGCTCGGACAGGATCTCGGTCGGCGCCATGACCGCGGCCTGGGCGCCCGAGTCCACCGCGGCGAGGCAGGCGATGGCCGCGACGATGGTCTTGCCGCTGCCGACGTCGCCTTGCAGGAGCCGCTGCATCGGATGCGGCTCGCGCAGGTCGCCCAGGATGTCGTTCATCGCCCGGGTTTGCGCCTTCGTCAAGCGGAAAGGCAAGCTCGCGAGGAACGCTTTGAGCAACTCGCCGTTCACGGTGAGCACCGGCGCCGCGCGGGAACGGCGCCGCCGGTAGGCGAAGCGCATCGAGAGCTGCTGGGCAAGCAGCTCGTCGAACTTGACGCGGCGCCAGGCGGCCGCAAGCTCTGCTCCCGGAGGCGGGCGGTGCAGGAGATGCACGCTCTCCCGAAAGTCCTCCAGCTGGAGGCTGCGACGTAGCGCATCGGGCAAGGTATCGTCCAGCGGTTCGGCCTCCAGCGCCTCGAGCACGCGCGTACGCAGCTCTGCCTGGCTCAGTCCCGCGGTCGTCGGATAGATCGGCGTGAGGGTCCGGGGAAGCGGCTCGTCCTCGCCGACTACCCGGTAACGTGGGTGCGCCATCTCGGTGCCGAAAAACCCGCGGCGCACTTCGCCGAACGCGCGCACGCGCCGGCCCTCCTCCGCCGCGCGCTGGAATTGCCTCAGCTGGCTCGGGTAGAAGTTGAAGAAGCGCAGCACCAG
>DATIGR010000049.1:0-3287 GCA_035454645.1 Burkholderiales bacterium
CCGCGGCGCCGCCAGCCTGGAGCCGATCCGCGAGAAGCTCTACGACATCATGTGGGAGAAGGTCGGGATCATCCGCGACGCCACCGGCCTGCTCGAAGCGCAGGCCGACCTGAACGCGCTCGAGCGCGCGCTCGACGGCCACTCGTTGCCCGGCGGCGAGCGCGCCTTCAACCTCGCCTGGCACGACTGGCTGAACCTGAAAAGCCTGGTCGCCGTCAGCCGCGCGATCGCCGCTGCGGCGATCGCGCGGCGCGACTCGCGCGGCGCGCACTTCCGCTCCGACTTCCCCGAGTCGGGGCCGCTCGAGCAATCGGCTTTCACCAGCATCCGCAACGGGATCGTCTCGATGAAGCCGGTCGCCTTCACGCGCGTCGCGCCCGGCGAGACGCTGCTTCGCCATGTGGCCTGAGGGCATCCACCGCGAGCTCGCGGCGGCCGGCGTGCGCGTCGTCGGCTATGTCCCCGACGCCGGTCACAAGCGGCTGATCGAGCTGTGCCGGGCCGACCGGAAGATGCGCGCGGTGGTGCTCACCACCGAGGAGGAAGGCATCGGGCTCGCCGCCGGCGCGTGGCTTGGAGGGCAGAGGAGCGCGCTGCTCATGCAATCGAGCGGCGTCGGCAACATCGTCAACGTGCTCGGCATGGTGCGCGAGTGCCGCTTCCCGCTCGTCACGCTGGTGACGATGCGCGGCGAGCAGGGCGAGTTCAATCCCTGGCAGGTGCCGATGGGGCAGGCGGTGCGGCCCGTGCTCGAGGCGATGGGGACGGTGGTGCACCACGTCGAGGAAGCGGCCCAGGTCGCACCGGTCGTGAATGCCGCACTGCGCCTGGCGTTCGGCAGCTACGCCTCGGTGGCGGTGCTGATCTCGCAGCGCCTGATCGGCATCAAGAGCTTCCAGGAGCAGGCGGACCGATGAGGCGCCGCGACGCGGTAAAGAGGCTGCTCTCCAACAGAAAAAATCTTCTCGTGGTCGCCGGCCTCGGGTCGACCGCCTGGGACTGCACCGCCGCGGGCGACTCGCCGCTCACCTTCCCGATGTGGGGCGCGATGGGCCAGGCGGCCATGATGGGGCTTGGACTCGCGCTCGCGCAGCCCAAGCGCCGCGTGCTCGTCATCACCGGTGACGGCGAAGCGCTGATGGGCATGGGCGCGCTCGCCACGATCGGCGTGCAGCAGCCCGAAAACCTCACCGTGGTGGTGATCGACAACGAGCGTTACGGCGAGACCGGAATGCAGGAGACGCATACCGCCCACGGGGTCGACCTTGCGGGCGTGGCGCGCTCCTGCGGCTTCAAGGTCTTCGACTTGGAGAATCTGCCGAACGCGATCCACAAGCTCCCGGGGCCCAATTTCGCCGCGTTGAAAGTCAAGGCCGAGAAGATCCCGCTCGTGCTGCCGCCGCGCGATGGCGCGCTTCTCAAGGCGCGCTTCCGCCGCGCGCTGCTCGGAGTCAAAGCAGACGCGGAGTAGCCGAAATCAGGGACAGCCCACGTTTTCCGCGCAAAGCGGCGCTATGGTTGGTCGTGACGCTAACCGGATAAGGAAAAAGGTGGTCTGTCCCTGATTTGAGCGCTGATTTGAGCGGTGCTAGCCGATATGCTTTCTGAAGAACTCCAGCGTCCGGCTGCGCGCCTGCTTGGCCGCGGGCGCGTTGTAGGAGCCGCGCTGGTCGCAGTTGAAGCCGTGGTCGGCGGCGTAGATGAAGATCGGGTGCTTCTTGTGCTTGTCGGCGAGCTTCTTCACGCCCTCGACCGGAATGTGCTGGTCCTTGTCGCCGAAGTGCCCCATCACCGGCACCTTGGGCTCGATGTCGGCGTTGTCCAGGATGCCGCCGCCGTAGTAGGGCACCGCGCAGACGAGCCCGCTCACCTTGGCCGAGGCCATCCATGCCACGAAGCCGCCCCAGCAGTAGCCGACGATGCCGACCTTGCCGGCCTTGGCGGCTTCCTTCACCGCGGCTTGCGCATCCATCATCGCCATGTCGGGCGTGATCTTGGCGCGCAGGGCACGCCCCTGCTCGATGTCGGGCGGGCTGTAGCCGACGTCGAAGTTCCTCTGCACGCGGTCGAACATCGCCGGGGCGATCGCAAGGTAGCCGTCGGCGGCGAAGCCGTCGGCGACCGACTTGACGTGGCTGTTGACGCCGAAGATCTCCTGGATCACCACGATGCCGCCGCGCGGGCTGCCCGAGGGGTCGGCGCGGTACGCGGCGAGCTTGTGGCCGTCGGACGCGGTGAGCTCGATCATCTTTCCCATGGCCGTAGAATCCTCGCTGTGAAGAAGGCGCCGCAAGAGCTGTTTCGACTCGCGCGCACCGCCCTGGAAAGGGCCGGCGCCCATTCTAAGATGGCCGGGGCGGCGGCGCGCCACCTGGTTCGCGCCGAGGCGCAAGGCCTGCCGACCCACGGCATGTCGCGCGTGCCGATCTACTGCGGCTTCCTGAGGAATGGCCGCGCCGACGGGTCCGCGCAGCCCGCGATGGTGTCGGAGCGCGCGGGCGTGTGCCTGATCGACAACCGCGACGGCCTGCCCTACGTCTCGGTGCAATGGGCGGTGGAAGAGGCGATCCAGCGCGCGCGGCGCAACGGCATCGCCTTCGCCGGCGTGCGCAACAGCACTCATGCCGGGGTCATGGGCATTCACCTGCTGCCCGTGGCGGCGGCGGGGCTCGCTGGCTTCGCGTTCACCAATTCGCCGGCGGCGATCCCGGCCTGGGGCGGAAAGAAGGCGCTGTTCGGGACCAACCCGGTCGCCGCCGCGTTCCCGAGGAAGGACCGCGACCCGCTGGTGATCGACCTGGCGATGACCACGGTCGTGCGCGGGCGCATCATGATGGCGATGCGCCGGGGCGAGCGCATCCCCGAGGGCTGGGCGCTCGACCGCGACGGCCGGCCGACCACCGATCCCAAGGAAGCGATCGAGCGCGGCAGCCTGTTCCCGATCGGCGGCGCGAAAGGCGCGATGCTCGCGCTCGCGTTCGAGCTGGTGTGCGCGGCGCTCACCGGCGCCGCGATCGGGCCCGAGGCGGACTCGTTCTTCGTGGAGGAGGGCAACCGCCCGCACATCGGCCAGGCGTTCATCGCCATCGATCCGGGTGCTTTGACAGGAATGAACACGTACTGGGAGAGGACAGAATCCGTAGTGAGCGCGATGCTCGCCGATCCCGAGGTGCGCCTGCCGGGCGCGCGCCGCTTCGCCGCGGAAGCGGCATCGGTGCAGGGCATCGAGGTGCCCGACGAGCTGCTGGCGCAGATCGAGAAGCTATGTTCGACGTAGTGGTCGAGTT
>DATIGR010000050.1:0-11158 GCA_035454645.1 Burkholderiales bacterium
GGTTCCTGACCCCTTTTCCAATAAAAGGGTCCTGACCCCTTTTTCATGAGCGCGCGGGTGGCAGTGCTGGGGTTGCATCTCGAGAGCAACGCGTTCGCGCCGGTGAGCGGCGAGGCGCAGTTCCGCTCGCTGTGCTACGTCGAGGGCGACGCGATCACGCGCGAGGCGCGCAAGGACCCCTCGCCGCTGCCCGCCGAGGTGCCGGCCTTCTACGCGGAGATGGACCGCCTCGGGCCGTGGACGCCGGTTCCGATCCTGGTGACCGCCGCGGAGCCGGGCGGGCCGGTCGACGAGGGCTTCTTCCAGCGCACCCTCGCGGCGATGCGCAAGGGGCTCGCCGCCGCCGGCCGGATCGACGCGGTCTACATCAGCAACCACGGCGGCATGGTCTCCACCGGCGGACCCGACCCCGACGGCGAGCTCTACGAAGAGGTGCGAGCGGCCGTCGGCAAGGCGGTCCCGGTGCTCGCCACGGTGGACCTGCACGCGAACATCTCCGAGCGCATGGTGGCGAACGTCGATGCGCTGGTGTCGTACCGCACCAACCCGCACATGGACCAGCAGGAGCGCGCCGTCGATGCCGCTCGCCTGTTGCGAAGATTTCTTCAAGGAACACGGTCAAGGCGGGGATTCGCGAGGCTGCCGCTGACTCCCGCGTCGGTGACGCTGCTGACGCGAGAAGGGCCGTACGCCGACGCGATCGCCTACGGCCAGACCAAGGTCGGCGGCGGCGTGCTCGACGTCTCGGTGGTGGGCGGCTTCGTGTTCAGCGACACGCCGAAGAACGGCGTCGCGATCGTCGTCAACGGCGAAGCCGGCGCCGACGTGCGCGGCGCGGCGCTCGACATCGCCGGGCGCATCTGGGGCGAGCGCGGGCGCTTCGTGAAGCGCCTCACCTCGATGGAGGACGCGATCGGCAAGCATCAGGACGGCTTCATCTGGTCGGACGCCGGCGACAACCCCGGCGGAGGCGGCAGCGGCCGGACCACGACCCTGCTCCAGAAGCTTTGCGAGGCGAATGCGCAGGGCGTGCTCTACGGAGTGTTTTTCGAGCCCGGAATCGCCGCCGCCGCCCGCGGAGCCGGGGAAATCCAGGCGAAATTCGCCGAGGGCTTCAGCGCGCCGGCCAGGGTCCTGAAGACCACCGACGGCCACTGCGTCGGCCGGCGCGGCATCTGGGCCGCTCGCGCGCTCGAGCTCGGTCCGACCTGCGCGCTGCAGATCGGCGGCGTGACCGTGGTGTGCGTGAGCCGGCGCAAGCAGTGCGCCGACCCGGTGTTCTTCGAGATGCACGGGCTCGACATCCGCGCCGCGCGCACCGTGGTGGTGAAGTCGCGCGGCCACTTCCGCGGCGGCTTCGACGAGTTCTTCGCGCCCGAGCGCGTGATCGAGGTCGACACGCCGGGGCTCACCTCGCCGGTGCTCGAGCGCCTGCAGTTCAAGGGCCTGCCGCGCCCCGTGTTCCCGCTCGACTCCGATGCGCGCTGGAATGGGAGGGTCATGACCTATGAATAGCCTGTGCCTGACCGGCGATGGCCTTACCGCCAGCCTGTTCGCCGCGGCGCTGCACTTCGGCTGGACGCCGGCCGACGGCATCGCGCGCGAAGAGTCCTGGCATGTCTACCAGGGGAAGTTCGAGTTCCTGGCCGAGCGCGTGCGCAAGGGCGGCGACTGGCAGCACGCGTGGCCGGCGCGCGCGCCGCAGCCGCGGCTGGTCTTCGACCGCAGGGGACTGCGCGAGGACTACGTGATCTGCGGCGAGATGTGGTGCACGCCGCTCGAGAAGCTCCTGCCGCGCGCCCGGGCGCCGGTGGTGCGGCTCGCGCCCTGCTGACGCCGCGGCTTACTCGAACGTGATGTTGAACGCCTTGACGATGCGCGCGTTGCGCTCGAAGTCCGCGCGCACCATGGCGGCCAGCTGCTCCGGCGTCGAGGCCGGCGCCGGCTCGAAGCCGAGCTCGAGGAGGCGCTCGCGCACGCCGGGCATCGCGACCAGGGCGAGGAGCTCCCGGTTGATGGTGGCGGCGAGCGCCGCAGGCATCTTCGCCGAGGCGGCCACTCCGATCCAGTTCGAGAAATCGATCTCGGGATAGCCGAGCTCGGCGAACGTCGCGACCTGCGGCAGCAGGCTCGAGCGGCCGCGGCTCGAGATCGCGAGCACCTTCACCTTGCCCGAGCGGATGTGCGGCAGCGAGGTGACGATGCCGTCGAACATCAGCGGCACCTGTCCGGCGATCACGTCGGCGAGCGCGGGCGGCGAGCCTTTGTAGGGCACGTGCTGCAGGTCGAGGCCCTCCCTCCGGTTGAGGATCAGGCCGCAGTAGTGCGCAGCGGTTCCGGGGCTGTACGAGGCGTAGCTCAGCTTGCCGGGGTTGCGCCTGGCGTAGGCGATCAGCTCGTGCAGGCTGCCGGCGGGCACGGCGGGATGCGCGATCAGCACCAGGTGCGCGCGCCCGAGGTCGGCCACCGGCCTCAGGTCGCTCAGCGTGTCGTATTTCGGCGCCAGCACGTGCGGGATCTCGGTGAGGACGCTGCTGCCGGTGAAGAGCAGCGTGTGTCCGTCGGGAAGCGCATCGAGCACGGCCTTTACCGCGAGCGCGCCGCCGGCGCCTGGCCGGTGCTCCACGATCACCGGCTGCCCGAGGCGCGGCGAAAGCTGCGCGCCGACCGCGCGCGCCATGACGTCCATCGTGCCGCCGGGCGGCGCCGGGACGACGAAGATGATGCGCTTCTGCGGCCAGGCGTGGGCGGCGGCGGCCGCGAGCAGCGCGCCGAAAGCGAATGCGAGCGCGGCGCGCCTAGCCTTCATTGAGATGACACGCCGAGAGGTGGCCGGCCGCGACCTCGCGCAGCCGCGGCGCTTCCTCGCGGCAGCGGGGCATGGCGCGCGGGCAGCGCGGATGGAAGTGGCAGCCCGGGGGCGGAGCGAGCGGCGAGGGGATCTCGCCGACGATCGGCTTGAACTGCGTCTTGCGCGTGTCGAGGCGCGGCACCTGCTTGAGCAGCGCCTGGGTATACGGATGGTTCGCCCGATTGAAGATTTCTTCAGCCAGCGCGGATTCGACCACGCGGCCGAGGTACATGATGACCACGCGGTCGGAGAGGTGCTCGACCACGCCGAGGTCGTGGCTGATGAAGAGATAGGTGAGCCCCAGGTCGCGGCGCAGCTGCATGAACAGGTTGAGGATCTGCGCCTGGATCGACACGTCGAGCGCGGCGACCGCCTCGTCGCACACCAGGAACTCGGGCTTCACCGCGAGCGCGCGCGCGATGCCGATGCGGCTCCTCTGCCCGCCGGAGAACTGGTGCGGGTAGCGCGGCTTGTAGCCCGGGTCGAGGCCGCAGCGCGCGAGCAGCGCGTCGAGATAGCCGTCGAGATCTTCCTTTCTCACCAGGCCATGCACGACGGGCGCTTCGCCGACGATGTCCCTTACGCGCATGCGCGGGTTGAGCGACGCGAACGGGTCCTGGAAGATCATCTGGACTTTGAGAAGAGAAGCCCTCTGTCGTCCGGCGTCCTGTCCACGGTAGCGGATCGTGCCGGCGCTCGGCTCGAGGATCCCGGCGACCATGCGCCCGAGCGTGGACTTGCCGCAGCCCGATTCGCCGACCAGGCCGACGACCTCGCCTTCCTCCACCGCGAACGACACGTCGTCCACCGCGTGCACCACCTCGTCGGCGGCATCCGCGCCGAGCGCGCGCGCGATCCTGCCGGCAAGATCGAGCGGCTGGACGAAGCGCTTGGAGACGTGGTCGAGCTCGAGGATCTTCACAGCGGATGAAAGCAGCGCACCAGGCGGTCTTTCCTCTTCTCCAGTACCGGTTCCTGGACACACACGGAGTCCGCCCGCGGGCAGCGGCTGCGGAAAGCGCATCCCGGCGGCAGGTCGAGGAGCGCCGGCGTCATGCCGGGAATCTGCGCGAGCGGGGCGCCGCGCCGGTTGCGGCTCGGCACCGAGCCGATCAGGCCGTGGGTGTAGGGATGCAGCGGCGCGTCGAGCACTTCGTCCACCGAGCCCTGCTCGACGATGCGCCCGGCGTACATGACGCAGATGCGGTCGGCGAGCCCGGCCACCACCGAGAGGTCGTGCGTGATCCAGATGAGCGCGGTGCCCGACTCGCGGCACAGCTTCTGCGCCTCGTACAGGATCTGCGCCTGGATCGTGACGTCGAGCGCGGTGGTCGGCTCGTCGGCGATGATCAGCTGGGGCCGGTTGAGCAACGCGATCGCGATCGCCACGCGCTGGCGCATCCCGCCGCTGAATTGATGCGGATAGGAGCGCAGGCGCGAGTCGGGCGACGGGATGCCGACGCGCTCCAGCGCGTCGCGCGCGATTTTCAACGCAGCCCCCGGAGCCACATCCTGATGCGCGCGCACCGCTTCGACCATCTGCGTATCGATGCGCAGCACCGGGTTGAGCGTCATCATCGGATCCTGGAACACCATCGCGATGCGCGCGCCGCGGATCCGCTGCAGATCCTGGTCGCTGGCGCCGACCAGATCCCTGCCTTCGAACACGACATGGCCGCCGACGATGCGGCCGGGCGGGTCGACCAGGCCGAGGATCGAGAAGCCGGTCACCGTCTTGCCGCAGCCCGACTCGCCGACCAGGCCGAGCACCTCGCCGGGGCGCACCTCGAAGCTCACCCCGTCCACCGCGCGCACGACCCCTGCGCGCGTGAAGAAATGGGTCTTCAGGTCCCGGACTTCGAGGGTGTTAGCGCTCAAGGCGCGGGTTCAGGACGTCGCGCAGGCGGTCGCCGACCAGGTTGATGCTCATGATCGTGGCGAGCAGCGCGAGCCCCGGGTAGAAGCTGATCCAGTACTTGCCCGAGAGCATGTACTCGAAGCCGTTCGCGATCAGCAGCCCGAGCGAGGGCTCGGTGAGCGGCAGGCCGACGCCGAGGAAGGAGAGCGTCGCCTCGAGCGAGATCGCGTGCGCGGTCTGCAGCGTGCCGACCACGATCATCGGCGCGACCACGTTCGGCAGCAGGTGGCGGAACACGATGCGCCGCGGCGGCAGCGCGAGGCAGTGCGCCGCCTCGATGTACTCCTTGCGCCGCTCGACCAGCGCCGAGCCGCGCACGGTGCGCGCGTAGTAGGCCCACTGCACGAGGATCAGCGCGATCATCACCTTGTCGGCGCCGCGCCCCAGGATCGCGACCAGGATGAGCGCGACCAGGATCGCGGGGAACGAAAGCTGCAGGTCGACCAGGCGCATGATGAGCGCGTCGAGCCAGCCGCCGCGGTACGCGGCGAGAAGGCCGATCGCGGTGCCGAGGGCGAGCGCGATCACGCCCGAGGCGACGCCCACGCCGAGGCTGATGCGCAGGCCGTAGAGCATCGCGCTCCACATGTCGCGCCCGGCGCCGTCGGCGCCGAGCCACATCACGAACCCCGCCGAGCCGCGCGCCCCGGGCTCGAGGCGGGCGTCGAGCACCGTGACCTTGGCGAGGTCGTAGGGATTCTGCGGCGCGAGCAGCGGCGCGAACAGCGCGAGCACGACGATGCCGAGCAGGAGCGCGAACGCGCCCGTCGCCACCCAGCTCGAGAAGAACTCGCGCGCGAGCCGCCGCAGCGGCGTCTCGGCCTTGGGCAGCGACAGCGATTCGGCTACGGCGCTCATGCCTTCGCTTCCTTGAGCCGGACTCGCGGATCGAGCATCGAATAGAGAATGTCGACGATCAGGTTGATGACGATGAACATCAGCACCGTGATCACGAGGTAGGCGACCACGACCGGCCGGTCGAGGCGCTGGATCGAGTCGATCAAGAGCTTGCCCATGCCGGGCCAGGCGAACACGGTCTCGGTGACCACCGAGAACGCGATCAGCCCGCCGAGCTCGAGGCCGAGCACCGTCACCACCGGGACGAGGATGTTCTTGAGCACGTGGACCAGCACCACGCGCGCGGGCGAGAGCCCCTTGGCGCGCGCGAACTTGACGTAGTCCTGCAGCGCCGCCTCGCGCGTGCCGGCGCGCGCCAGGCGCGTCACCAGCGCCATCTTGAACAGCGCGAGGTTGAACGCCGGAAGCGCCAGGTGGCGCAGGCCGTCCCAGGTCATGAAGTCGCCGCGCCCGGTCGAGGGCAGCCAGCCGAGCATCACGGCGAACACCATGATCAGCATCAGGCCGACCCAGAAGGTGGGCAGCGAGAAGCCGAGGATCGAGCCCGCCATGATCGCGCGGCTCGCCGGCGACTCGGGCTTGAGGCCGGCGTACATGCCGAGCGGGATGCCGAACACGACGGCGAGCAGAAACGCGGCGAGCGCGAGCTCGAGCGTGGCCGGCATGCGCTGCAGGATCAGCTTGAGCGCGGGCTCGCCGTAGACGAACGAGTTGCCGAGGTCGCCGCGCACCGCGTTGGCGAGGAAGTGGAAGTACTGCTCGTGCACCGGCCGGTCGAGGCCCAGCCTGCGGATGAAATCCTCGATCTCCTGCTGCGTCATGTCGTCGGAGATCAGGATGTGCACCGGGTCGCCGACCACGTGCACGCCGACGAACACCACGAGCGACATCACCAGAACCACCACCAGGCTCTGGATGACGCGCCGGATGACGAAGATCATCAGTTCGCTTTGCCGACCCCCGTGGCGAGCGTGTACTCGTCGGTGCGCGGCTTGTAGGCGAAGCCGCGGCGCATCGCCCAGGTGTTCACCTGGTAATGCAGCGGGATGATGCCGACGTCTTCGATGGCGACTTCGGTGGCGCGAGCGAGCAGGTCCGAGCGCTTGACGTCGTCCACGGTCGCGAGCGCGTCGTTGATCATCCTGTCGACCTGCGCGTTGGAGTAGCGGCCGCGGTTCGACGCGCCCATGCCCTTCTCGCGGTCGAACGTGGCGATGAGCGACTTGAGCGGCGAGGACGCCTCTCCCGTGCCCGAGCCCCAGCCGACCAGGATGAAGCTGAACTTCGGCCCCTTCTCGGGAGACCCGGTCGAGGCTTCGCGGAAGAACACGCTCTGCGTCAACGTGACCACCTGGGTGTCGATGCCGATGCGCGACAGCATCTGCCCGACCGCCTCGGCGATCTTGGCGTCGTTCGGGTAGCGGTCGTTGGGCGAGTGGATGGTGAGGCGAAAGCCGTTCGGCACGCCGGCCTCGGCGAGCAGCTTCTTCGCGCCGTTCGGGTCGAACGCCACGGGCCTGAGCTTCGGGCTCACGCCGAAGAAGCCCTCGGGCAGGAGCTGGCCGGCCTTGATCGCCTGGCCTTCCATCACGCGGCTCACGATCGCGTCGCGGTCGATCGCCATGGAGACGGCCTTGCGCACGCGCAGGTCGCGCAGCGGGTTCTTGATCGGGCCGCCGTCCTTGGCGCGCACGAACGGCGAGTCGTCGCGGAAATGGTCGAGGTGCAGGTAGATGATGCGGTTCGACACCGTCTGGGAGATGGTGAGCTTCGGGTCCTTCTTGAGGCGCTCCAGGTCCACCGCCGGCACCTGCTCGATCAGGTCGACGTCGCCCGCGAGCAGCGCCGCGACGCGCGAGGGGTCGGACTTGATGCCGCGGAAAATCACGCGCTGCCAGGCCGGCTTCTCTCCCCAGTACTGCTCGTTCCGCTGCACCACGATGCGGTTGCCCGGGGTGTATTCGGCGAAGCGGTAGGGGCCGGTGCCGATCGCGGCCTTGCCGGAGTTGTAGTCGGGCGTCTTCGCGCCCTGGCCGTGCTTGCGCGAGACGATGAACACCTGCGACAGGTCGTTCGGCATCAGGGGGTAGGGCGCCGCGGTCTTCACGTGCACCGTGTGGTCGTCGACCCTGACGAAGGTCTTGCCGCGCGCGTAGATGCCGAAGCTCGACGGGCTGCCCTCGACGTTGGGCGCGCGCTCGAAGCTGAAGACCACGTCGTCGGCGGTGAACGGCGTGCCGTCGTGGAAGCGCACGTTCCGGCGCAGCTTGAACTCCCAGGTGGTCGCGTCGATCGCCTTCCACGACTCGGCGAGGTCGGGGGTGAGCCGCTGGCGCTCGTCCTGCCCCACCAGGCTCTCGAAGATGTGGCTGAGCAGCGAGTTGTTCGGCGAGAGATTGTGGTAGTGCGGATCCATCGCCGTGGGCTCGGATCCGAGGCCGACGCGCAGCTCCTGGGCCGCGGCGCCGGCCGACGCGAAAGCGAATAGAACGGCAAGCAAGAAGCGGGTCATCGTTTTCCTCCTCCGGGGGTCGTCCCGGCCATTATGCGATAGGTCGCGAGCCAGTAGTACTCGTACTCCGAAAACGTCACCTCGGTCCCGAACCGGCCCAGGCGCGCGCGCAGCTCGGGCCCGGCGGGGAAGTTCTTCAGCACCTCGTGGCTCGAGCCGTCGGCGAGCCGGCGGCTCTGGTAGGTATTTCCCTCCACGTCTTTGCGGGAAATGGCGGTGCTGGAGCCCTCGACGTAGCGGTTGTCCATGAACGCCACCGTGGCGCCCGGCTCGAGCCGCCCGGCCAGAGCGCGCAAGAACGGGTCGATTTTCGCCAAAGGCATGTGAGACCACCAGAAGCCGGCGTAGCAGGCCGAGAACCTTTCCTGCCAGTCCGGCAGGGCGTAGGCGTCGGCGCGCTGAAAGCGCACATTGCCCCTCGGGTATTGCTTGGTCCGGGCGATGGCCAGCGTCTCCTCGTTGTAATCGACGGCGAGGACCGACTGCGCCTCGCCGGCGATGAGCGGGGTCCAGTAGCCCGTGCCGCAGGCGATCTCGAGCACGCGCTCGCCCCCGAACAGCGCCGGGATGTCGCGGCGCAGGCGCGCGAGGTCGGCCTGGCGCTCCGGTTTCTCGTAGATCTTCTCGTACTCGGCCGCGCGCCGGGCGTAATAGGTTTCCACTCGAGTATGCTACAGCGATGGCGCGGCTGGTTCTCGATTCCCCCCACTCGGGTCACGATTTTCCGCCCGACTTCGGCGCCATCGTGAGCGAGGCCGAGCTGCGCGAGTCCGAGGACTGCTACGTCGACGAGCTCTACGCCGCGGCGCACGAGCTCGGCGTGCCGCTTCTCGCCGCGACCTTTCCGCGCACCTACCTCGATCCGAACCGCAACGCCGGCGACGTCGACCTCGACCTGATCGAAGGGCCCTGGCCCTGGGAGTACCGGCCGAGCGGCAAGGCGCGCATCGGCAAGTCGCTCATCTGGCGCACGCTGGAAGACGGCCGGCCGATCTACCGCGGCAAGCTCGCGCCCGAGGCGGTGCAGCGGCGCATCGAGCGCTTTCACGCGCCCTACCATCGCTCCTTGCAGGAGCTCCTGGACCAGGCGAAAAAACGCTCCGGCGCGGTCTACCACATCAACTGCCACTCGATGCGCTCGGTCGCCGGCAGGCAGAGCGAGGACGGCGCGGGCAGCGTGCGCCCGGACTTCGTCATCGGCGACCGCGACGGCACGACCTGCGAGCCGCGCTTCACCGAGCTCGTGCGCGCGACGCTGGCGGGCATGGGCTACCGGGTGACGGTGAACGACCCCTACAAGGGCGTCGAGCTGGTGCGCGCGTACTCCGACCCGAAGGCCGGGCGCCACAGCCTGCAGATCGAGATCAACAAGCGGCTCTACATGGACGAGCGCACGCTGCAGCGGAACGGCGGGTTTTCCGCCCTGCAGAGCAATCTCGGCGAGCTGCTGCGCGTGCTGATCGATGAGCTCTAGGATCGAGATCAAGCCGCCCGACATCTCGCGCTACCGGAAAGGGAACGCCGGCGTCGACTACGTGCACGTGATGGACTCCGGCAGGCCGGGGCCGAGCGTGATGGTGCAGGCGCTCACGCATGGCAACGAATTTTCCGGTGCCATTGCATTGGATTATTTGTTCCGTGAGGCCGTTCGGCCCTCCCGGGGGAAACTCATTCTTGCTTTCGCCAACGTCGCGGCGTTCGAGCGCTTCGACTTCGCCGACCCCGACCGCTCGCGCTGCATCGACGAGGACTACAACCGCGTCTGGGACGACGCGGTGCTCCTCGGGCCGCGCGATTCGGCCGAGCTCAGGCGCGCGCGCGAGCTGCGGCCGTTCGTCGACGCGGCCGACTACCTGCTCGATCTGCATACGATGTCCGAGCCGTGCCGGCCGATCATGGTGTGCGGCATGCTCGACAAGGGCGCCGAGTTCGCGCGCCGCGTCGGCGTCCCGGCCGACCTGCTGATCGACACCGGACACCCGGCCGGCCTGCGCATGCGCGACCGCGGCGGCTTCGGCGACCCCGCGAGCCCGAAGAACGCGCTGCTGATCGAGGCCGGGCAGCACTGGGAGAAGAGCTCGGTCGACGTCGCCGTCGACACGCTGCTGCGGTTCCTGCAGGCGACCGGCGCGGTGGACGAATCGTTCGTGAAGCCGCGGCTGCGCCTGGCCCTGCCCGCGAAGCAGCGCGTCATCCGCGTCACCGAGCCGGTCACTGCGCTCAGCGGCGGCTTTCGCTTCGCGCAGCCGTGGAAAGGCCTCGAGGTCCTGCCCAGGGCGGGAACCGTCGTGGCCATGGACGGCGAGCGGATCTGGCGCACCCCCTATGACGAGTGCGTGCTCGTGATGCCGTCGACCGCGCACGTCAAGCCCGGGAATACAATGGTTCGCCTGGGGCGGTACGAATGAAACAAGTGATTTTCATCTTCTTGCTTGCGCTCGCGAGCAGCGCGTCTGCACAGATTTACCGCTGGGTCGACGAGAAGGGCACGGTGCACTATTCCAACTCGGCGCCGCCCAACGGCGTCAAGGCGACGGTGTTCGACCGCGACGCCAAGGCCGGGCCGCCGTCGCCGGAGAGCGCCGAGTGCTACACCGTGCGCTGCCAGGGCGAGCGCATGGAGCGGCGGCTCGCGCGCCAGCAGGAGCTCGACGTGCGCCTCGCCGCCGAGCGCGCCGCCGCGACGCCGCCGCGCCCGCGCGGCCTGGACTTCCGCAGCTACATCTCGCTCTCCCGCGGCATGTCCGAGGGCGAGCTCATCGTCATCGCCGGGGCGCCCGACCTGCTGTTTTCCGACGTGTTCGCGGTCAAGCACTACACCTACCTGCCTACCCACGTCGATCCCTTCACCACCACCGTCCTGGTGATCAGCGGCCGCATCAGCCAGATCGACCGCGTGCGCAAGTTCTAGGGCTTACTTCCGGAAGGACCCCCAGAGGGAGTCGAGGCGCGCGTAGCGGCCGCAGCCGGTGACGTAGAACCGGTACTGCAGCGCGTTCTTCTTGTAGTAGTCCTGGTG
>DATIGR010000051.1:0-3497 GCA_035454645.1 Burkholderiales bacterium
CCACCACGAACACTCCGCCCATGATGAAGAGCACGATTTCCTGACGCACGATGACGGCGATGGCGCCGAGCGCGGCGCCGAGCGCGAGCGCGCCGACATCGCCCATGAAGACTTCAGCCGGATATGCGTTGAACCACAGGAACGCGAGGCCCGCGCCCGCGATGGCGCCGCAGATCACCGCGAGCTCGCCGGCACCGGGGATGTAGGGAAATCCGAGGTATTTGGCGAACACGGCGTGCCCGGCGACGTAGGCGAAGACGCCGAGCGCGCTGCCGATCATGACTGTCGGCATGATGGCGAGCCCGTCGAGCCCGTCGGTCAGGTTGACCGCGTTGCTGGTCCCGACGATCACGAAATAGGTCATGACGATGAAGCCGAGCGCGCCGAGGGGGTAGGCCACCTGCTTGAAGAAGGGCACGATGAACGCGGTCTGCTGGGGCAGGTTCGAGTAGAAGGCGAGGAAGCACGCCGCGGCGACCCCGATCACCGACTGCCAGAAGAACTTCACCCGGGCCGACAGCCCCTTCGGATTGCGCGCCACGACCTTGCGGTAATCGTCGATCCAGCCGATCGCGCCGAAAGCGAGCAAGACCCACAGCACGAGCCAGACCAGGCGGTTCGCGAGGTCCGCCCACAGCAGGACGGTGAGGGTGATCGAGGCGAGAATGAGCGCGCCGCCCATGGTTGGCGTGCCGGCCTTGGTAAGGTGCGATTGCGGCCCGTCGTCGCGCACCGCCTGGCCCACCTTGTAGGCCGTCAGCCTGCGGATCAGCGCCGGCCCGATGAGGAACGTGATGACCAGCGCCGTCAGGCACGCAAGCACGGCGCGCAGCGTGATATAGCCGAACACGTTGAACGCGCGGATGTCCTTCGCGAGCCATTGGGCGAGCTCTAGGAGCATGCGTCCTCCGCGGTCCCGGGTGAAAGCAAGGTCCTCATCGTGACTCGTGACCCGTGGCGGGCGTCTCGAAGCGCTTGACGACGCGTTCCATCTGCATGAAGCGCGACCCCTTGATGAGCACGGTCACGTCGGGCGCAAGCGCATTCTCGAGCTCGGCCAGCAGGTCCTCGATGCGCGTGAAATGGCGTCCCCCTGCGCCGAACGCGCGCGCCGCCTGCGCCGAGAGATCGCCCAGCGCGAGCAGCCGTTCGATGCCGCTCTCGCGCGCGAGCGTGCCGATGTCGGCGTGCATCTGCGCGCCCCCGGCGCCGAGCTCGCCCATGTCGCCCAGCACGAGGAGCTTTCCCCCCGGAGCCTGCGCGAGCACGGCCACCGCCGCGCGTACCGACTCGGGGTTGGCGTTGTAGGTGTCGTCGAGGAGCGTCGCGCCGTGCAGCGCCGTTTTTCTCTGCAGCCGCCCCTTGAATCCGGCGTAGCCTGCAAGCCCGCGGGCGATGGCGGGCGCCGGCACCTCGAGCGCCGCCGCGGCCGCGCTCGCCGCAAGGGCGTTGCGGACGTTGTGAAGTCCCGGCGCCTTCAGCACCGCCTGCGCCTCGCCGTGCGGCGTGCGCACGACGATCTCGCTCTCGAGGTAGCGCAACGCGTAGCGC
Source organism: Burkholderiales bacterium (assembly GCA_035454645.1). Taxonomy (GTDB): domain Bacteria; phylum Pseudomonadota; class Gammaproteobacteria; order Burkholderiales; family SG8-39; genus SCGC-AG-212-J23. The sequence continues at coordinate 1,552 of DATIGR010000051.1, forward strand.
GCGCTCACCGCAGCCGGACGCTCGATGCCGAACTCGACGATGCGCCGGTCGCCCGCGAGCGAGCGCCACAGGCCGGCGTGGCGGTCGTCGGCGTTGATGACCGCCGTACCGCCGGGCCGGAGCCCCTCGAAGATCTCGCCCTTGGCGCGGGCGATGGCCTCGACCGAGCCGAAGAATTCGAGATGCGCTGGTCCCGCGTTATTGATAAGCGCCACGTCCGGCGCGGCGAGCCGCGTCAGGTAGCGGATCTCCCCGGCGTGGTTCATGCCCATCTCCACGACGGCGTAGCGATGGCCGGGCCTCAACTCGAGCAGCGTAAGCGGCACGCCGATGTCGTTGTTGAGGTTGCCGCGAGTGGCGAGCACCGGGGATCGAGAATCGGCAACCGGGGATTGGGCCGCGCACGCTTCGCGCAGGATCGAAGCCAGCATCTCCTTCACCGTCGTCTTGCCGTTGCTGCCCGTCAGCGCAACCAGCGGCAGGGAGAATTTTTTCCTCCAGTAGGCAGCGAGCGTGCCCAACGACTTTTTCGTGTCCTCGACGACCAGCAATGGAAGCCGGTCGCTCAAGCCTGATTCCCCTATCCTCGATTCCGCCTTCTGCACCAGCGCGCCGGCCGCGTGTTTCGACGCGGCCTCGCCGAGAAAGTCATGTCCGTCGAAGCGCTCGCCCTTGAGTGCCACGAACAGGGTGCGCGGAACGAGGGTGCGCGTATCGGTGCTGACCGCCTCGAAGACGCGGTCTTCCCCCCGCAACTCGGCCGGAATCGCGCGCGCGGCTTCCGAGAGACGCATCAGGCTCATCTGGAAAGCGCCTCCCGCGCCACCGCCGCATCCGAGAACGGGTGCCGCACGCCCCGGATTTCCTGGTAGTCCTCGTGGCCCTTGCCCGCGACGAGCACGATGTCGCCGCGGCGCGCCTCCGCCACCGCGCGCAGGATCGCCGCGCGCCGGTCGCTCTCGATCTCGATACCGCGCGCACCCCCGGAGACGCCCGCGACGATGGCTTCGATGATTTCCGCGGGTTCCTCGCTGCGCGGGTTATCCGATGTCACCACGACGCGGTCGGCGAGTCGTGCCGCGATTCGCCCCATGCGCGGCCGCTTGCCCGTGTCGCGGTCGCCGCCGCAGCCAAAGACACAAATGAGGCGGGATGGGTGATGAGCGATGGGTGATGGGGTATTCGCAAGAAGCTCGCGCAGCGTCGTCAGCGCATGCTCGAGCGCGTCGGGAGTATGGGCATAGTCCACGAACACCAGCGGTCTTGCTCCGCCGCCGAGCCGCTGCAGCCGGCCGGGCAGTGGCTTCAGGGCGGCGAGCGCGGCGACCGCGCGTCGCAGCGGAATGCCGCTTGCCAGCAGTACCGCCAGGATCCCGAGCAGGTTGCTGGCATTGTGCCGCCCCGGCACCGGTCCCGTGACGCGCGCGGCGCCCCACGGCGTCTTCACGTCGAAGCTCACGCCTGGTGCGCCGGAGACGAGATGGGCGCCCGCGAGGTACGCGGTCCGCCCGCCGCGCGCCGCGCCGAACCCGTAGCCGATCACGTCGAGTCCCGGTCGGCGGATGCGGCGTGCAAGCTCCCCGCCGAAATCGTCATCGAGGTTCACCACCGCGTGCTTGAGCGTCTCCCAGGCGAACAGTCGCGCTTTCGCTTCCTGGTAGCGCCGCATGGTGCGGTGGTACTCGAGATGGTCGCGCGACAGGTTGGTGAAGAGTGCCGTGTCGAACTCGACCCCCGCCACACGGTCCTGGTCGAGCCCGATCGAGGACACCTCCATCGCCACCGCCTGGGCGCCGCGCCGCGCGAACTCCGCAAGCTGCGCGTGCAGCCACAGCGCGTCCGGCGTCGTGTTGACGAGAGGCCGCAACGGCGCGCGCAGGCCGTAGCCGAGCGTGCCGATCACCGCGCAGCGCCGCCCGCAGCGCGTCAGCGCCTGCGCAATCCAC
>DATIGR010000052.1:0-7806 GCA_035454645.1 Burkholderiales bacterium
AAACCGCGTCCTGCTGCGCGGGCCGAACAACCCGATGATGGCCGCGGCGTGGTTCGCGGTGATGAAGGCGGGCGGCGTGTGCGTCGCCACCATGCCGCTGCTGCGCGCGAAGGAGCTCACGGACATCATCCGCAAGGCCGAGATCACGCATGCGCTGTGCGACAAGCGGCTCGACCAGGAATTGAAGATTGCGGCGGGAAATTGCCCGACGCTGACCCAAATCAAATACTGGTACGACGACGCGCCCGATGCGGTCGACGCGCTGGTGATGAAGCAGCCGCTGTGGTTCACCAACGTGGCGACCGCGGCCGACGACGTCGCGCTCATCGCCTTCACCTCCGGCACCACCGGCCAGCCGAAGGGAACGATGCACTTCCACCGCGACGTGGTCGCGATGTGCGACTGCTTCCCGCGCTCGATCCTGCAGGCCGGCAAGGACGACGTCTTCTGCGGCACGCCGCCGCTCGCGTTCACCTTCGGCCTCGGCGGCCTGCTGTGCTTCCCGATGCGCGTCGGCGCCTCCAGCGTGCTCGCCGAGAAGCACACGCCCGAGACGCTCCTCGAGACGATCCAGCGCTTCAAGGCGACCGTGTGCTTCGCCGCGCCGGTGATGTACCGGGGGATGGCCGCGATCGCCGAACGGCACGATGTTTCTTCGTTGAAGAAATGCGTCTCGGCGGGCGAGGCGCTGCCCGACGCCACGCGCCAGGCGTTCAAGCAGGCGACCGGGATCGAGATCATCGACGGCATCGGCTCGACCGAGATGATCCACATCTTCATCTCGCACACGCCCGAGCGCGTGCGCCGCGGCGCGACCGGCTATGCGATTCCGGGCTACCAGGCCGTGGTCCTGGACGAGGAAGGCAAGCCGTGCGCTCCCGGCACGGTCGGACGGCTCGCGGTCAAGGGGCCGACCGGCTGCCGCTACCTCGCCGACGACCGGCAGAAGAGCTACGTGGCGAACGGCTGGAACATCACCGGCGACGCCTACATGGCCGACGCCGACGGCTACTTCTTCTACCAGGCGCGCACCGACGACATGATCATCTCGTCGGGCTACAACATCGCCGGCCCCGAGGTCGAGGGCGCGCTGCTCCTGCATCCCGCGGTCGCCGAGTGCGGCGTGGTCGGCTGGCCCGACGAAGGCCGCGGCACGATCGTCAAGGCTTTCGTCGTTCTCAAGGAAAAGAACCAGGGAACGGAAGACACGAAAAGAATCCTGCAGGATCATGTGAAGAAGGTGATCGCGCCGTACAAGTACCCGCGCGCGGTCGAGTTCGTCGACGCGCTGCCGCGCACCGAGACCGGCAAGCTGCAGCGCTTCAAGCTGAGGAAACCCGCATGATGCAGATCCTGCAGCCGCCCGGCTGGGCGAGGCCCAAGGGGTTCTCCAATGGAGTTTCCTGCAAGGGAACCCTCGTCTTCATTGCCGGCCAGATCGGCTGGACCGGCGAGGGGAAGTGGGAGGCGCGCGATTTCGCCGGCCAGTTCCGGCAGGCGCTCCTGAACATCCTCGCGGTGCTGAAGGAGGCGAAAGGCCGGCCCGAGCACATCGTGAGGCTCACCTGGTACGTGCTCGACAAGAGCGAATACCTCAGCTCCTTGAGAGCGGTCGGAGCGGCATACCGCGAGCTCATGGGCCGGCACTACCCGGCGATGGCGGTGGTGCAGGTCAGCGGGCTCGTAGAGCCGGAGGCGCGCCTCGAGATCGAAGCCACTGCGGTCGTACCGGAGAAATGAGCATGAAAGTAACCGTAATCGGAGGAGGACCGGGCGGTCTCTACTTCGCCCTCCTGGCGAAGAAGGCGTGGCCGCGCTGGGACATCACGGTGTACGAGCGCAACCGGCCCGACGACACCTTCGGCTTCGGCGTGGTGTTCTCGGACCAGACGCTCGACACCTTCAAGGCGTACGACCTCGTCACCTACGAGCGCATCCGGCGCCGCTTCGCCTACTGGGGCGACGTGGACGTGGTCTACAAGGGGCAGGTGATGCGCTCGGGCGGCAACGGCTTCTGCGGCTGCTCGCGGGTGGCGCTGCTCAACATCCTGCAGGACCGCGGCCGAGAGCTCGGCGTGCGAATGCGCTTCCAGCGCGAGGTCGAGGGGCTGGAGGAGTTCGCCGACTCCGACCTGATCGTCGTCGCCGACGGCATTAACTCCAGGATCCGCGAGAAGTACAAGGACCACTTCCAGCCGAGCGTCGACCTGCGGCCCAACAAGTTCACCTGGCTCGGCTCGACCAAGCCGCTCGACGCGTTCAAGTACTTCTTCCGCGAGACGCCGCAGGGCGTGCTGCTCGCGCACTGCTACCAGTACGAGGCCGACCGCTCGACCTGGGTGATCGAGATGGACGAGGCCACCTGGCGCAATTTCCGGTTCGATCAGCTGGGCGAGCAGGAAATGATCTCAACTTTGGAAAAAGTCTTCGCCGAGGAGCTCGACGGCCATCCGCTGATCGCCAACCGCTCGCTGTGGCGCAACTTTCCCAACATCACCAACAAGACCTGGGTGCGAGGCAATGCAGTACTGGTGGGCGACGCGAAGGCGACGGCGCATTTCTCGATCGGCTCCGGCACCAAGCTCGCGATGGAGGACGCGATCGCGCTGTTCGAGGCGTTCACGAAGAATCAGAACGTATCGTCTGCGTTGAAGGTGTACGACACGGCCAGACGGGAAGAAGTGGAGAAGACCCAGCACGCCGCGAACGTGTCGCTCGCCTGGTTCGAGCACATGAAGCGCTACTGGGGCATGGAGCCGGTGCAGTTCGCCTTCGGCGTCATGTCGCGCTCCAAGCAGATCACCTGGGAGAACCTGGAGCTGCGCGACCCGCGCTTCATCCGGGAGATCCACCGCTGGTTCGCGCAGAAGGTGAGGGCGCAGGGCTTCGACATCGATCTCGCGAGCCCGCCCGTGCCGATGTTCACGCCCTTCCGCCTGCGCGACATGGTGGTCGAGAACCGCGTCGTCGTATCGCCGATGGACCAGTACTCGGCGGTGGACGGCGTGCCCGGCGACTGGCATTTCGTGCACCTCGGCAGCCGCGCGATCGGCGGCGCGGGGCTGGTCTACGTGGAGATGACCTGCCCCTCGCCCGAGGCGCGCATCTCGCCCGGCGACACCGGCCTGTGGAACGAGGAGCAGAGGGACGCCTTCAAACGGATCGTTCAGTTCTGCAACGCCCATTCAAGAGCGAAGATGTGCATGCAGCTCGGCCACTCCGGGCGCAAGGGCTCGACCCAGCTCGGCTGGCAGCGCATGGACTATCCGCTCGAGAGCGGCAACTGGCCGGTGGTCTCCGCCTCGCCGATACCCTACTACGAGGGCGTGTCGCAGGTGCCGCGGGAGATGACGCGTGCGGACATGGACAAGGTCCTGTCTGATTTCAAGAGAAGTGCCGTCTTTGCCGACCACGCCGGTTTCGACATGCTCGAGCTGCACATGGCGCACGGGTATCTCCTTGCCAGCTTCATTTCTCCTCTGACGAACCAGCGGCGCGACGCGTATGGCGGGAGCATCGAGAATCGCATGCGCTTTCCGCTCGAGGTCTTCCGCGCGTGCCGTGCGGCGTGGCCGCAGGGCAAGCCGATGTCGGTGCGCATCTCGGCCACCGACTGGGCGCCGGGCGGGCTCACCGGCGAGGACCTCATGGCGCTTACGCGCATGCTCAAGGACGCGGGCTGCGACATGATCGACTGCTCGACCGGGCAGACCGTGCCGCACCAGAAGCCGGTGTACGGGCGCATGTACCAGGCGCCGTTCTCCGACTGGGTGAGGAACGAGGTCGGGATCGCCACCATGACGGTCGGCGCGGTGACTACGCCCGACCAGGTGAACACGCTGCTTGCCGCCGGCAAGGCGGATCTCGTCGCGCTCGCGCGGCCGCACCTCGCCAATCCCTACTTCACGCTCCAGGCTTCCGCCTGGTACCAGCACATGGGCCAGTACTGGCCGCCCCAGTACCTCACGGGCCGCGACCAGGCGTTCCGCAACGCCGCACGCGAGCGCGCCGAGCAGATGGATCTCCGCATCAAGGCGCGACCGGATAGCCACGAAGCGAAGAAAGCAGCGTGAGCGGGACTCTCTGGGGTTTGATAGAGCGCCGTGCCCGGGACGCTCCGCACGCTGCTGCCGTTCTTTTTGACCAGGACGTCATCTCCAATCGAGACTTTCATCAGCGTTCCCTGAGCCTGGCGCGGGGTCTTGCCGGCCTGGGCGTTCGCAAGGGGGACGTCGTAGCGGTCCAGCTCCCGAACATTCCGGAGTACCTGCTCTCCTACGCCGCGATCTGCGCGCTGGGCGCGACGCTCCAGCCGGTGCACATGCCGTACCGCCGCGCCGAGCTTGCGACGCTGCTCAAGCACTCCGAAACCCGGGTCTTCCTGTGCCTTTCGCGCTTCAAGGAAGAATCCCCGGCGAAGGAAGCGGTCTCACTGGTCGAGCAGGTGGTGGCGCTCGGTGAGCCGGTCGACGGAACGAGAGCCTTCCTCTCGCTCACCGCAGGCCCGCGGCTGGAGCGGGTGGCCGAGGGCTCGCCCGACGATCGCTTCCTCCTCCTCTATACCTCGGGAACCACCGACAACCCGAAAGGCGTGCCGCACGCGCAGCTCGGCTTTCTCGCGAACGCGATGGCCTCGGTGCCGGAGATGGAGGTCACCCGGGAAGAGATCATCCTGTCCGCCGCGCCGCTCACGCATCTCTATGGCTTGTACGCATATCACCTGAGCCTGTGCTCCGGTGCCGCCATGTCGCTTTTGCCCGCCTTCACACCGGCAGGATTGGCAGAAGTCATGCAACTCCATAAAGCGAATTGCGTGTTCGCCGGTCCAGCGCACTTCAAGCCGCTCGCCGACGGCGGGCTGCTCGAGCGGCACGACTTCTCCTCGCTGCGCTTCGCCTGCCTCTCCGGCAGCCCGGTGCCGCCGGAGCTCGCCGCGGCGGTGGAGAAGAAGCTGCCCCGGGGCAGGACCCTCCAGCTCTGGGGCATGACCGAGCTGCAGGCGGGGTCGTTCTCGCGGCCGCGCGACCCCGCCGACGTGCGCCATGGCACCGCGGGGGCGGCGACGCCGGGGACTGAGCTTCGCGTCGTCGGGGAGCGGCTGCAGGTGCGGGGCATTTCCCTCTTCAAGGAGTATCTAAAAAATGAGAGAGCGACCCGCGAAGCCTTTACCGCCGACGGCTGGTTCGAGACCGGCGACACCGCCGAGCTGTCGCCGGCCGGTCATCTGCGCTTCACGGGGCGCGTCAAGGAGATCATCAACCGAGGCGGCGTGAAATACTCGCCGCTCGACGTGGAGGCGATCATCGACCGGATGCCCGGAGTCGCGCGCTCGGCCATCGTGCCCTATCCCGACCCGGCGCTCGGCGAGCGCGCCTGCGTGTTCGTGCAGCCGGCGCCCGGCGCGGCGCGGCCGACGCTGGAAGCGATCACCCGCGAGCTCGACCGCGCCGGGATGGCGAAATTCAAGTGGCCCGAGCGCCTCGAGCTGATCGAGGCGATGCCGATCACGCCGACGCAGAAGGTGATGTGCGGCCGGCTGCGCGAGCTCCTGAGCCGATGATTTCCCTCTACGAGCTGAGAGGCAAGGGCAACCGGCGCTACAGCCTGTTCTCATGGCGCACGCGCATGGCGCTCAAGCACAAAGGCCTGGAGTTCGAGTCGATGCCGGTGCGCATGTCGGACAAGGCGGCGATCGCCTTTTCGGGCGGAAAGACCGTCCCGATCATCAAGGAGGGCGACACCGTGGTGCGCGACTCGTGGAAGATTGCCGAGTACCTGGAGAGCCGCTATCCGGCGGCGCCGCCGCTCTTCGGCGGCGAGATCGGCCGCGGCGTCTCGGCTGCTTTCAATACCTGGGTCGACCGCGCGGTGGTGCCGGCGATGCTGCCGGTGATCGCGGCCGACATCCACGAGCGCGTCGACCCTGATGACGAGGCCTACTTCCGCCAGTCGATGGAGAAGGTGCTGAGAACCACGCTCGAAGACTCGCGCGCGCGGCGCGACGCCGCGGTGCTCGGCCTCGGCAAGGTGCTCGCGCCGATGCAGGAGACGTGCAAGCGCCAGCCGTTCATCTCGGGCGCGAACGCCGCGTACGCCGACTACATCCTGTTCTCGGTGTTCCAGTGGGCACGCGTGATGAGCCCGCAGGAGCTGCTCGGGCCCGAGGATCCGCTGTGCCGCTGGCGCGAGCGCATTCTCGAGCTGTTCGACGGCTTCGCGCGCAACGTGCCGACCGCATGAAAAGGCTCCTTCTTGCCGCAGCGCTTGTTTTCGCGCCGCCGGCATTGGCGGTGCTCGACATCAGGGACATCGCGCTCGGGGCGAAGGAACAAGACATCAAGCGCGCGCTCCCCAGCGTGCACTGCCGGGCGCTGCAGTGGGAGAGCAAGGCCGCCGACCGGCGCTGCGACGACTCGCGCGTCGCGTTCGGCGGGGTCGAGGTGCAGGTCACTTTCTACCTGAAGAAGGACGCGGTCGAAGCATTCGACGTGCGCTTCGACACGCGCGAGCTCGAGCGCCTCGTCGCCTTCCTCAAGTCGCGCTACGGAGCGCCGGTCACCGAGACGCGCGACACCTACCAGCGCAAGGGCCGGGGCGAGCGCCAGGTCTACCGGGTGCTCTGGGAGGACGGCAAGCAGCGCGCGGTGCTCACCGCGCAGATCGAGAAGCGCCGCGCCTCGATGCTCGTATCGCGCGGCAAGTTCGAGGAAGAGATCTACCTCGTGCGCTAGCGGAATTCGGGGATTAGGGTCGCAAACGAATTCGGGGCCAGGGCCACAATTCGTTTTTACGTACGTGAAAACTGAATTGTGGCCCTGGCCCCGAATTCGTTACTTCAGCTTCTTCAGCGCCGCGATCGCCTTCGCCTGGTCATCCGCGCTGTCGAGCGCGAGGAAGCTGACGAACTTGCTTCCGATCGCGACCCCCGACATGCCGCGGAAGTTGATGCCGGCATCCGCCATCGCGCGCGCGATCTTCGAGCCCAGGCCCGGCTTGTCGCCGCCCTCGATGCGCACCGAGTGGATGCTCTCGGGCTTGCCCATGCCGGACTGCTGCGCCGCCTCGAGCGCCTTCTTTCCCTTCACCGGCGTGACGAACATGACGCCCCTGCCCGGGTTCTCCGCGGTGCGGCGCGCGAGCACCATCTCGAGGTTCGCGCCCGCCTTCGCCAGGATTTCGAGCTTTTCCGCCGCGCCGCCGGGACGGTCGTCGATGGTGACGGCCCACACGTCGCACTTGCCCACCTTGAGTGCCATGATCTCCTCCTCGGGTTTCCTCAGGCGGCATAATTTACTCCCATGGAGGCGGTATCCGCGAGGCGGGTTAGCGAACTCCTCGCGGGGAGCGGGGAGCTCGCGCTGCTCGACGTGCGCGAGCAGGGCGTGCACTACCGCGGCCATCCCTTTTTCGCCTGCTCGGCGCCCCTGTCGCGCCTGGAGCTCCTCATCCGCGACCTCGTGCCGCGCAGGACCGTGCCGGTCGTGGTCCTGGACGGGGGTAACGAGGATCTGGCCGGGAAGGCGGAGGAAAAGCTAAGAGAGCTCGGCTACACCGAGGTCTCCATCCTGGAAGGCGGTTGCACGGGCTGGAAGCGGGCGGGCCTCGAGCTCTTCAGCGGGGTCAACGTCCCCTCGAAGGCCTTCGGCGAGTTCGTCGAGCACCACTACGGCACCCCGCGCATCGCCCCCGGCGAGCTCAAGCGCCTGCTGGAATTCAAGAAAGTCGTGGTCGTGGACTCGCGCCCGTTCGAGGAGTACCAGCGCATGAACATCCCGGGCGGCATCGACGTGCCGGGGGCGGAGCTGG
>DATIGR010000053.1:0-8566 GCA_035454645.1 Burkholderiales bacterium
TCCGGCCGCCGATATGTCCACCCCGCCGATCCTCTGGCAGCCTTCCGAGCGCGCGATCGAGGAAGCCCAGGTCACGCCGTTCGCGCGCCATGCGATCCGCAAGCACCGGCTGGACCTGAACAGCTATCCCGATTTCCACCGATGGACGGTCGAGAACCCGGAGCTCTTCTGGAGCGAGGTATGGGATGGGTGCGGGGTGATCGCCTCGCGCAAGGGGAGCGCCGTGCTGGTGGACGGGGAAAAGATGCCCGGCGCGCGCTGGTTTCCCGAGGCGCGGCTCAATTTCGCCGAGAACCTGCTGCGCCGCGGCGACCGCGGGGATGCGCTCGTGTTCTGGGACGAATCGGGCGCCAAGCGCCGGCTTTCCTACTCCGACCTGACGAGCGAGGTGTCGCGCGCGGTGCAGGCGCTGCAGGCGATCGGCCTGCGCGCCGGCGACCGCGCGGCCGCCTTCATTCCCAACCTCCCCGAGGCGAGCATGCTCGCGCTCGCGGCGCTGTCGCAGGGCATCGTCTGGTCGTCGTGCTCGCCCGATTTCGGCGTCGATGGCGTGCTCGAGCGCTTCGGCCAGATCGAGCCGAAGGTGCTGTTCTGCGCCGACGGCTACCGCTACAACGGGCAGACGCACGACTCGCTCGAGCGCGTGCGCGCGATCGCCGAGCGCCTGCCGACGCTGCGCAAGGTCGTGGTGGTTCCCTACCTCGATCCCGACGTGGACGTGTCCGACGTGCCCAAGGCGGTGCGGCTCGACGAATGGCTGCGGCGCTATCAGCCCGGCGATATCGCGTACGCGCAGCTGCCCTTCAACCACCCGGTGTTCGTGCTTTTCACTTCGGGCACGACCGGCAAGCCGAAATGCATCGTGCACGGCGCGGGCGGGTCGCTGCTTCAGTGCCTGAAGACCTTCAAGCTGCACTTCGACGTGCGCCCGGGCGAGCGCTTCTTCTACTTCTGCACCACCAACTGGGTGGTGTGGAACATCCTCTTCGCGGGGCTGTGCACCGAGGCGGCGCTGATGCTCTACGACGGCTCGCCCTTCGCGCGCAACGGCAAGATCCTGTTCGACTACGCCGAGAAGGAGCGCTTCACCCACTTCGGCACCTCGACCAAGTTCATCGACGCGCTCGCCAAGCGCGGGCTGCGGCCGCTCGACAGTCACGATCTCGCGTCCCTGAGGATGATCATCTCGACCGGCTCGCCGCTCGCCCCGGAGAGCTTCGACTACGTCTATTCCGCGATCAAGAAGGACGTGTGCCTCGCGTCGATCTCGGGCGGCACCGACATCATGGGCGCCTTCGCCGACGCGAGCGCGGTGCTTCCGGTGTACCGCGGCGAGCTGCAGTGCCGTTCCCTGGGCATGGCGGTGGAGGTGTTTGACGAACAGGGCAATTCGATCACGAATCAGAAAGGCGAGCTGGTCTGCACCCGGCCGTTTCCGTCCATGCCGCTCGGCTTCTGGAACGACCGCGGCGACGAGCGCTACCTCGCGGCGTACTTCGCCAAGTATCCGAACGTCTGGACGCACGGCGACTGGTGCGAGCTCACCGAGCGCGGCACGATGCGGGTCTACGGCCGCTCGGACGCGACGCTCAACCCGGGGGGCGTGCGCATCGGCACCGCCGAGATCTACGCCGTGGTGGAGCGCATCGACGAGGTCGAGGAGTCGGTCGCCATCGGCCAGCTCTGGCCGCCCGACAATCCGACCGACACGCGCATCGTGCTGTTCGTGAAGCTGCGCCCCGGCTACGCGCTCGAGGACGCGCTGGAAGAGCGCATCCGCCACGAGATCCGGCGCCACGCGAGCCCGCGCCACGTCCCGGCGCGCATCGTGCAGGTGGCCGACATCCCGCGCACCAAGAACGGCAAGGTGGTCGAGCTCGCGGTCAAGGCCGCGGTGCACGGCATGCCGGTCGCGCACACCGAGGCGCTCGCCAATCCCGAGGCGCTCGACTTCTTCAGAAATCTCGAGGAGCTTTCGAGCTAGCCCAAGATCTCGCCGATGTGCACCCGCTTCTCGAGATCGGCGACGAACTGACGCAAGTCGGGCTCGAGCGCATCGCGCGCCGAGACCATGCCGAGCGGCTTGCCGTTCTCGACGACCGGCACATGGCGAAACTCGCCCTCGTACATGAGGTGAAGCGCGTGCCCGAAAGGGCGGTCGGGCTCGATGGTGCGCGGGTTGGGGGTCATCACCTGGGCGACGGGCGTCTTCTCGGGGTCGCGGCCTTCCGCGATCACCCTGAAGAGCGCGTCGCGCTCGGTGAAGATGCCCGCCAGCTTGCCCTTTTGCGTGACGAGGATCGCCCCGATGCGGTGCTGCTTCATGAGGCGCGCGGCGGCGGCGACGCTGATCGTCGAGCTTGCGGTCACCGGCTGCTGATCCTGGATGATGACGCGAACGGGTCTGTCCGGCATGGCAGTGGCCTCCTGCACGTCCACTGCGGCAATTTACTCCCGGCGCGCGTTATTGCAGCGCACATCTTGTATTGCGTTGCAGTACTCAGGAAGAAATTCCCGCGGCGATCGCTGCGGCGACCGCCTCGATCACTTCGGGCTGCTCGCCGATCGGCGCCTCGAGCCGCAGGTCGATCCCCGGGCGCGCGGCCGCGGCGCGTTCCACGAGCCGCGGCAGGTCTTCCTTCACGTGACCGCCCGGGCCGAGGAACAGCGGGACCACGCGGATCGAGTCCACGCCGGCGGCGGCGAGCGCCGCCACCGCCTCGTCGAAGCTCGGCCGCATGAGCTCGAGGTAGGCGGTGCAGACGACGGCGCGGGGGAGCTTGCGCGCCAGCTCCTGCGAGATGCGCTCGAAGGGCCGCGCCCATTCCGGGTCGCGCGACCCGTGCGCGAAGAGAACGATTCCCTGCTTCAATGCCGCCGCTCTAGTGCAGGGTCTGGCGCCGGCCTTCGTAGATGCCCTGCAGCAGCCGCAGCGACCCCAGGCTGATGGCGCGGTGCGAGAGCGCGTGGCCGAGGTCCTCGACGATGTCGAGCGTCACCGGCACGTGGAGTCCGGACAAAACCCGAGCGGCTCGCTCCGCGTAGACGCGCGAGACCACCGAATCGAACTCGCCGTGCACGAGATGGATGCGCGCCGAGATGCGGCTACCGGAGCCCGGTGTCTGCGCGAAGCGCGACGAGAACGCGACCACCGCGCTCGCGATCCCCGGCGACTTGACCGCCTCGAGCGCCACCGTGCCGCCCTGCGAAAAGCCGATCAGCACGGTCCGGCTGGAGGCTACGCCGAAATTCGTCTGCTCGCGCCGCACCAGGTCCTCCACGTCGGGCAGCACCGCCGCGACGCGCTCGCGGTGGTTGTCGCAGTTCAGGCCGCGCGTCGGATACCAGTCCTGCGCCGCCCCGCCGCGCGCGTCGGGATCGAAGCCGCTCGGCACGACCAGCGCCGCGCTCGGGAAGCGCGCCTGGAACTTGAACGCGATCGGAATCATCGACTGCGCGGTCGCGCCGCAGCCGTGCAGGAAGACGAAGAGGTGGTTCGGCCGGCGCTCTGGCGGTGGGGCAAAGCGGAAAACCCGGCCCGAAGACATTGCGCGATTCTTAACCCGCGGTCACGGTTCTGTAAACTGATTTGCATTCCCTCTCAGGTGACGCATGCAAACCACAGGATTTCTAAGGGCTTTCTGGGCCCTCACGAAGCCGTATTGGGTGTCCGGGCAACGCGTGAAGGGTCTGACGCTGCTCGCCACCGTGGTGGGGCTGTCGCTCGTGACCGTGTGGCTCGAAGTGAAGTTCAACTATTGGAACCGCGATTTCTACAACACCTTCGAGAACCGCGACCAGGCCGAGTTCTTCCGGCAGCTCGGCATGTTCGCGCTGCTCGCACTGATGTGGATCGTCACCCGGGTGTACCGGCTGTACTTCCTGCAGATGCTCCAGATCGAGTGGCGCGCCTGGCTCACCGACCGGTTCCTCGGCGACTGGATGAAGGACCAGGCGCACTATCGCATGCAGCTCCTGGATCGCGGCACCGACAACCCCGACCAGCGCATCGCCGAGGACCTGAGGCTGTTCGTGGAGCTGACCAGCGAGCTGGTGCTCGGGCTGCTCGAGGCCGTGGTCCTGCTGATTTCTTTCATCATCATCCTGTGGACGTTGTCCGGGGCGCTCCAGGTGTTCGGCATCGCGATCCCGGGCTATCTCGTCTGGGTGGCGCTGGTCTACGCCGTCGTCGGCACGCTCCTCACCCATTTCATCGGCCGCAGGCTGATCGGCCTGGACTTCAACCAGCAGCGCGTGGAGGCGGACTTCCGCTTCTCGCTGGTGCGGCTGCGCGAAAACAGCGAGGGCGTGGCGCTCTACCGGGGCGAGAACGAGGAGCTCAGCGGCCTGCGCAGCCGGTTCGCCGCGGTGATCGCCAACTTCTGGCTGATCATGTTCAAGCGCAAGCAGCTCGGCTGGTTCACCTCGTTCTACCACCAGCTTGCGATCATCTTCCCGTACGTGGTGGTGGCGCCGCGATTCTTCTCCGGCGCGATTCCGCTCGGCGCCATCTTCCAGACGGCATCGGCCTTCAACCAGGTGCAAGGCTCGCTGTCGTGGTTCATCAACGCGTACACCCTGTTCGCGTCCTGGAAGGCGACCGTGGACCGCCTGATCGGCTTCACCGCGTCGCTCGAGCGGGTGCGCGAGGAGGCCGGCAAGCTGGACGGCGAACGCGTGGAAGGATCTGAAAACGCTCTCATCGTGGAAAATCTGACGATTGCGCTGCCGCAAGGCGCGCCGCTCCTCGGCCGCACGGCGCTCGAGCTCCGGCCCGGCGAGCACGTGCTCCTCACCGGGCCCTCGGGCGCGGGCAAGTCGACGTTCTTCCGCGCGCTGTCGGGGATCTGGCCTTACTGGAAAGGGCGCATCCGCCTGCCGCGCGGCGCACGGCTCCTCTTCCTGCCGCAGAAGCCGTATCTGCCGATCGGCACGCTGAAGCGCGCGGTGTGCTATCCCGACGACCCCGCGCAGCACTCGGACGAATCGGTGCGCGAGACGCTCGCGCGCGTCGGGCTCGCGCATTTCGCGGGCGAGCTCGAGCGAGCCGAGAACTGGCCGCAGGTGCTCTCGGGAGGCGAGCAGCAGAGGCTTGCGTTCGCGCGCGCGCTTCTCACGCGTCCGGACTGGCTGTTTCTCGACGAGGCGACGGCATCGCTGCCCGAGGCCGACCAGGACCGGCTCTACCGCCTGCTGAGCGAGCACCTCAAGCGCACCACCATCGTGTCGATCGGGCACCGTGAAAGCCTTGCCAAGTACCACGCGAAACGCCTCGACTGGCGCGACTCGGCGCTCGTTCCCGCCTAGAGAATCAAGCATGTCGTCGTGGCGTGGGCGTAGAGCTTGCCCTGTTCGTCTTCGAGCTTTCCCTCGGCGCTCGCGACGCGCTTGCCGAGGTGCACGAGCTTGCCGATCGCGCGCAGCCGGCCGGTCGCCGAGGTAATCGGTCTCACCAGGTTGGTCTTGGCCTCGAGCGTGGTATAGCCGCCGCCCGCCGGCATCTGGGTCTGCACCGCGCAGCCCATCGCCGAGTCGAGCAGCGTCATGGCGATGCCGCCGTGCACCACGCCGATCGGGTTGTAGTGCTGCTCGCCCGGCGCGAGCTCGAACACCGCATGGCCCGGCTCGACCTCGACCAGATCGAAGCCGAGGAGCCTGGCGATCGGCGGGGCGGGCAGGCGGCCGTCGCGGATCGCGCGCAGGAACTCGACTCCCGGCATCGCCCGCCCCGCTTCGGCGAGCTGCATGGGGTCTTCCCAGCCCACCTCCAGAAATCTCTTCATTCGATTCAGTACAGCGGCGCGGGATCCGGCAGCGCCGGGCGCGCCGGGCTCGCGACCGCCGAGCGCCCGGCGATGAAATCCGCCGCCGCCCGCGTCACGCCCTCGTCGGCGAGGATGCGCCGGTGGCCAAGTCCGTCGGTGCTCATGAGCCGCGCGCCCGGCCAGTGGCGCGCGACCGTCGCGCCGTGGGCCCACGGCATCATGCGGTCGTCGCGGTCGTGGATCACGAGCGCCTGGGCGGTAAGGCGCGAAGCCACCCGGGGGACTTCCAGGTGTTCCCAGCGTACGCCGTAGCGCTCCTCGATCGCGCGTTGCATCCCGTTACGCACGGCCTCCGGAATCCAGTACCAGCGCGCGAAGCGGCGCGAGTAGCCCACCAGATCGGACGGGGGACTCACCAGCACGATTTTCTCGAATCGGACTTTTCCCGAGCCCAGGGCGACCGCGGCGCCGGCGGCGCCGAGGGAATGTCCGATCACGGCCTTCACCTCGCCGTGATGCCAGGCCACTTCCGCCAGCACGTCGGCAAAATCGGGCAGTCCCGTCAGACGCCCCTCGGATACGCCGTGCGCCGGCTGGTCGTAGGCGATTACGCGGTAGCCGGCCTGGAGAAGCGGAAACACGAACGCGCGCATCTGCGCCGCATGGCCGCCCCAGCCGTGCGCGAGCAGCACCGCCGGCCCCTCGCGGGACCCCCAGCGCCACATCGCTATGTGGCGCCCCTTGTGCTCGAGCACGCTCGAGCGCGCATCGATGAGGTCGATGGCCGTGGCCGCTGCAGCGCGCGAGCGTGGCGGCGTGAGGAACAGGCGCTCGGCGATGGCGGCGGCGAACTCCTGGAATCGAACGTTCGTGCTTATTCTGGGTAGGGAGAGGGTAAAGGACATAGCGGCTTCCTTTCGCGGTTAGCGGTTAGCGGCGCGAGCGCGCGCCTGCGCCGGCACGGCGTGACGGGCTATCAGCTGGTCGAACGCGGTAAGCGCTCGCTTACGTGCTTCCTTGTCGCCGAGCAGGCGCCGGTGGTTATGCGAGGCGAGCACGATGCCGAGCGTCTCGAAGCCGATCTGCTCGGGGTCGGTGTCGGGGCTCAGGTGGCCTTCTTCGATCGCCAAGCGCACTGCCTTCTGGGTGATCGCGTTGCCGCGGTGCTGGTTCGCGATTGCGGCGTCGCGGATGGGGCCGGGGCGGTCGTCGTACTCGATCGCCGCGGAGATCATGATGCAGCCGCCCGGGAGCCCGGATTCGAGCGCCCAGTCGAGCCAGCGCTCGAACAGCGCCCGCAGCCGCGGCAGCCCGCGCTCGATCTTCAGGACGGGGATGAAGACTTTCTCGCCGTAGAGCTGCGCGGCATGCTCGAGCACCGCGAGCTGCAAATCCTCGCGCGAGCCGAAATGGGCGAACAGCCCCGACTTGGACATGCCGGTGGCGTCGGCCAGGCTGCCGATCGTGAGCCCCTCGAGACCGAGCTTGCTCGCGATCTTCAGCGCCTCGTCGAGGATCGTGACCCGGGTCTGCTCGCCTTTACTGAGCGCCATCATGCGGACTGCAAAATAGTACGAACGTTCGTAAATGTCAAGGCCTGGCGCAAGTAGCGGCCGGTATGGCTCGATTCGACGCGCGAAACCTCCTCCGGCGTGCCAGCAGCGACGATCCTCCCGCCGGCATCCCCGCCCTCGGGGCCGAGGTCGATCACCCAGTCGGCGGTCTTGATCACCTCCATGTTGTGCTCGATCACGAGCACCGTGTTGCCGGCATCGCGCAGCCGGTGCAGCACCTCGAGCAGCAGCCGGATGTCGTGGAAGTGCAGCCCCGTGGTGGGCTCGTCCAGGATGTAGAGCGTGCGGCCGGTGTCGCGCTTCGAGAGCTCGAGCGAGAGCTTGACGCGCTGCGCCTCGCCGCCGGAGAGCGTGGTCGCCGACTGCCCCAGGCGCACGTAGCCGAGGCCCACCTCGGCGAGCGTCTGGAGCTTGCGCGCGATCGGCGGCACGGCCGAGAAGAAGCCGCGCGCCTCGTCAACCGTCATCTCCAGCACCTCGTGGATATTGCGCCCCTTGTAGCGGATCTCGAGCGTCTCGCGGTTGTAGCGCTTGCCGTGGCAGACGTCGCAGGCGACGTAGAGGTCGGGCAGGAAGTGCATTTCCACCCGGGTCACGCCGTCGCCCTGGCACGCCTCGCAGCGCCCGCCCTTCACGTTGAACGAGAAACGCCCGGCGTCGTAGCCGCGGACGCGCGCCTCGGGCACGCCGGCGAAAAGCTCGCGTATGGGCGTGAGGAGCCCCGTGTAGGTCGCCGGATTGGAGCGCGGCGTGCGGCCGATCGGGCTCTGGTCCACGGCGATCACCTTGTCGACCTGCTCGACGCCGCGCAGGCCCCCATGCGGCGCCGGCTCGGCCGAGGCGCCGTGCAGCGCGCGCGCGAGCGCGGCATACAGGGTGTCGTTGACGAGCGTGGACTTCCCCGAGCCCGAGACGCCGGTGACGCAGACTAGCACCCCGAGCGGCAGCTCGAAGTCGACGTCCTTCAGGTTGTTTCCGGCCGCTTTTTCGAGGAGAAGCCTTTCCTTCGAACGGCGGCGCCGCGGCGGCACCGGGATCGCAGCCTCGCGCGCGAGGTAGCGGCCGGTCAGCGACTGCGGACTGGCGATGACTTCGGCAGGAGATCCCTGCGCGACGACCTGCCCGCCGGCTTCGCCCGCCCCCGGCCCCATGTCGATCACGTGGTCGGCGGCGCGGATCGCCTCCTCGTCGTGCTCGACCACGATCACCGAGTTGCCGAGATCGCGC
>DATIGR010000054.1:0-3743 GCA_035454645.1 Burkholderiales bacterium
CGCCGAGGCCTGGCAGCTTCCGGTCGCGCCGCACGACTGCACCGGACCGCTCGCGTACGCGGCCTCGGTGCACTTCTCGATCCACGCGCCGAATGCGCTGGTGCAGGAATCCGTGCGCGCGTTCTACACCGGCTGGTACAACGAGCTGGTTACGCACGTCCCGAAGCCGAAGCAGGGCTTCCTGGAGAAACCCCCGGGGCCGGGGATCGGCTGCGAGCTGCTGCCGGAGCTGTGGGGGCGCAAGGACGCGAGCGTGCGCCTCAGTTCGCTCTAGCTAGTCCAGCCTGACCGCGATTCCCTGCAGATCGGCCGAAGGCGCGGGATAGCGCTCGAGCACCAGCGGGTCGTGGCCGGGAATGATGTGGCCGGCCGACTCGGCGAGCGCGCGCAGCCTCCGGTAGCCGTCCACCATGTCGGCCACCGACCACACGATCGGAAAGGGCCGCGTCTCGTCCATGTTGGCGTAGAAGTGGCTCGCATCGGAAGCGAGCACTACCGCCCCGCGGCGCGTGGCGACGCGCACCGCCTGCAGCCCCATGGTGTGGCCGCCGATGAGATGGACCGAGACTCCGGGCGCGATCTGCGCATCGCCGTCGTGGAAGCGCACCCGGTCTTGGTACACCCGGCGCACCATGCCGACCACGTCCTCGACCTCGTAGGCGCCGCGAAAGCACTCGTGGCCCATGTAGCGCCCGGTGGCGTAGCGCATCTCGAGGTCCTGCAGGTGCAGCGTCGCCGCCGGGAAAAGATCGAAGTTGCCGACATGGTCGTAGTGCAGGTGCGTGATGATCACATCGCGCACGCTTTTCGAGTCGGTTCCCAATAACTTCAAACCTTCGGCCGGGCACCGTAGGTGGTCGCGACCGCGCTTCGCCGCCATCGCCGCCGAAAACCCGGTGTCCACCACCACCTCGCGCCCGTCGCCGCGAATCAGCCACACGAAGTAGTCGAGCGGCATCGGGCCATCGTGCGCATCTCCTCCAATCGCGCCGCCGATGAAGTTCTCCGAAGCGCGCCGCGCGTGATGCGCGTACTTGAGGGCGTAGACCTCGTAGGTCATTTGACCGTGATGCGGGCGAACTTGCGCTTACCGACCTGCGCGACGACCGTCCGGCCCGCAGGAATCTTGAGCCCCTTGTCGGACACGCGCTCGCCGTCGAGCTTAACGCCGCCCTGATCGATCATCCGCTGCGCCTCCGAGGTGCTCGGCGTCAGGTTCGCTTGCTTCAGCAGCTGGGCGATGAGCACGCCGCCGGTCGGGGCCTTGAGCGTGATTTCCGGCAGGTCCTCGGGCAGCTCGCCTTCGCGGAAGCGGCTGCGGAACTGTTCTTCGGCCCGCGTCGCCGCTTCGCGCGAATGGAAGCGGGCCACGATCTCGCGCGCGAAGCGCGCCTTGATATCGCGGGGATTGCCGCCGCCCGCGACCTCGAGCTTCCACTTCTGGAGGGTGGCGGGAGATTCGAAGGACAGCAGATCGATGTAGCGCCACATCAGCTCGTCTGAGATCGACATCAGCTTGCCGAAGATCTCCTGCGGCGGCTCGGCGATGCCGACGTAGTTGCCGAGCGACTTGGACATCTTCTCCTTGCCGTCGAGCCCTTCGAGCAGCGGCATGGTGAGGATGCACTGCGGCTCCTGGCCGTACTGCTTCTGCAGCTCGCGGCCGACCAGCAGGTTGAACTTCTGGTCGGTGCCGCCGAGCTCGACGTCGGCCTTCATCGCCACCGAGTCGTAGCCCTGCATCAGGGGATAGAGCAGCTCGTGCAGCGCGATCGGCTGGCTGGATTTCATCCGCTTGGAGAAGTCGTCGCGCTCGAGCAGCCGCGCGACGGTGTAGCGCGCGGCGAGGCGGATCATGCCCTCGGCGCCGAGCTTGTCCGACCATTCGGAGTTGTAGAGGATCTGGGTCTTTTCCGGGTCGAGGATCTTGAACACCTGCTCCTGATAACTTTTTGCATTCCGCTCGATCTCCTCGCGGGTGAGCGGCGGCCGGGTCTGGTTCTTGCCGGTGGGGTCGCCGATCATCCCGGTGAAGTCGCCGATCAGGAACTGCACCTGGTGGCCGAGGTTCTGGAAGTCGCGCAACTTGTTGATTACCACGGTATGTCCGAGGTGCAGGTCGGGCGCGGTCGGATCGAGGCCGAGCTTGATGCGCAGCTTGCGGCCGCTCGCAAGCTTTTTTGCAAGCTCGTCTTCGACGATCAGCTCCTCGGCACCCCGGCGAATGGTCTGAAGGGCCTGCTCGATGGCCGGCATGGTCGATTTGTCTCGGGCGGCTTCTTTGCTAGACTGCGCAGGCTTCTGAAATTCAAGGGATTCTAGCCGATTCATGAGGACCCTCGGCCGGCTTGGCGGCAGCGCCGCGATTACCCTCCTCGCCGCTTCCGGCGTGGTGGCCTTCGCGACCATCGCGCCGCACGCCGAACAAGGCGTGCAGCCGCCGTACCGCCCGATCGTCGAGACGCTCGAGATCCGGCCCGACACCGCCCCGGCGCCGAAGTCCTACTTCCGCGAAGAGCTCTTCCAGCGCGGCGATACCCTGCCCGCCTTCATCGAGCGCCTCGGCATCGAGGCGCCGCACGCGGGGCAGCTTGCACAGCTGCGCGTGCTGCGGCAGCTGCGGCCGGGGACGCATGTGAGCGCAGAGGTGAGCGCGGACGGAGAGCCGCTCGTGCTCTCCTTCCTGTCCGGCCGCGACACCGTGGTCAAGGTGGTGGCCGAGGCGAACGACCATTTCCGCGTCACCGACGACCGGGCGCAGCTCTATACCCGGGTCGCGATGAAGTCGGGCGTGATCGAAAGCTCGCTGTTCGCGGCCGCGGACGAGTCCGGCATCCCCGACGGTATCGCGATGCAGCTCGGCGACGTGTTCGCGGGCGACATCGATTTTCACCGCGACCTGCGCAAGGGCGACCAGTTCGCGGTGGTCTACGAGGTGCACTACCTCGGCGCTCGCCCGGTGCGCGCCGGCCGCCTGCTCGCCGCCGAGTTCACCAACAACCGCAAGACCTTCCGCGCGGTTCAGTTCGGCAACGGCTACTACACGCCGGAGGGCAAGAACCTGCGCAAGGCGTTCCTGCGCTCGCCGCTCGAGTTCTCGCGCGTAAGCTCGGGCTTCGGCTTGCGCCGCCACCCGATCGCGCGGGCCTGGATGAAGCACGAGGGCATCGACTACGCCGCGCCCACGGGGACGCGGGTGCGCGCGGTCGGCGACGGCATCGTCGAGCACGCCGGCCTCAAGGGCGGCTACGGCAAGGTGGTGATCATCCGGCATCACGGCCAGTATTCGACCGCTTACGCGCACCTCAGCCGCATCAACGTGCACCGCGGCCAGCGCGTCGCGCAAAACGACACCATCGGCGCCGTCGGCCAGACCGGCTGGGCGACCGGGCCGCACCTGCACTACGAGTTCCGCATCGGCGGCCAGGCGCGCAACCCGTTCTCGATCGCGATGCCGGCGGCGGCTCCGGTGGCGCCGCAGGACCTCACGGCATTCCGCAACCACGCCGAGCCGCTCATCGTCCGGCTCGACCTGATCGCGAACAGCACCCTCGCCCGGCTCGACTAGAAAAGCAAAGGGCCCCGATGGGGCCCTCTTGCGCCGAGCTTTTCCCGCTGAGGCTTGGTCTTTACGCCGAGAACGATGAACCGCAGCCGCAGGTGCTCTGGGCGTTCGGGTTCTTGATCACGAACTGGGCGCCTTCCAGCCCTTCCTGGTAGTCGATCTCGGCGCCGACCAGGTA
>DATIGR010000055.1:0-23478 GCA_035454645.1 Burkholderiales bacterium
CTACGCCGAGCTGCGCCGGATCGGCGAGAAGCTCGCCGACCGCGGCGACGTGGTGGCGATGCCGGCGGGCGCGATCCACAGCGTGCACAACGAGTCGGACCGCGTCACGCTGTCGCTGCACGTGTACGGCAAGCACATCAACCACACCGGCCGCTCGCAGTTCGACCCCGAGCGGCGCACCGAGACCGCGTTCAAGTTGAAGCTGGCTTAGCGGGCGGGGCCGCGGCCGGCTCGCCCGAGGCGCTGTAGCGCACCACCCGGTTTCGTCCCTGCTGCTTCGCGTGGTACAGCGCGCGGTCGGCGCGCGCGGCGAGCGCGTCGAGCGTGCGGCCGTCCTCCGGGTAGCAGGCGACGCCGATGCTCACGGTGGCGCTGAGCTGCTGGCCGTCGAGCGCGAGCGGGCGCGAGCCGATGGCGTTGCGGATGCGCTCGGCGACGTCCATCGCGCCTTTCGGCGGCGTCTCGGGCAGCAGCACGATGAACTCGTCGCCGCCGTAGCGCGCCGGCACGTCGGTCGCGCGCAGCTCCGCCTGCACCGCGTTCGCGAGCTGGCGCAGCAGCCGGTTGCCGGCCTCGTGGCCGTGGCTGTCGTTCACGTGCTTCAGGTTGTCGGAGTCCACCATCAGCACGCTCGCCGGGCGGCCGTAGCGCATCGCCTGCCCGAACAGGCGGTTCGCGGCGATGGCGAAGCCGCGGGTGTTGTAGAGCCCGGTGAGGTCGTCGGTTTCCGACAGCAGCTTGGCGTGCTGCAGGCCGTAGCGGATGTCGGCCGAGAACATGGTGGTGATGTAGGCGACCAGCAGCACCGGCGCGAGCTCCGCCGCGAACCCCGCGACGAAGCGCAGCGACAGCATCTCGTCGAGCGACTCGCTGCCGAGGAAGATGTAGCAGGCGGCGATCAGCCCGACGTTGGCGAGCGTGGCGCCCTTGCCGAGCGTCAGCGCCGAGGTGATCACCGGCAGCAGGTAGAGGTTGACGAGCGGGCCCTGCAGGCGGTCGGTGTACCACAGCACCCAGGTGACGAAGGCGATCATGCCGAGCGTCTCGAGCGCGATCTTCCAGCGCGTCTCGCGCTTGTAGAAGTTCGCGTAGCGGAAGCTCATCACCAGCGCGGCGTAGAAGAACAGCCCCGCCGATATCGCGGCCTCGGACTCGCCGTCGGCATCGGGCCGCTCGCCGCCGAAGATGAGGTACAGCAGCACGAGGATGAGGAGCAGCCAGTGGATCTCGGCGACGGTGCGCGAGATCCCCCGCAGCTCCTCCTGCTCGATCGAAACCGTGCTGCGCCTGCGTTCTTTTTCTGCCACGGCTGTCCCCACTGACCCCGCGTGTATTATGAGGCCGCATGGAATTCTCTGCCAAAGGCCTGCGCGTCCTGGTGACCGCGGGGGCGGCCGGGATCGGCCGGGTGATCGCCCGCACCTTCGTCGAGCACGGGGCGCGCGTGCACATCTGCGACATCGACGAGAAGGCGCTCGCCGGCACGAAGAAGCAGCTGCCCGCGGTGACGCAGACCGTGGCCGACGTGTCGAAGCTCGAGGACGTGGAGCGCCTGTTCAAGGACGTGGAAAAGCACCTGCGCGGGCTGGACGTTCTGGTCAACAACGCGGGCATCTCCGGACCGACCGCCAAGGTGGAGGACATCAAGCCCGAGGACTGGGAGCGCTGCATCGCGGTGGACCTGAACGGCATGTTCTACTGCACGCGCAAGGCCATGCCGCTCATCAAGGAGGCGGGCGGCGGCAGCATCATCAACCTCTCCTCGGCCGCGGGCCGGCTCGCCTTCCCGATGCGCACGCCCTATTCGGCGGCGAAGTGGGCGATCGTCGGCTTCACCGAGAGCCTCGCCGCCGAGGCCGGCCCGGACAAGGTGCGCGTCAACTGCATCCAGCCCGGCATCGTCGAGGGCGAGCGCATCGACCGGGTGATCGCGGCCAAGGCCAAGGCGCTCGGCGTCCCGGAGGAGGAAGTGCGCTCGAAGATGGTCGAAGGCGTGAGCATGAAAACCACCGTCGCGCCGCAGGACATCGCGAACATCGCCCTGTTCCTCGCCACCGCGCCCGGGCGGCACATCTCGGGCCAGGCGATCTCGGTCTGCGGCGGCACCCGCTACTTAGTCTGAAACCTAATTCGGGGCCAGGGCCGTGAATCGAAAACGAGTCGCGGCCCTGGCCCCGAATTCGTGCTTAGAATCCTGTCCTTCTGGAGGAGGTAATGGCGGCAGCCCAGGGTAAGGTCATCATTACCTGCGCGGTAACCGGCTCGATCCACACGCCGAGCATGTCGCCGTATCTGCCGGTGACGCCGGAGGAGATCGCGCAGGCGTCGATCGAGGCGGCCAAGGCCGGGGCGGCAATCGTGCACCTGCACGCGCGCAACCCGAAGGACGGCAGCCCGACGCAGGACCCGGAACTCTTCCGCCAGTTCGCCCCCCGGATCAAGGCGGCGAGCGACGTGGTGCTCAACTTCACCACCGGCGGCGCGCCGACCATGACGATCGAGGAGCGCCTGCAGCCGGCGCTCAAGCTCAAGCCCGAGGTCGCCTCGCTCAACATGGGCTCGATGAACTTCGGGCTCTACGAGATGCTCGCGCGCTACAAGGAGCTCAAGCACGCGTGGGAGCGGCCCTACCTCGCGGGGTCGGATGACCGCATCTTCAAGAACACGTTCAAGGACATCGCCTACATCCTGAGCAGCTGCGCCGACAACGACACGCGCTTCGAAGTGGAGTGCTACGACATCGGGCACCTCTACACCGCGGCGCACTTCCTCGACCGGCGGCTGCTGAAGCCGCCGCTGTTCATCCAGTCGGTGTTCGGCATCCGCGGCGGCATCGGGCCGCATCCCGAGGACGTGCTGCACATGAAGCGCACCGCGGACCGCCTGTTCGGCGACGCCTACCACTGGTCGGTGCTCGGCGCCGGCCGCAACCAGATGTTCATCGCCGCGATGTCGGCGGTGATGGGCGGCAACGTCAGGGTCGGCCTGGAGGACAGCCTGTGGCTCGGCCGCGGCCAGCTCGCGAAATCGAACGCCGAGCAGGTGGCCAAGGCGAAGCGGCTGCTCGAGGAGCTCGGCCTCGCGGTCGCGACGCCGAACGACGCGCGCGAGATGCTGAAGCTCAAAGGAGGACGCAATGTCGGCTTCTAGAATTCTTCTGGTAATCCTCGCCGCGCTGGTTTCTTTCAATTCCCATTCGCAAACGTGGCCCACCAAGCCGGTGAGGTTCATCGTGCCCTACCCGCCGGGCGGCACCGTCGACCCGCTGGCGCGGCTGCTCGGCATCAAGCTCGGCGAGTCGCTCGGCCAGCAGTTCGTGGTCGAGAACCGGCCGGGCGCGGGCGGCGCCATCGGCACTGCGGCGGGCGCGCGATCCGCGCCCGACGGCTATACTTTCGTGTTCGTTTTCGACGCCCACGCGGTCAACCACTCGCTGCTCGCGAACGCCGGCTACGATCCGCAGAAGGACTTCGCCTCGGTCATGGTGGTGGGCACGGCGCCCTACGCGATCGCCACCCTCGCCTCCAAGCCGTACGCAAGCTTCGCCGACGTGGTCAAGGCGGCGAAGGCCAATCCCGGCGGGGTCAGCGTCGGCTCCATCGGCAACGGCACGCTCGCGCACCTCATCCTCGTGCTCGCCCAGCAGGCGGGCGGCTTCCAGATCAACCACATCCCGTTCAAGGGCGGCGGGCCGATGACGCAGGCGGTGCTCGGCGGACAGGTCGACCTCGGCATCGGCTCGGCGGCGCTGCTCACCCCGCACGTCAAGGGCGGCAAGATGCGCGCCGTCGCCGTGACCGGCGACAAGCGCGCCGCGACGCTGCCCGACGTTGCGACGCTCGGCGAGCAGGGCATTCCGGGGGTCGTGGTGCACGCCTGGTGGGGCATCGTCGCT
The DNA here is from genome assembly GCA_035454645.1 of Burkholderiales bacterium. Lineage (GTDB taxonomy): Bacteria > Pseudomonadota > Gammaproteobacteria > Burkholderiales > SG8-39 > SCGC-AG-212-J23. Next base: position 3,896 of record DATIGR010000055.1, read on the forward strand.
CCGGCGGGCACGCCGCGGCCGATCATCGACCGGTTCCACGCCGAGCTCGCCAAGGCGATCAGCCTGCCGGAGGTGAAAAAGGTGCTCGCCGAGAACATCGGCATGGAGCTCCTCGTGAGCACGCCCGAGCAGATGGACAAGTTCGTCGCCGCCGAGGCGCAGCGCTGGGCGAAGGTGATCCGGGACAACAACATCCGCGCCGACTGAGCTGAGCTTCTTCCGCCTCTCGTACCTCCCGCCGCTGATGGTCTATGCGGCGTACGGGGTGTCGGGCCTGACCGGCATCGTCGGGACGTTCTTCGTCAAGGACTACCTCGAGGTCTCGCCCGCGTTCCTCGCGGCGCTCGCGTTCTGGGCCGGGATCCCGTGGGCGCTGAAGATGCCGGTCGGCCACCTGGTCGACCTGATCTGGGGCCGCAAGGCCGCGCTCGTCTGGCTCGGCGCCGGCATGATCGCGGCGAGCCTCCTCGTCATGGTGGGCCTGATCCGCTACCCCGAGGAGATGCGCGCGGTGATGACCCCGGTGCGCTGGTTCGTGCTCGCCGCGCTGCTCGCGCCCACCGGCTACATGATCCAGGACGCGGTCGCCGACGCGATGACGGTCGAGGCGGTGCCGCGCGCCGACGAGGCGGGCAGGCCCTACGACGCGCAGACGCTGAAGAGCATGCACACCACGATGCAGACGCTCGGGCGCGTGGCGGTGATCGGCGGGCTCGCGCTGGTCGCGGGGGCGAACATCTACATCTTCGCCGGAACCGAGAACCTGGAGAGGCAGGCCAAGGCCGGGCTGTACGCCAACGTCTACACCGCGGCGCTCGCCATTCCGGTGATCTCGGTGCTCGGCGTCGTCCTGCACCGCTTCCTCAGGCACGAGCGTGCGGCGGTGGAGAAGACCCGGCCGAACTGGGCGGTCCTCGGCGGCAGCCTCGCCTTCGCGGCGATCACGCTCGCGGTCGGCCTGGGAGGCCTCGCTTACGCGCAGGAGCTCGTGTTCGCCGGCTCGCTCGGCATCATCCTGTTCCTGCTCTGGCGCCTCGCGCGCGAGCTCGAGCCCGCGGCGCGCGAGGTGCTGGTCGCGACCGCGCTCGTGCTGTTCATCTACCGCGGCATGCCGCTGTTCGGCGAGGGCTCGACCTGGTGGATGATCGACGTGCTCAAGTTCAACGAGGGCTTCCTCGCGCAGCTCGCGCTCGTCAGCTACACGCTCACGCTCGTCGGCATGTTCGTGCTGCGCCGCTTCATGGCCGAGCACTCGATCGCCACCATCGTGGTGGTGCTTACCCTCGCGGGCGCGATCCTCGCGACGCCGATCGTCGGCATGTACTTCGGGCTGCACGAGTGGACCGCGGCGCGCACCGGCGGCGTGGTCGACGCGCGCTTCATCGCGCTCATCAACACCGCGCTCGAGTCGCCGCTCGGCCAGATCGCGATGATCCCGATGCTCGCCTGGATCGCGAACTCCGCGCCCGCGCACCTCAAGGCCACCTTCTTCGCGGTGATGGCGTCGTTCTCCAACCTCGCGCTCGCCGCCTCGCAGCTCGGCACGGTGTACTTGAACCGGGTCTTCGTCGTGCAGCGCGGCGACTACAGCGAGCTGGGGAGCCTCATGATCGTCGCGACGCTGATCACCCTCGCCCTGCCGCTCGTCACGGTCGCCGGGGTGCGGCTGCTTCGCCTGCGAACGGCTTGATCGATGGCCGGGAAGCTGATCTGCGCCCTCCTTGCCGCGCCGTGCATCGCGGCGGCACAGCCGGCTTCCACCGCGGCGCGCATCGGATTTCTCAGCCCCTCGACGCCCGCGGCTGCGGCCCCCCTGATCGAAGGGTTCCGCCACGGGCTGCGCGAGCACGGCTACGTCGAAGGCTCGAACATCGCGATCGAATACCGCTTCGCCGAGAACGACTTCGATCGCCTGCCGGGCCTTGCCGCCGAGCTCGTCGCGCTGCGCGTCGACGTCCTGGTGCCGGTGGCGACGCAGGCTTCGCTGGCGGCCAAGAGCGCGACCTCGACGATCCCGATCGTCATGGTCGGCGTTTCCGACCCGGTCTCATCGAAGCTCGTCGCTTCGCTGGCGCGCCCCGGGGCGAACGTCACGGGGAACTCTTCCCTGACCGCGCCGACCGTGGCCAAGTCGCTCGAGCTGCTGAAGGAGCTCGCGCCCGGCGCGCGCCGCGTCGGCGTGCTCTGGAACCCGGCGAACCGCGTATTCCAGGCGCAGCTCATGCAGGAGACCGCGGCCGCGGCGCGATCCCTCGATCTCGAGCTCGTCATGTTCGAGGCCGACGCGCCGGAGGCGATCGACGAGGCGTTCGGTGCGATGGCAAAGGCCCGCCTTGACGCGCTGAACGTGTTCGCCGATCCCCTGCTGACGGCGCAGTTCCGCCGCATCGCACGGCTCGCGGCCGCGGCTCGCCTGCCTTCGGTCGGATGGCAGGCCTCCTACGCCGAGGCGGGCGGCCTCATCGCCTACGGCCCCAGCTTTCGCGAGCTGCACCGCGACGCGGCGGCGTATGTCGCCAAGATCGTGTCGGGCGCAAAGCCGGCCGATCTTCCCGTGGAGCAGCCCACGAAATTCGACCTGGTCATCAACCTCGGGACGGCGCGGCAGCTCGGAATTGCGATGCCGGCATCGCTGCTGCTCAGGGCAACCCGGGTCGTCGACTAATCCACGTCTAGCGGCTCCTCCTGCATGAGCGCGATCTGCTCGCGCAGCTCGAGGATCCGGTCCTGCCAGTAGCGCTGGGTGTCGAACCAGGGAAACGCCGCCGGGAACGCCGGATCGTCCCAGCGCCGCGCGATCCACGCCGAGTAGTGGATCAGGCGCAGCGTGCGCAGCGCCTCGAGAAGATTCAATTCCTTCCGATCGAACGCCATGAATTGCCCGTAGCCCGAGAGTATTTTCTTCAGCTGCAGGGACATCGCGGCGCGATCGCCGGAGAGCAGCATCCACAGGTCCTGCATCGCCGGCCCCATGCGCGCGTCGTCGAGGTCGACGAAATGCGGCCCGTCGTCGGTCCAGAGGATGTTTCCCGGGTGTACGTCGCCGTGCAGCCGGATCGCCTTCACGTCGGGAGCGCGGGCGTAGCAATGCGTAACGAGATCCAACGCTTGCGCCGTGACTGCTTTCCAGGCGTCGAGAAGGTCCGCGGGCACGAAGTCGTGCTCGAGCAGGTAAGCGCGCGCGTCGTGGCCGAAGCTCTGCGGGGTAAGTGATTCACGAAGACGAAACGGCCGAACGGCGCCTACCGCGTGGATCCGGCCGAGGAAGCGGCCGATCCATTCGAGGGTCTTCGGGTCGCCGAGCTCGGGCGCGCGCCCGCCGCGGCGCGGATAGACGGCATAGATGAAATTCTTGAAAGTTCCTGTGCCGCACGGGGCGACCACCGGAATCTCGCGTTCTGCGAGCTCCCTGGCGAAGGCGTGCTCCTCGTCGATCTGCGCCTCGGTCCAGCGTCCGGGGCGGTAGAACTTCGCCACCACCGGAGCCTCGTCCTCGAGCCACACCTGGTAGACGCGGTTCTCGTAGCTCGAGAGCGCGAGCAGCCGCCCGTCGGGCCGCAGCCCGAGCGCGGCGAGCGCGTCGAGAACGACCTCGGGCGTGAGTGCAGCGTAAGGGTGCATCGGCGTATAGTAGTTCCATGTCCGAGAACGCCGTCGAGATCAGGGATCTGTATTTCTCGTTCGGCGACCTCGAGGTGCTGCGCGGCCTCGAGCTCGACATCCCGCGCGGCCGGGTGGTGGCGATCCTCGGCGGCAGCGGCTCGGGCAAGTCGACGCTGCTCAAGCTGATCGGCGCGCAGCTGCGCCCGCGGCGCGGCACGGTGAGGGTCGAGGGCAAGGACGTGCACCGGCTGCCGGTCGAGGAGCTCTACAAGCTGCGGCTCGAGATCGGGATGATGTTCCAGACCTCGGGCCTGTTCACCGACCTCTCGGTGTACGACAACATCGCGTTCCCGATCCGCGAGAACTTCGACCTGCCCGAGGAGCTGGTGCGGCGCCTGGTGCTGATGAAGCTGCACGCGGTCGGGCTGCGCGGCGCGCACGCGATGATGCCGGCCGACCTCTCGGGCGGGATGACGCGCCGCGTGGCGCTCGCGCGCGCCATCGCCACCGATCCGAAGCTCATGATGTACGACGAGCCCTTCGCCGGCCTGGACCCGATCTCGCTCAACCAGATCGTCGAGCTCATCCGCAGCCTCAACCGGGCGCTCGGGCTCACCTCGATCGTGGTGACCTACGACGTGAAAGAGGCGCTCAAGGTCGCCGACTACATCTACGTGATCGGCGACGGCGCGATCCTCGGCCGGGGCACGCCGCAGGAGCTTTCGGCTTCGGACGATCCTTATCTCAAGCAGTTTCTCAACGCGCTTCCCGACGGCCCGGTGCGCTTCCACTTCCCCGGACCGCCGCTCGAGGAGGAGCTTCGCATCCATGGTTGAAGACGATCTCAGAAAGGCCGCCGGCGAGGCGATCAGGACCGGCGAGGACGTCACCCGCCGCTTCCGCGACCTGACCCTCAGCGCGCTGTCGAACCGCCGCTTCGACCGCGAGGGCATCCGCGAGGTGGTGCGCGGGATCACCGAGGGCATGGCGGCGGCGGCGCCGGCGAGCGGGGGCGCGATGCGCAGCGCGATGGGCCAGGCGTTCCGCGGCATGGACGAGGCGCTCACCAGGTCGGTCGAGGCGGGCGAGGAGGCGCTGCGCAAGCTCGTCGCCGCCGGCCGCAGCATCAGCGACAACGAGGTGAAGCAGGCGCTCGCGGGCCTGAAGAAGATCGAGGAGGATTTCCTCGCGACGGTGAACCAGGTGGCCGAGACGGCGAATGCGCGCGCGCGCCCCGAGCTGCGCGAGCTCGTGGGGCGGGCGGCGCGCGCCGGCACCGAGACCGGGCGCCAGGCCGCGAGCCTGATGGCCGACGTCACCTTCTCCGGGATCGAGCTCGCCGGCCACTTCAGCGCGCGCTTCGCGCAGATGGCGGGCGGCGTGCTCGCCGGGATGGCCGACGCGCTCGAGAAGTCCGCGGCAGACAGGAAGAAGGCCTAGAAGCCGGCCTTGATGCCTATTCTCACCTAGCCCTAGCCGATGCTGCGGCAAACCGTCGGCATCATGCGCGAGCTGCCGCGGCTGCACGAGATCGCGTCGGTGTTCATCCGCCACGGGCTCGGCGAGTTCGTGCACCGCATCGGCGTCGCCGGCGTGCTCGAGCGCGCGGGCCGGCTCTTGCATCGCAACGAAGCCGCCGAATCGGCGGCGCTCGACCCCGCGCAGCGCATGCGCATGGCGCTGGAGGAGCTCGGGCCGACCTTCGTCAAGCTCGGCCAGGTGATGGCGACGCGCGTCGATCTGTTCCCGCCGCACTGGATCGCCGAGCTCGAGAAGCTGCACGCCGAGGTGCCGCCGGTGCCGTTCGAGGCGCTGCTGCCCGAGCTCACGCAGGCGCTCGGGCGCTCGCCGTTCGAGGTGTTCCGCGACATCGACACGCGCGCCCACGGCGCGGCTTCGATCGCGCAGGTGCACCGCGCAACGCTGCCGGACGGCACGCCCGTGGTGCTCAAGGTGAGAAGGCCCGGCGTGCGCGAGAAGATCGAGGCCGACCTGCGCCTGCTGCGCCGCGTTTCGGAGCTGATCGAGTCCGAGATTCCCGAGGCGCGGCGCTACCGCCCCGCCGAGATCGCCGAGCAGTTCGCGCGGTCGCTCGAGCACGAGGCGGACTTCGCCACCGAGACGCGCAACATCGAGCGCTTCGCCAAGAACTTCGCCGGCGACCCCTACATCGTCATCCCGAAGATCTACCCCGAATGGACGAGCGACGTGCTGCTCGTGCAGGAGCACGTCGAGGGCGTCCCCGGAACGGATGTTTCCGCAGTCGAAAGAGCCGGCCTCGACAAGAAGCTGCTCGCGGCGCGGGGCGCGGAGGCGTTCCTGAAGATGATCCTGGTCGACGGCTTCTTCCACGCCGACCCGCATCCCGGCAACGTCTTCTTCCTCCCCGGCAACCGCATCGTCATGATCGATTTCGGCATGGTGGGGCGCCTGTCCACGCGGCGGCGCAACCAGGTGATCGATCTGCTCGCCGGGCTCGCCCGCGTGGAAGAGGAGCCGATGATCGACGTGCTGCTCGACTGGGCGGGCGACGCCTACGTGGACGAGGCGAAGCTCGCCGCCGACGTCAACGAGCTCGCATTCGAGTACGAGGGCGCGCCGCTCAGGGACATCCACATCGGCGCCGTGATCCGCCAGTTCACCGCCATCGTGCGCGACCACTCGATCGTGCTGCCTTCGGATCTCTCGCTCATGCTCAAGGCGCTGATCACGATGGAGGGCCTCGCGCGGCAGTACGACCCGAACTTCCACATCACCGAGCACCTGCAGCCGATGCTGCGCCGCGCGTTGCGCGAGCGCTACCAGCCGGCCGAGCTCATGCGCCGCGGGCGCGGCATGGTGAGCGAGTTCGCGAGCGTGATGGCCGGCGTGCCGCGCGACCTCGCGCGCCTGCTGCGCGAGGCGCGCCGCGGCAAGACCCGCGTCGATCTCGACTTGAAGCGCCTCGACAGCTTCGGGCGGCAGCTCGACCGCACGCTCGACCGCGTCACCGTCGGCATCATGACCGCCTCGCTCGTCATCGGCTCGGCGATCGTCATGACCGTGAGCGAGGGCCCGGTGATCCTCGGCGTGCCGGTGCTGCCCGCGATCGGCTTCCTCGGCTACGTCCTCGCTTTCCTGAACAGCGTTTGGATCTTTTACGGCATCTGGCGCTCCGGAAGGGAGTAAAGATGCCGGACGTAATTCGGGGCCAGGGCCGAAACTCGTAAACGAATTGCGGCCCTGGCCCCGAATTATGGTTTACGCCTTGCTGCCGTCCTTAGGGATGAACTTGAGCGCGACGCCGTTGTTGCACCAGCGCTGGTTGGTGGGCGGCGGGCCGTCGTCGAACACGTGGCCGTGGTGGCCGCCGCAGCGCTTGCAGTGGTACTCGGAGCGCGGGTAGATCAGGTAGAAGTCCTTCTTGATGTCGAACACGCCCGGGATGGTGGTGAAGAAGGAGGGCCAGCCGGTGCCCGACTCGTACTTCATCTCGGAGGTGAAGAGCGGCAGCCCGCAGCCGGCGCAGGCGAAGATGCCGGGCCGCTTCTCGTCGTTGAGCGGGCTCGTGCCGGCGCGCTCGGTGGCTTCCTCGCGCAGCACGCGGTAGGCGAGCTCGCTCGGCAGGCGCTTGCGCCACTCGTCCTTGGAGAGCTTGAGCGGCTCGGTGGGCGAGGGGACGCTGATCCCGGCCGGAAGGAAGCTCTTCCAGTTGTTCTGCAGCGACTGGATGTCTTTCATGTTCCTGGGTTGTGCGTGAGCACAGAATGGCGCTGCGGCGAGCGCGAGTACGAAAGTGCGTCGGTCCATGGTTTCCTCATCGTGTACGCTTTGGTCGTACGACCGCCTGATTCCTGACTGTGCCCAGGCACCCTTTCGCCATGGTACCGCTGCCGGCGGCGCGCAGCAGCAAGCCGCGCCGCTCCGGCCTCACCATGATCGTCGACCAGGGGCTGCCGCTCGCCCAGCAGGCCGACCTGCTCCGGCTCGCCGGCGAGTACGCCGACCTCGCCAAGATCAAGACCGGGACGGCGCGTCTCTACCCCGAAGGGGTTCTGGTAGAAAAGCTGAAGCGGTACCGCCGCCACCGCGTCCAGCCGTTCCTCGGCGGCCAGTTCCACGAGTACGTCTTCGCGACCCAGGGTGAACGCGCGCTCGGCAGGTTCTATTCCGAATGCCTGCGCCTCGGATTCGAGGCGATCGAGATCTCGGACAACGCAACCCGGAGCTGCTCGTCGCGCAGGCCGAGGACTGCTTCGAAGCCGGCGCGGCGCTGGTGCTCGTGGAGGCGGCGGAGCTGGTGCGGCGGGGCAAGCCCAACCGTCGCACCCTGGACTTGCTGCTCGAGAAACTCGGGTCCGAAAAGGTCATGATCGAGCTGCCCGGGCCGTGGATCCCCGAGGTGCGCAAGTGCGACGTCGAGGCGCTGAAGAAGCTCCTGATCGAGGAGCTCGGGCCCGAGGTCAACCTCGCCAACGTCGCGCCGGAGGATCTGCTCGACCTCGAAGCCACGCGCGTCGGCCTCGGCGTGGCGGGGCCGCCGCGCAGCGTGCGGGCGCCTACCTGAACTCGGTGCGGTAGCGGAAGAGATCGCCGCGCAGCACCGAGAGCCGGTACTCGGCGACGCGCTCGTGGCTGGTGTAGGTGGTGCGCTCGACGCGAAAGAGCGGCGTGCCCGCCCGGATACCGAGCAGTCTCGCGGCGTAGCCGTCGGCGGCCGTCGGGTCGACGAATTCCACCGCGCGCAGCGGCGGCACGCCGTACTCCTCGGCCATGATGTCGAGCAGGAAGCGCTCGCCGAGCGGCTGGCGGTCGAGGCCGGGGTAGAGCCGGCGCGGCAAGTAGCTCGCCTGGAGCGCCGCCGGGCGGCCCTTGGCGAGCCGCACGCGCTCGAGGTGCCAGATCCCGGCGCCGGGCTTGAGCTTCAGTGCCGCCGCGACCGCGGCCGAGGCGCGGGCGCGGCGGCAGAAGACCAGGCGCGAGCGCCGCTCGAACGACGGGCCGACCACGGTGAAGCGGCCGAGCGAGCCGGCGAGCCCGGTCTCGAGCTTGGGCGGGCGCACGAAGGTGCCGCGCCCGCGGAAGCGCTCGAGGTAGCCCTCGCTCACCAGGTCGCCGAGCGCGCGCCGCAGCGTGCCGCGGCTCACCCGGTAGTGCGCGCACAGCGCCGGCTCGGGCGGGATCTCGGCGCCCGGCGCCCACTCCCCGGAGCGCAGCTTGAGCAGCAGGTCCTCGCGCACCTGGTGGTGCAGGGCGAGGTCGCGCTGCGCGGTGAAACCCGTAGTCGCCATGGCCGCGATGAGGTATAAACGTTTGAACGTTTCTGTCAAGGAGGAGGAGGCCTTCATGACCCGCAAGCTCGTGGCTGCACTGCTCGTCGCCGTCGCGCCGGTTGCTCTCGCGCAGACCTGGCCGGCAAAGCCGATCCACCTGGTCGCGCCCTACGCCGCGGGCGGGGCGATGGATCTCACCGCGCGCTCGCTCGCCGCGGTGATGTCGGAGACGATCGGCCAGCAGGTGGTGGTCGAGAACCGCACCGGCGCCGGCGGCCTGGTCGGCACCGACTATGTGGCGCGCGCCGAGCCCGACGGCTACACGCTGCTCATGTACGCCGATGCGAACGCCATCGCGCCCGCGATCTACAAGAAGCTCAACCACGACCCGGTCAAGGATTTCGCGCCGATCACCAACACGATCCTCGGCACGCACATCATCGTCGGCCATCCGTCGGTGCCGGCCAACAGCCTCAAGGAGCTGATCGCGCTCGCGAAGCAGCCGGGCTCGAAGCTCACCTTCGGCTCGCCGGGCACCGGCACGCCGCAGCACCTCGCGGGCGAGCTGTTCAAGCAGCAGGCGGGCAAGCTCGACATCACCCACGTCCCTTACCGCGGCGGCGGACAGCTGATCATCGACCTGGTGTCGGGCCAGGTGCCGCTCGGCCTGATCGGGCTGCCGCCGACGCTGCCGCACATCAAGGCCGGCAAGCTCAAGGTGTTCGCGGTCACGGCGCGCACGCGCTCGCGCTCGCTGCCCGAGGTCCCGACCGTGGAGGAGGCCGGGCTGCCGGGCTACGAGACGATCCAGTGGTTCGGGCCGGTGGCGCCCGCGGGCACGCCGAAGCCCGTGATCGACAAGCTCTACCAGCACTTCGTGCAGGCGCTCAAGCACCCGAGCGTGGTCGAGCGGCTGACCAAAGCCGGGCTCGACGTCGCGCCGAGCGCCTCGCCCGAGGCCTACGGAGAGTTCATCCGCACCGAAGTCGCGCGCTGGCCGGCGATCGTCAAGGCGGCGGGAATCGAGCCGCAGTAAGAGATGCCCGGAAGACCGAATCTCGTCTTCATCACCTCCGACCAGCAGCGCGGCGACTGCTACGGCTTCGAGGGCCGCAGGATCAAGACGCCGCACCTCGACCGCATGGCGCGCGCGGGCACGCGCTTCTCGGCGTGCATCACGCCGAACCTCGTTTGCCAGCCCTCGCGCGCCTCGATCCTCACCGGGCTTCTGCCCTGCACGCACGGCGTCTCCGACAACGGCATCGACCTCGACCCGAAGGTGGGCGCGGCGGGCTTCGCCGGCGCGTTCGCGCGCGCGGGCTACCGCACCGGCTACATCGGCAAGGCGCACTTCGCCACCTCGCACACCTTCAAGCCGACCGGCACGCCCGAGTGCCGCAACAGCGACCAGGACCCGGACTGGTCCGGCCCGTACATGGGATTCGAGCACGTCGAGCTGGTGGTCGAGGGGCACAACCACTGGCCGCCGATGAAGCCGCCGCGCGGCCAGCACTACGAGCGCTGGTTCCACAAGGACGGCCGCGGCGAGGAGCTGCAGCGGCTCTACGAGACGCAGCTGCCGCCGCTCTCGAGCGCGATGCAGACGTTCCATTCGGGGCTGCCGGTGGCGTTTCACAACTCCACATGGGTAGGCGATCGGAGCATTGAGTTCTTGAAGAAGAACAAAGAGAAATCCTTTTGCCTGTGGGCCTCGTTTCCCGACCCGCACCATCCCTTCGACGCGCCCGAGCCCTGGAGCCGGCTGCACGACCCCGACGAGGTCGACCTGCCGCCCGAGCGCAGCCTCGACCTCGAGCGCCGGCCGTGGTGGCACCGGCAAAGCCTGGAAGGCAAGCCGCAGATCGTCGAGCACCTGCGCAGGATCCGCGAGGAGTACTCGCGCATCCCGGTGCACACCGACCGGCAGCTCGCCGAGCTGATCGCCAACTACTACGGGATGATCTCCCTCATCGACCACAACGTGGGAAGGATCATGCTCGAGCTGGAGAGCCTCGGGCTGCTCGAGAACACGCTCGTGGTCTACTCGACCGACCACGGCGACTGGCTCGGCGACCACGGCCTGATCCTCAAAGGTCCCATGGCTTACGAAGGATTGCTCCGCGTGGGTTTGATTCTTCAAGGACCCGGGATCCCGAAGGACAAGGTGCTTGCCGATCCCGTATCCACCGTCGACCTGCCGGCGACGTTCGCCGACTACGCCGGGGTTTCCTTCCAGGCGAAGCACAGCCGCAGCCTGCGCGGCCTTGTCGAAGGCAGGCAGAGCCGCGACTTCGCCTACAGCGAATGGGACTTGCGCGCCTCGCGCTCCGGCGTCGACCTCGACCTGCGCACGGTGCGCACGCGCACGCACAAGCTCACCGTCGACCTGCGTTCCGGCGCCGGCGAGATGTACGACCTCGCGAACGATCCCTACGAGATGCAGAACATCTTCGAGACCTCGAACAAGAAGAACGCGCTCATGGACATGATCCGCTCGCGGCCCGCGGACGCGGTCGCGCGCCTTCCCCAGGTCGGCATGGCATGAAACCCGCGAACCTGCTGGTCATCATGTCCGACGAGCACGACCCGCGCTGGATGGGCTGCTCGGGCAGCGCGCTCATGCACACGCCGAACCTCGACCGCCTCGCGGCGCGCGGCCTGCGCTTCACCGACGCCTACACCACCTGCCCGATCTGCGTGCCGGCGCGCGCCGCGTTCGCGATCGGCCGGTACATCCACCAGATCGGCTTCTGGGACAACGCCGACCCCTACGACGGCAGCGTGCCGAGCTGGCACCATCGCCTGCGCGAGGCGGGGCACCGCGTGGTCTCGGTCGGCAAGCTCCACTTCCGCTCCGCCGACGACGACAACGGCTTCTCCGAAGAGATCGTGCCGATGAACGTGTTCGAGGGCAAAGGCGATCTCTACGGCCTGCTGCGCGGCGACGACATGCCGCCGCGCGCCGACGGCAAGAAGCTCGCTGCGCTCGCCGGGCCGGGCGAGTCGGAGTACACCTGGTACGACCGCGAGATCGCCTCGCGCGCGCAGATCTGGCTGCGCGAGGAGGCGCCGAGGCACGCCGGGCGGCCGTGGGTGCTGTTCGTGTCGTTCGTCGCGCCGCATTTCCCGCTCACCGCGCCGCCGCACTGGTACTACCGCTATCCGTTCGAGCGTATTCCGACGCCCAAGCTCTATCGCGAGGGGAAGCTGCATCCGTACGTGCGCGACCAGGCGGACAACACCGGCTACGACCGGCACTTCGAGGACGAGGCGGCGGTGAAGCGCGCCCGCGCCGGCTACCTCGGCCTGATCAGCTCGCTCGACGAGAACATCGGCCACCTCCTCGAGACGCTGGAAGGTTGCGGCTTGAGTGAAAAAACCAGAGTCCTGTATACCTCCGACCACGGCGACAACCTCGGCGCGCGCGGGCTCTGGGGCAAGCAGGTGCTGTACGAGGAAGCCGCCAAGGTGCCGCTGATCCTCGCCGGCCCCGGCGTTCCCGCCGGCGTGCGCCGCGAGCCGGTGAGCCACGTCGACGTCTATCCGACCGTCATGGAATGCGTGGGCGCGGACGCGCCCGGTGCTTCAGGGGTTTCTTTGCTGGCAAAGCCAACCCAGCGGGTTATTTTGTCGGAATACCACGCCTCCTCCTCGCGCGCCGGCGAGTTCATGATCCGCCACGGCAAGTGGAAGTACGTGTACTTCGTGCGCTATCCGGACCGGCCGGAGCTGTTCGACCTCGAGAACGACCCGGAGGAATTGAACGACCTGGGCGGCGATTCGAGGTTTCGGAGGGAGAGAGAGGCTTGCCATGAAGAACTGCTGGCGATGCTCGACCCCGAGGAGGTCGACCGGCGCGCGAAGCGGCGGCAAGCGGAGCTTGTCGCCGCGAACGGCGGCCGGGAGGCGGTGATCCGGCGCGGGAGTTTCGCCTACTCGCCGCCTCCCGGCTTCAGGGCCGAGTTCGATCAGTAGCCCGTCGTTACGGCGTGATGCACGATCGCCGCGCCGATGACGGCGCCGGCGAGGAACGCGATCGGGTTCACGTGGTTGTGCTGCTCGACCACGTACACCGGGCGCGGCGCCGGACGGTAGTTGTAGTGGTGGACCACCCGGGGGGCCGGGCGATGCACCACGTACTGGGGCTGCTTGTAGACCACCACCGTACGAGGGGCCTGGCGATAGCCATGGCCTCGTCCGTTGTCGTAGCCCCGGTCGGCGAGCGCGGGGGCCGAAACCGCCAGTGCAGCGGCCAGGACAGCGAGCTTCTTGAACATCTGGGGCCTCCTTTCGAGTTGAGTGCCACCGCATTTCACGCCCCAGGGCTTCGAAAGCAAACCGATAAAGTGCAACATGTGTAACAGCCTGTTACCTTGGGGGGCTGCGAGGAGACCTATGTCACGACTGATCCCTGTGCTGTTCGCCTGCCTGTTCGCCGCCGGGGCATTTGCCCAGCCGTACCCGACGAAGCCGATCACGATGATCGTGCCGTTCCCGCCCGGCGGGGTCGCCGACATCGTGGGCCGGCCGCTCGCGGCGCAGATGGAGAAGTCGCTCAAGCAGCCGGTGGTGGTGACCAACCGCACCGGCGCGGGCGGCGCGGTCGGCATGGCGGCGGTGGCGAAGAGCGCGCCCGACGGCTACACGATCCTGATGGGGCTGTCCTCGATCTCGATCTTCCCGGTGTCGGACCGCATCATGGGGCGCACGCCTTCGTACGAGATGAACGACTTCGCGCCGATCGCGCTGATCACGGCGGACCCGACGGTGCTCGTGGTGGGCGCGGACAGCCCGTGGAACACGCTGCAGGAGTTCGTCGCGAGCGCCAAGGCCTATCCCGGGAAGATCAACTACTCGTCCTCCGGCGTGTACGGCACGCTGCATGTGGCGATGGAGATCTTCTCCCACGCCGCCGGCATCAAGCTGTTCCACGTCCCCTACCAGGGCGGCGGGCCGGCGGTCACCGCGCTCCTCGGCGGCCAGGTGCACGCGCTCGCCTCGGGCCCGGCGGCGGCGATCGGCCAGATCAAGGCCGGCAAGATGCGCGCGCTCGCGAGCTGGAGCACCGAGCGGCTGGCGCTGCTCCCCGAGATCCCGACCTTCAAGGAGCTCGGCTACGACGCGGAGTTCTACATCTGGTCGGGGGTGTTCGCGCCCGCGGCGACCCCCACGCCGGTGCTCGACCGCCTGCGCGCCGCGGTGCGCGAAGCCGCGACCTCGGCCGAGTTCAAGGCGACGATGGAGAAAGTCTCGACTCCGGTGAATTACCTCGACGCGCCCGCGTTCCGCAGCTACTGGGAGCGCGACGCCGCGCGGCTCAAGAGCGCTCTGGAGAAGATCGGCCGGGTCGGGGACAAGTAGTCATTTGCGGCGCTTCTTGGCGAGCCGGGCGAGCTTGTCGAGCAGCGCCCGCGGCCGCCGGTACTGGAGCAGCGCGCCCGCGCGCCGCTCGAACGGGTCGCGGCGCGTCACCGCCGGAAGGTGCCGGCCGTCGACGAGCTTGAAGTGCCTGAGCCGGTCGAGCTGCTCGGCGACGGACCAAGCGTGCTTCGAGCCCCGCATGTCACCGGTCACCCAGACCTGCGGCTCGACGCGCCGCAGGTCGAAGGGCACCGAGTACTCGCGCAGCGTCTTGTGGTCGCGCCGGTTGTAGTACTCGTGGAAGTAGGACATCGCGAGCTCGCGCAGGCTGCCGTACACCGGGTCGCGCCAGCGCAGCCCGATGCCGTTGGTCTTGGAGATCGCGCCCCAGCGCCCGTGGCGGCGGAACAGCGCCACCACGTGGTCGAAATCCTGCACCGCGCGCATGTCCATGACGAGCGGCGGCTCGCCGTGCACCCAGAGCGCGCACGCCGCGAGCATCGCGCCCTCGATGCAGTGCGCGGCGCGGTTGCGCAGCACGTGGCGCACCGGCCGGCAGGTGTCTCCGGCGAGCTCGAAGTTCTGCCGCAGGCCGTAGAGGAACGCCTGGATCTTCTGCGGGCTGTCCAGGCGCTCGAGCACGGCGAACTCGGCCGGGGCGAGCCCCAGGTCCTCGCGGCGGGCGTAGCGCTTCCTCGGCATGGTCGGCTCAAAATACAAAAAAAAAGCCTCCCGGGCCACCAGGGTCCCTTCCATGGGGAGGGGGAGGAGGGGGGGAACCCTGGTCCTGCAGCCGGAAGGCCACGTCTTCTAGACGTGAAACCAGTATCGGGGGGCGAGATTTCTAGGCCATTTCGCCGCGATGCGCGGTTGTTACAACAGTAACGCGCGCTCCTCCTGGAGCAGCACCCGCACCCGCTCGCCGGCCTCGTAGCGCCGGGGCCCCTGGTAGGTCAGGGTCAGCTCGCTGCCGTCTTCCAGCCGCACCTCGACCTGCCAGGCGACCTCGGGCACGAGCAGATCCTCGTAGTGCCTGGACGATTCCTCGCGCTCCGGCGCCTCGCGCTCGAGCGGGACAACGCTCACCACGGTGCCCGGAAGCGTCGGCTCCTGCAGCTGGCAGCCGGCGAGGGCGAGCAGGGCCGCGGCCAGTATCGCGCGCATGGCTAGTTACCCGCGATGTTGCTCGAGGACTTCGGGAACGGGCTCTGCTCTTCGGGAGCGCTCGCGCCGCCGTAGGCGTTGGCATCCTGGTACCACTCCTTCAGCTGCGCGCAGCCCGAAAGCGCGAGCCCGGCGATCGAGAGGGTGAGAATGAGACGTTTCACGTTCATGATGCGATCCCTTCAGGTGGTTGGGGACTACTGCAGGGAACAGCATGGGCCCGGCCGGTTGCCCGGCGGTTACGGCAGCCGCGGCGGCAAATTACGCCTGCAATGCGGCCACGGGAACAATCGGTGCTACCCGCGCCACCCAGGATCCGCAAGAGCCTGCCCCGCCGCAGGTCGATCTTCATCGCGGCTCTTTTCCATGCCGGTCGGCTCGTGGGTGAACGGAACGATCGCCTCGACGCCCAGCGGAACGCCGTCGTACGGGTCGCCGGGGGTTTCCAGGAATGTGGTGGTTTCGAACATGGCGCGAGCATGCGCGATCTGCAATACACGCCGGTTTCCAGCCGGCGCCGGATCGTTTCACCTGAAACGCCTGAAAAAGGGGTCAGGACCCTTTTATTAAAAAAGGGGTCAGGACCCTTTTTCGCGCAGCTGCGCGTAGCTCACTGCAAAAAGGGTCCTGACCCCTTTTTTAATAAAAGGGTCCTGACCCCTTTTTCAGGAGGCGGGCGAGCGCCGAGGCGAGGTCGCGCGACTGCACCGGCTTCTTGAGGATCTCGGTGACGCCGGCGGCGAGCGCGCGCTCGGTGAGCCTCGGCCCGGGATAGCCGCTCACCAGCACGATCGGCAGGTCGGCGCGCCGGCGGCGCAGCGCCCGCGCGAGCTGGGTGCCGGAAAGGCCGGGCATTACCTCGTCGGCGATCACCGCGTCGATCTTGCCGCTGTCGAAGGCGGCGAGCGCCGCCTCGCCGTCGGAGCAGCCGACCGGCTCGTAGCCGAAGCGCTTCAGCACCTCGGAGGTGACCGCGACCAGGGCTTCCTCGTCGTCCACCACCAGCACGCGCTCGCCGCGGCCGCGCGCGACCGGCGGCGCCGCCGCGTCCTCGTGAGCCGCGGGCGCCTCGACCCGCGGCAGGTAGATGACGAACTTCGAGCCGCGGCCCGGCGCGCTCGTCACGTCGATCGCGCCGCCCGAGTCCGTGACGATGCCGTAGACGAGCGCGAGGCCGAGGCCGGTGCCCTTGCCGACCTCCTTGGTGGTGAAGAACGGCTCGAAGATGCGAGCGAGCGTCGCCTCGTCCATGCCGCTGCCGGTGTCGCTGACGGTGAGGCGCGCGTAGTTTCCGGCGAGCAGCGTGCTGTGGGCGAGGGTGCGGTCGGCCGCCAGGCTCTCGGTGTCGAGGGCCACCCTGAGCACGCCGCCGCTTTCCATGGCGTGGCAGGCGTTGGTGCAGAGGTTCATGGTCACCTGGTGGAGCTGCGTGGCGTCGCCGACGACGAACACCTCCTCCCCGGGCCACTCGGCTTCGAGCGTGATGCCGCGCGGCAGCGAGCCGCGCACGAGCTCGAGCGTCTCCGCGACGATGCGCCCGAGCTCCACCGGGGCGCGCTTGCCGCGCTGGCTGCGGCTGTAGGACAGGATCTGCTCCACCAGCCCGCTCGCGCGGTTCGCGCCGGTGAGCACGTTGTCGGCGTAGCGCTTGAGCGGCGAGCCCGCGGGCGCGTTCTCCGCGAGCATCTCGGCATACCCCAGGATGCCGCCGAGGATGTTGTTGAAGTCGTGCGCGATGCCGCCCGCGAGCCGCCCGACCGCCTCGAGCTTCTCGGCCTGGCGCAGCCGGCTCTCGAGCCGGGCGCGCTCGGCCTCGGCCTGCTTGCGCTCGGTGATGTCGCGGAAGTTGAACACCACCGCGCGCACGCTCGGCTCGTTGAGCAGGTTCGAGCGCGTGAGCTCGATCCAGCGCCACGAGCCGTCCTTGTGCACGAGCTTCACCTCGTCGACCGCCACCCGGCCGGGAGTGCGCAGCAGCTCGGCGCGCGCCTTCATTGCCGTCTCGAGGAACTCCGGGTGGATCAGGTCCATCACCTCGCGTCCCTGCAGCTCCTCCATGCGGTAGCCGAGCAGGCGCTCGATCGCCGGGCTCGCGTAGAGGATGCCGCCCTTCGTCGGCCGCGACAGGATGAGGGCGTCGGAGCTGTGCTCGATCATCGACTGGTAGCGCCGCCAGCTGCGCGCGAGCGCGCGCTCGCGGCGCGCGAGGCCCCAGGCCGCCAGGCCGATCAGCGCGAGCATCGCCGCCGAGGTGAGCAGCGTGCGGTCGAACACGAGCCACGCCTCCTCGCGCCAGGGCGCGAACACCGCGGCCTCGTTCGCGCCGCTCGCCACGAGCAGCGGGAAGCCGCGCACCGCGTGCGCCGCGAGCAGCACGCGCTCGCCGCTGATCGGGCTCGTGGTCCATCCCTCGAAGCGGCCCTCGCGGTTTACCCCGGCCATGATCGCGCCGCCGGGAAGCCTGCGGCCGCGGGCAATGCCGGGATCGGGAATGCGGGTGAGGAGCGTGCCGTTGATCGCGAGCAGCGTGATGAAGCCGCCGTCGCCGAGGTCGATGGTGCGGTAGAGGCGGTCGAACACCTCGACCTCGATCGCCGCCGCCACCACGCCGTCGAACCTGCCCTCGGCCGTGCTCAGGCGCCGCGACAGCACGAAGCGCCATTGCCCGCCGGGGGCGACGCGGTAGGGCTGGCTGAGGTGCAGCAGCTCCGGCGCGCCGTCGCGGTGGGCGACGAAGAACGGCCGCTCGGCGAGGTCGGGATCGAACGCCGGGATCTGGCTCGAGCGCGCGAGCACCTCGCCCCGCGCGTCGAGCACCATCATGGCCCCGATCTGCGGCACTCGCAGCAGCTCATCGCCCACCCGCGTGATCACGCCGGCGACCTGGCCTGCCCGCCCGCCGCGCACCGCGTCGCGCAGGATGAGGTCCACCGCCTCCATCGAGGCCGCGGTCTGCTCGGCGAGGAGCCGCGTCATGTTCCCGTAGTAGCGAACCGCGCGGCGCTCGGTGCGGTCGTAGGCCGAGCGTACGTCCCAGATGGCCGAGCCGACGTTGATGCCGACGAGCACCAGGCCGAGCGCGATCAGCGCGCGGCCAAGCGGGATGCGCGAGAGCGCCGACCGTATCCGTGCGGTCGGCATGGACTCTTTTCTACCGGGAAGGCGGGCCAATCAGCTCGGCGACCGCGGCGAGGAGCTCGGCGCGCTTCACCGGCTTGGCGAGCGCGCGCGCGGCGCCCGCGCCGAGCGCCTCCTGCTCGCTCAGGCCCTGTCCGGAGCCGAAATGGCCGGACACGGCGATCAGCTTCGTTCCGGGAGACCTGTCCTTCAGGAAGGCAATCGCCGCGGCGCCGCACGGGCCGGGCATCCACATGTCGCTCACGACCAGCACCGGCCCGCGCTCGAGGGCGGCGCAGGCGGCATTGCAGTCGGTCGCCTTGTGCACGGCGTACCCCGCGGCCTCCAGCCAGTCGGTCATCAGGTCGCGCATGATCCGGTCGTCGTCGATGACCAGGATCTCGCCGGGTTTCTGCTTGTCGCTCAAGCGCCCATTTCACCCAATGCCAATTGCGTGTAATTTACATCCAGTGCCGCCGCAGGTTACAGGTGTAACGGCGCCGGGCGGCGCCTGAATAGACTTCAAGGCTTGCGCGAAATCATGAGCTTGCAACCCCTGGCTACCCCGCAGGCGGCGCTCCCGCACGTGCTGGCGGTGGACGACGACCCGATGATCCGCGGGCTGATCGCGGAATACCTCGGCCAGAACGACATGCGTGTCACCACGGTCGCCGACGGCCGCGCGATGCACGAGGTGATCGCCCAGCAGGTGGTGGACATCATCGTGCTCGACCTCAAGCTCAAGACCGAGGACGGCATGGCGCTCGCGCGCGCGCTGCGCGACGAGTCGGCGATCCCGATCATCATGCTGACCGGCCGCTCGGAAGAGGCCGACCGGGTGATGGGCCTGGAGCTCGGCGCCGACGACTACCTGACCAAGCCCTTCAGCCCGCGCGAGCTCCTCGCGCGCATCCGCACCATCCTGCGCCGCCGCCGCGCCGAAGTGCGCCAGGGGCGCCCGGAGGGCATCCGCGCCTTCCGCTTCGACGGCTGGAGCTCAACCTCAACACCCGGCGCCTCGCGGCGCCCGACGGCCGGAACGTGGCGCTCTCGAACGGCGAGTTCAGCCTGCTCGTCGTGCTGCTC
>DATIGR010000056.1:0-2109 GCA_035454645.1 Burkholderiales bacterium
CATTCGCGGATGCGGCGGCCGGCGGGCGTACGGATCGGGATGTTCTGCAGGTTCGGCTCGTTGGACGACAGCCTGCCGGTGACCGCAGTGATCTGCGAGTAAGTGGTGTGCACACGGCCGGTGCGTTCGTTGATGCTCTTCGGCAGCTTGTCGGTGTACGTGGACTTGAGCTTGGAGAGCGCGCGGTGCTCGAGGATAAGACGCGGCAGCGGGTGGTCGAGCGCGAGCTCGGCGAGCGAGTCCTCGTCGGTCGAGGGCTGGCCCGAGGGCGTCTTCTTCTTGACCGGCAGCTTCTGCCGCTCGAACAGGATCTCCTGGATCTGCTTCGGCGAGCCGAGGTTGAAAGGCTGGCCCGCGGCGGAATACGCTTCCTGCTCTTTCTGAAAAATTTCCTTTCCCAGCTCGTGGCTCTGGGCCTCGAGCTTGGCGCGGTCGAGCAGCACGCCGTTGCGCTCCATGCGCCACAGCACCGGCAGCATCGGCATCTCGATCCTGCTGTAGACGAAGTTGAGCTTGTCGTCCTCCTGGATCCTCCCATAGAGCAGCTCGTGCAGCGAGAGCGAGCAGTCGGTCCGCTGCGCCGCGTAGTCGGTGGCGCGCGCGACCTCCACCGAAGCGAACGCAATGCGTCCCGCGCCTTTTCCCGTCACGTCCTCCCGGCTCGGCACGGTGCGGCCGCAATGGCGCTGCGCGAGCATGGCGAGCTCGTGCTTCTCGTGGACTTCGAGCACGTAGGACTCGAGCAGCGTGTCGTGCGCGCAGCCTGCAAGACGCACGCCGTGGTTCGCGAGGATGTGCGTATCGAACTTCACGTCCTCGCAGACTTTCTTCCGATCGGCGCGCTCGAGCCATGGCTTGAGGATTCCCAAGGCAAGCTCCAGGGATAGCTGCGCGGGAGCGCCCGGGTAATCGTGGCCGAGCGGCAGGTAGATCGCCTCGTCGCCGAACGCGAAGGACACGCCGGCCAGGCGCGCCGTCATCGGCTCGTCGCCGTCGCAGAGCGTATCGAATCCGGCAAGGTCGACGGCCTCGATCTTCCGGACGAGGTCCTCGAGTTCGTCCTGCGCAAGCAGCGCACGGTATTTGCGCGGCTCGACGGCCGCTGGAGCGGCGGGTGCGGCAGCGGGCGCGGCCGCGCCTTCGAGCTCGCGCAGCCAGGACTTGAAGCCGAAGCGCTCGTATTGGGCGCGCTGCCGCGCAGGATCCGGCTTCAGCGTGAGCTCCTCGATCTGCACGGGCAGCGCGACGTCGCGCTTTACGGTGAGCAGCTGCCGCGCCTTCGGCAGCCAGTCGAGCACCTTCCTCAGATTCTCGCCGCGTGTCCCGGTGATCTGCTGCGCGTGACGCATGAGATCGTCAAGCGACCCGTACTGCTTGATCCATTTCGCCGCGAAGCCGGGGCCGACCCCTTCCACGCCGGGAACGTTGTCGATCGCGTCGCCGACCAGGGTCAGGTAGTCGACGATCTTGTCCGGCGGCACGCCGAATTTCTCCTCCACGCCCGCCGGATCGAGCTTTTCGTTGGACATCGTGTTGACCCACAGCACCCGCTCGTCGACCAGCTGGGTCAAGTCCTTGTCGCCGGTCGAGATCACGGTGCGCCAGCCCTGTCCCTTCGCCTGCTCGGCGAGCGTGGCGATGACGTCGTCGGCTTCCACGCCTTCCACGCTCAGCACCGGCCAGCCGAGCGCGCGCACCGCCTCCTGCAGCGGCGCGACCTGCACGCCGAGGTCGTCGGGCATCGGCGTACGGTTCGCCTTGTAGTCGGCATATTCCTCGTCGCGGAAGGTCGGGCCCCTGGCGTCGAACACGCAGGCGAGGGCGGCCGGCTTATAATCGGCCGCGAGCTTGCGCAGCATGTTCAGCACGCCGTAGATCGCGCCGGTCGGCTCGCCCGTCTTGGGGCTCTTCAGCCCCGGCAGCGCATGAAAAGCGCGGTACAGGTACGACGAGCCGTCGACCAGCAACAACGTTTTCTCAGGATCTTTTCCCGACATGAATCAGGACAGGCAACCGAAGCTGGCGGAGCTGGCGAAAGAGGTTCCCGCGCGCGAGGCGTGGCGGGTTTTCGGCATTATGTCAGAGTTGGTCGAGGCGACCGAGCGGCTG
>DATIGR010000057.1:0-6096 GCA_035454645.1 Burkholderiales bacterium
TGCTTCAGCAGCGCGCCGAACTGTGTGTCGATCTCGCGCAGCTGCTGGCGGTGCAGGTCGAGGTTGATCGCCTGCTTTTTCTTGCCGACGTACTCTTCCTTGAGCTTCACTTCCTTGAGCTGCCCGGCCTCGAGCTCCTCGATCTGTCCCTGGTTGAACATGAAAAAGCCGGCGACCGGGACGCCGACCAGGATGCCGATCAGCACCAGAATCTTCGGCGCCGCGCCCCAGGTGCCGGCGTCGCGCCAGTTGGTGCGCTTGAATTCCTCGACAAATGCGTTGAGGTTGATCGCCATGGCCTACCCCTTCTTCGCCGCCGGCTTGGGGGCGTCCTTGGCCGGGTCCTTGGCCGCGGCGCGCTTGAGATTCAGGTACATGTTGAATTCCGAGACCCGCCGCTTGTCGACGGCGGCCGATTTCACCTCGACCAGCGTCGGCTGCTCGAGCCAGGCCGAGGCCTCGATGTTGCGCATCAGCGTCGAGACACGCGCGTTCGACTGCGCGTAGCCGGCGATGTGGACCTTCGACCCGGCCTGCTTCATCGAGCGCAGGTACACGCCTTCAGGCATCTGGCGCACCATCTGCTCCAGCAGGTGCACGGTCTGGGCGCGATCGGCCTGCAGCGTCTCGATGATCTGCTTGCGCGCGAGCAGCGCCTGGATCTGGTTGCGCAGCTCGTTGATGTCGGCGATGTCCTTGTCGAGCTTCTTGATCTCGGCGGCGAGGAACGCGTTGCGGTCGTTCTGCACCTCGATCTGCCGGTCGTAGAACTGGTACATCAGGCCAGCCAGCGCGGCACCGACCATGAAGGTGCCGAACGAGACGGTGACGAAGTGCTGCCGGGCACGCTTGCGCCGGTCGGCCCGGTGCGGCAGCAGGTTGATGCGTGCGTTCATTGCGGGTCGAACCTCCTCATCGCCAGGCCGCAGGCGACGATCAGCGATGGCGCGTCCGACATCAGGCGCTTCAGCTGGATCTTCGGCGAGGCCTGCATCAGGGCGAACGGGTTCGCTACGCTGGTCGGCACCTGGGTGCGCGTGTGCACGACCTCGTCGAGCCCCGGGATCACTGCCGAGCCGCCGGCGAGCAGGATGTGGTCGACGGCGTGGTCTTGCGTCGAGGTGAAGAAGAACTGCAGCGCGCGCTGCACCTCCATCGACAGGTTCTCCATGAAGGGCTTCATGACCTCGGATTCGAAGTCGTCGGGCAGCCCGCCGGAGCGCTTCGCGGTCTCCGCCTCCTCCGGGGTCATGCCGTAGCGGCTGACGATGTCCTGGGTGAGCTGGTTGCCGCCGAAGGCCTGCTCGCGGGTATAAATGGACTGGTCGTTGCGCAGCACGGCCACGTTCATGACGTTCGCGCCCACGTCCACGACCGCGACGTTCTGGTCCTTGCCGCTGCCGGGCAGCGCCTGCACCACCAGCGACAGCGCGTTCTGCTGGGCGAACGACTCGACGTCCATCACCAGGGCCTTCAGGCCGGCGGAATCGGCGACCGCGACGCGGTCCTCGACCTTTTCCTTGCGCGTGGCGGCGATCAGGACCTCCTGCTCGTCGGGGTTGGTCGGCGACGGGCCGAGGATCTGAAAGTCGAGATTCACCTCCTCGAGCGCGAACGGGATGTACTGGTTGGCTTCGCTCTCGACCTGGACCTCGAGCTCTTCCTCGCGCAACGCCGCCGGAACGATGATCTTCTTGCTGATGACCGCGCCGCTCGGCACCGCCATCGCCACGTGCTTGGTGCGGGTGCCCATGCGCGCGTGCGCCCGTTTCACGGACTCTGTAACCGCCTCGAGATTGTTGATGTTGCCGTCCACCACGCAGTCGCGCGGCAGGGGCTCGATTGCGTAGCGTTCCACGCGATAGCCACCCCTGCCGCCGTCGACGAGCTCGAGCATCTTGACCGATGAAGAGCTGATATCCAGCCCAAACAGCGGCGGTGCTTTCGCCGTGAACAGGTCGAATTTCATTTTGGGTCCTCGGTATTTCCCCTTTTCGCGTCGCATCTTAGGTGCGATTCGCAGAAATGGCGTGAAATGCTAGCAACAAGCCCCCCGGCTGTCTACTTAATTTTCCACAGGGGTAAGGGGGTATCATCCTGCCGTCCTAGCACCGGTTGCAACGACCCCTGCTCCGAGCCGCTCTAAGCCCCAGGAAGATGTGGATCCGGTACGTTGCGCTTCCGCTAGCCATCCTGGCGGGGCTGGCGCTCGCCGCGGTGCTCGCGGTCGGCCTGGTGGTGGTGCTCGCCTACCCCCAGCTGCCGTCGCTCGAAGCCCTTAGCTCGCAGCCGAAGATCCCGCTGCGCATCTATACGGCCGACGGCGTGCTGATCGGCGAGTTCGGCGAGGAGCGGCGGGCAGTCGTCTCGATTGCCGAGGTGCCCCAGCAGCTCAAGAACGCGGTGATTGCCGCCGAGGACGAGCGCTTCTACGAGCATCCCGGAATCGACTATGTCGGCGTGCTGCGCGCGGCCTGGGCCAACCTGGTGTCCGGCCGCAGGCGCCAGGGGGCCAGCACCATCACGATGCAGGTGGCGCGCAACTTCTTTCTGTCCTCGGAAAAGACCCTGACGCGCAAGCTCTACGAGGCTCTGCTCGCTTTCAAGATCGAGCACAGCTTCTCCAAGGAGCAGATCCTGGAGCTCTACGTCAATCAGATCTATCTGGGCCAGCGCGCGTATGGCTTCGCGGCAGCTTCTCAGACCTATTTCGGCAAAGCCCTCAATCAGCTTTCGCTCGCAGAAACTGCGATGCTCGCCGGGCTGCCCAAGGCGCCCTCGCACAACCCGGTGGCCAACCCGCAGCGCGCCAAGCAGCGTCAACAGTACGTGCTGCGGCGCATGAACCAGCTCGGCTACATTGATGCAACGCAATATGAGGATGCGCTCAAGGCGTCGCTGCGGGCGCGCGGTCGCGAGATCGCCGAGTACTCGGTACACGCCGAATTCGCCGCCGAGATGGTGCGCCAGGCGCTCGTGGAGCACTACCCGGACGACGTCTACACGCGAGGCTTTCGCGTGTACACGACCCTGCGCAAGGCGGATCAGGAGGCGGCTTACCGCGCGCTGCGCCAGGGAGTGCTCGAGTACGACCGCAGAGCCGGTTATCGCGGGCCGGAGGCCTATGTCGAGCTTCCCGCGAGCCCCGTCGACGAGGACCTCGAGGATGCGCTCGACGACCACCCGGACAACGACGACCTGCTTGCCGCCGTGGTGCTCGCGTACGACGGAAAGCAGGTGCAGGCCGGGCTGCGCAGCGGCGAGCGCATCGTCATCGCGGGACCGGGGCTGCAGTTCGCGGCGCGCGCGCTCGACGCCAAGGCCGCGCCGCAGCGGCGCATCCGCAAGGGCGCCATCATCCGGGTGCAGCGCGAAGGCAAGAGCTGGCAGATCGTGCAGCTGCCCGAGGTCGAGGCCGCCTTCATCTCGCTCGACCCGCAGGAGGGCGCGATCCGTGCGCTGGTCGGCGGCTTCGACTTCGGCCGCAACAAGTTCAACCACGTCACCCAGGCGTGGCGCCAGCCGGGGTCGTCGTTCAAGCCCTTCATCTATTCCGCGGCGCTGGAGAAGGGCTTCACCGCCGCCACGGTGATCGCGGACGAGCCGGTCGTGCTCGAGGCCGAGCAGACCGGCAGCCAGCGCTGGGAGCCGAAGAACTACGACGGCAAGTTCGAAGGCCCGATGCGCCTGCGCACCGCGCTTGCGAAGTCCAAGAACATGGTGTCAATCCGCATCCTGGACGCGATCGGACCGAAATACGCGCAGGACTACGTGACGCGCTTCGGCTTCGAGGCCGAGCGCCACCCCGCCTACCTCACCATGGCGCTCGGCGCCGGCTCGGTGACCGCCTGGCAGATGGCGCGCGCCTACTCGGTGTTCGCCAACGGCGGCTACCTCATTCAGCCGTACTTCATCCAGAAGATCGTCGACGACCGCGGCAACGCGCTCGCGCTCGCCGAGCCGCAGCGCGCCGGCGACGAGGTGCTGCGCGTCCTCGATCCGCGCAACGCCTTCATCATGGACAACATCATGCAGGACGTGACGCGCTACGGCACCGCGGCGCGCGCGGCGCGACTTGGGCGCGCGGATCTCGCGGGCAAGACCGGCACGACCAACGAGTTCGTCGACGCCTGGTTCGCCGGGTACCAGCCGGCGCTGGTCGCCGTGTCCTGGGTCGGCTTCGACCAGCCGAAGACCCTCGGGAAAAACCAGACCGGGGGCGTCGTCGCGCTGCCGATCTGGCTCGGCTACATGGAGCATGTGCTCCCCGAGTACCCGGAAATGTTCCGCAGCATGCCCGAAGGCATCGTCGCCATGCCGACCGGGCCGCTCGCCGGCGAGTCCACCAAGCTGGTGCCGGAGTTCTTCTACCGCGAGGCTGTACCGCCACCCGACGTGCTGCAGCCGCTGCCCCCGCCGGTGCCGGCGCAGCCGGCGTCACCTGAGACGAACCCGCCTGCCTAGCTGCAGGGAGACGAGCTCCGAGAGCGCCGCGAGCAGCTCCTCGCCGCTGCGCGTGTCGCGCCAGGCGGCGCCGTCCCAGCGGTAGTGGAATCCGCCGCTGCGCGCGGCGACCCAGATCTCACGCGCGGCGCCGTGCCGGTTGACGATGATCTTCGAGCCGTCCTCAAACTCGATCTCGAGGATGCTGCCTTCCTTGAGCTCGAAGTCGGCCTCGACGCCGGCTTGCTCCAGCGCGCGCTCGAGGGCTTCCAGCGCAGCATCCGCGCGCGCGTGGAATTCGCTTTCGTTCTTTTGGCTCTCGTCCATGGGGTAGCATGGGAATTGTATGCGCAAGCTTTCGCCCGCACTGCTGGTAATGGCTCTGGCGCTCGCCGCCGGCTGCGGCAAGAAGGGGCCCTTATACCTGCGCGATAGCCCGCCACCCGGCATCAAGCCGGCGAAGCCACAGCCCTACACGCCGGTTCCCTATCCGCCGCAGCCATCCGAAGAAGAAGAGAAGAAGTAGGTCACGCTTGTCTTTCAGCTACCGCAACGGGGTGCTGTGCGCCGGCGAGATGCCGCTGGACGACGTCGCGCGCCGGTTCGGCACGCCGTGCTTCGTCTACTCCCAGGCCGCGATCGAGGCGGCGTACCAGGAGTTCAGCCGCGCCCTCGCTGGCCGCAGCGCCATGGTGTGCTACTCGGTGAAGGCCAACTCCAACCTCGCGCTGCTCGCGCTGCTCGCGCGCCTCGGCGCCGGATTCGACATCGTCTCGGGCGGCGAGCTCGCGCGCGTCATCGCCGCCGGCGGCGATCCGCGCAGGACGCTGTTCTCCGGCGTCGGCAAGAGCGCGGCGGAGATCGGCTTCGCGCTCGAGAAGGGGATCGGCTGCATCAACCTCGAGTCGGAATCGGAGTTGCGGCGGGTATGCACGATCGCCGCCCGCATGGGAACGATCGCGCCGGTGGCTTTCCGGGTCAACCCGGACATCGATCCCCGAACGCACGCCTACATCTCCACCGGACTGCGTGAGAACAAGTTCGGCGTGGCGCACGCTGAAGCCGAGCGGCTTTACGCCGCGGCGGCCAAGATGCCGGAAATCGAAGTGGTCGGCGTCGGTTGCCACATCGGCTCGCAGCTCGCGCAAGCCGCTCCGTTCGCCGAGGCGGCCGCCAGGATCGCCGCGCTCGCCGAGCGGCTCGAGCGCTCAGGGATTCGCCTGAGGCATATCGACATCGGCGGCGGCATCGGCATACGCTATCGCGACGAGGAGCAGGACCCCGTCGGCGGCTTTCTCGCCGCCGCCCTGGGCGCCCTCGCCGGCCGGGAAGAAACCCTGATCGTCGATCCCGGCCGCTCGATCGTCGGTAACGCCGGCGTGCTGTTGACCCGGGTGGAATACGTGAAGCCCGGTCCGGCGAAGAGCTTCCTCGTGGTCGACGCCGGCATGAACGACCTTATCCGGCCCGCGCTCTACGGCGCCTGGCACGAAGTGCAAGCCGTCAAGGAATCGAGCGCGCGGGGCGCTGTTTACGACATCGTGGGTCCGGTGTGCGAGAGCGCGGATTTTCTCGCCAAGGAACGCCGGCTTGCCGCGGGGGAGGGGGATCTCCTCGCGATCATGTCGTGCGGCGCCTACGCCATGGTGATGA
>DATIGR010000058.1:0-21611 GCA_035454645.1 Burkholderiales bacterium
CACCTGGTCGAGCAGGCTCGGCGGGATGACGCGGCTCGCGCGCAGCGTGACCGAGCGCTCGATGATCAGGGCGACTGCGATGACGGAAGCGAACAGCAGGAACCAGATGGGCCAGCCCGCGGCCTGGACGATCGCGAACAACGAGTTTCCTTATCGTTCTTTTGGTTGCCTGGCCGCCGACTGTAAGCCAAAGCATCGCGACGGATCAAGTTCCGCAGTGCAGCAAATATGCTGCGCGACCGTAGTAACGCGCATCAAGTCACGTTCCGCGTCAATGGATCCGGCGATATCCACAAGAAACTGTGGATAAGTTTGTGGATTGGTGCTGGATGGACTGTCACATGCCCGTTGCAATGCCCGTCGAGTCGGTGGCGATCAAAATTTGAGCAGAGTTTTCTTCCGGCGCGACAACCCGTTACGCAAAAGAATGGGGTTCCACGCGCGCCCGCGTCGCCTCGCGGCGGCGCTGCGGGAGGAATGTGGATTAGTGTAGGCTCGGCTGCGCCTCTTGACACCGATGCAGAACGAGATTCCAGGCGCCGCTGCAGCCTCCGGCCACCGCATTCTGTCGGTCGCGGAATTGCTGCGCAGCGTGCGCGAGCTCGTCGAGCGGCGAATTCCGCTCACCTGGGTGCGCGGCGAGCTGTCCAACCTGTCGCGCGCCCCGTCGGGCCACTGCTACTTCACCCTGAAGGACCACGCGGCGCAGGTGGAGTGCGTGATGTTCCGCAGCCGCGCGGCGGCTCTCGACTGGGAGCCGCGCGACGGCATGCAGGTCGAGGTGCGGGCGGCTGCGACGCTCTACGAGCCGCGCGGCCGCTTCCAGCTCACTGTCGAAGCGATGCGCCGGGCGGGCCTCGGCCCGCTCTACGAGCGCTTCCTGCGGCTGAAGGACAGGCTCGGCGCCGAAGGCCTGTTCGACGAGCGGCTCAAGCGCGCGCTGCCCGCGCACCCGCGCTCGATCGGCGTGGTCACCTCGCTCGCCGCCGCGGCGCTGCGCGACGTGCTCACGACGCTCGCGCGGCGCAATCCGGCGATCGCGGTGATCGTCTACCCGGCCCCGGTGCAGGGCGAAGGCGCGGCCGAGCGCATCGCCGCGATGCTCGCGCGCGCGAGCCGGCGCGCCGAGTGCGACGCGCTGCTGCTCGTGCGCGGCGGAGGCTCGATCGAGGACCTGTGGCCGTTCAACGAGGAAGCGGTGGCGCGCGCGATCCGCGCCTCGGCCGTGCCGGTGGTGGTCGGCGTGGGCCACGAGACCGACTTCACCATCGCCGACTTCGCCGCCGACCGGCGCGCGCCCACGCCCACCGCGGCCGCCGAGCTCGTGAGCCCGCCGCGCGCCGAGCTTGCGGCTCGGGTGGCGAGGAGCATTTCTTCCCTGCAGAGGGAAATGGAAAGAGCGCTGCGCTATGCCGCGCAGGCGCTGGATGCCTGCGCCCGGCGCCTGGTGCATCCGGCGCAGCGGCTGCGCTCGTATCAGCACCAGGTGACGCAGTTCAAGGCCCGGCTTGCGTTCGCCTTCTCGCACAAGGTGCACCGCTGCCGCGCGCACCTCGCCGAGCTTCAGGCGGCGCTCGCGTCGCTCGACCCGACGGCGGTGCTCGCCCGCGGCTACAGCATCACGTACAGCGCATCGGGCGAGGTGCTGCGCAGCGCCGCCGCCGTGCGCCCGGGAGAGCGCATCACCACGCGGCTCGCCGAAGGCACGATCGAGAGCGAGGTAAGGAAAAGATAATGGGTCACCGCCTGAGCAAGATCGCGACGCGCACCGGCGACGCCGGCGAAACCGGCCTCGGCGACGGCTCGCGCGTGCCGAAGGACCACCCGCGGGTGGCCGCCCTCGGCGAGATCGACGAGCTCAACTCGGTCCTGGGCGTGATCCTCGCCGAGGAAATGCCGCAGGATATCCGCGGCGCGCTCGTCGCCGTGCAGCACGACCTCCTCGACCTCGGCGGCGAGCTCAGCATCCCCGGCCACGCGCTGCTCAAGCCCGAGCGGGTAACGTTCCTCGACGGCGAGATCGAGCGGCACAACAAGACGCTCGCCCCCCTCAAGGAATTCATCCTGCCCGGCGGAAGCCGCGCCGCGGCCGCGGCGCACCTCGCGCGCACCGTGTGCCGGCGCGCCGAGAGGAGCGTGGTCGCGCTCGGCCGCAAGGAGCGCGTAAGCGAGGCCGCGCGCCGGTACCTGAACCGGCTCTCCGACCTGCTGTTCATCGCGGCGCGCGTGCTGAACCGGGCCGCCGGGGTCGAAGACGTCCTGTGGCGCCACCAGCGCAAGCGCTAGCGCGATAAAGTACCGGGGATGCAGGGCGAGGAAATCACCACACGCCACCGCGTGCTGATCGTCGACGACGAGGAATCGATGCGGCTGCTCATGGCCGCGGCGCTCACCAAGGCGCTCGACGTCGAGGTCCAGCTCGCGGGCACCTGCGAGCAGGCGCTGCGCCTCGCCCAGACCTACGCCTACGACGCGATCCTGCTCGATCTCAGGATGCCGGGCATCGGGGGCTTCGGCGTGCTCTCCGGCGTGCGGCGCTCGGCGCCGAACGCGCGCACCCCGGTGATCATCGTCTCGGCGCTCCTGGACAAGGCGACCGTCACGCGCTGCCAGTCGGCGGGCGCCAACGCCTTCGTGAGCAAGCCGCTCGAGCTCGACGAGCTCGCGGACATCCTCAGGCAGCAGCTCGCCGCGCGTACGCCGGCAAAGTAAAAGGATGAACCCCGATGGATATCCGCATCTATAACGTCGAGGCGCTCGGCAAGCCGCTCGGCCAGTACTCGCACGTCACCCGCGTGGCCGCCCGGGAGTTCCTGTTCATCGCCGGAATGCTGGCGCCGGGCGAGACGTTCGATCAGCAGTGCAGCGGGGTGT
This sequence comes from Burkholderiales bacterium, assembly GCA_035454645.1. Classification (GTDB taxonomy): domain Bacteria; phylum Pseudomonadota; class Gammaproteobacteria; order Burkholderiales; family SG8-39; genus SCGC-AG-212-J23. The sequence goes on from DATIGR010000058.1 coordinate 2,875, forward strand.
TTGCACAGATCGGCGAGGCGCTCAAGTCCGCCGGGGCGGGCTGGCCGAACGTGGTGCAGTTCACCACCTACCTCGTGCACTCGCAGGACATCGCGAGGTTCATGCAGTGGCGGCTGCGCGAGTTCCCGCGCATGTTTCCTGACGGCCGGTACCCTCCCAACACGCTCCTGGTGGTTGACAGACTGGTACAAGAGCACTTCCTCGTCGAAGTGCAGACGGTCGCGGCTATTTGACCTCTTCCGCGACGAACGCTTCGTCGCGTTTCTTGCGGATCGCCGGCAGCGCCACGATCATCAGCAGGATCACCGAGGCGATGATGAAGCCGGCGCTGATCGGCTTGGTGATGAAGGTGCTCGGATCGCCGCGCGACAGCAGCATCGCGCGTCTGAGGTTCTCCTCCATCAGCGGCCCGAGGATGAAGCCGAGGATCATCGGCGCCGGCTCGCACTCGAGCTTGACGCAGACGTAGCCGAGGATGCCGAAGATCGCCATGATGAGCACGTCGAAGGGGTTGTTCGACAGGCTGAACACGCCGATCGACATGAACACCAGGATCGAGGGATAGAGGTAGCGGTAGGGCACGGTGAGCAGCTTGATCCACATGCCGATGAGCGGCAGGTTGAGGATCACGAGAAACGCGTTGCCGACCCACATCGAGGCGATCAGCCCCCAGAACAGCTGCGGCTTCTCGTTCATCACCTGCGGGCCGGGCGCGATGCCCTGGATCATGAGCGCGCCGATCATCAGCGCCATCACCGCGTTGCCCGGGATGCCGAGCGTCAGCATCGGGATGAACGAGGTCTGCGCGCCGGCGTTGTTCGCCGCCTCGGGGCCGGCCACGCCCTCGATCGCGCCCTTGCCGAACTGCTCCGGGTGCCTGGAGAGCTTCTTCTCGACGGTGTAGGCGCCGAACGAGGACAGCAGCGCGCCGCCGCCGGGCAGGATGCCGAGGAACGAGCCGAGCGCGGTGCCGCGCATCACCGGCGCCCAGGAGCGCTTGAGGTCCTCCCGGGTCGGCATCAGGTTCTTCACCTTGCCGGTGAACACTTCGCGCTTGTCGCCCTGCTCGAGGTTGGCGATGATCTCCGCGGTGCCGAACATGCCCATCGCCACCACGACGAAGCCGATGCCGTCGGAGAGCTCCGGAACGTCGAACGTGAAGCGCAGCACTCCCGAGTTGACGTCGGTGCCGATCAGGCCGAGCAGCAGTCCGAAGATCACCATCGCGATCGCCTTGATGAGCGAGCCGTGCGCGAGCACCGTGGCGGCGACCAGGCCGAGGACCATGAGCGAGAAATACTCCGCCGGGCCGAACTTCAGCGCCACCTCCGCGAGCGGCGGCGCCGCCACGGCAATCACCAAGGTCGCGACGCAGCCGGCGAAGAACGAGCCGATCGCAGCGATCGCGAGCGCCGGCCCGGCGCGCCCCTGGCGCGCCATCTGGTAGCCGTCGAGGCAGGTGACCACCGAGGCCGCTTCGCCCGGCAGGTTGACGAGGATCGAGGTCGTCGAGCCGCCGTACTGCGAGCCGTAATAGATCCCGGCCAGCATGATGAGCGCGGCGACCGGGTTCAGGTTGAAGGTGATCGGAAGCAGCATCGCGATCGTCGCCACCGGCCCGATGCCGGGCAGCACCCCGATCAGCGTGCCGAGCAACACGCCGATCGCGGCGTACAGCAGGTTGATCGGCGTGACCGCGACCGAGAACCCGAGCAGCAGGTTGTTGAAGATCTCCATCGGCGCGCTACAGCCGGATGGGGCAGTTGTCGACGATGCTCGGGCAGATCGGGAACGGCAGCGTCAGCCCTTTCACGAACACGAAAAGCGAGAACACGATCAGCACCACGTAGAGGATGGTGACCTCTTTCCATTTGAACTCGTGCCCGCCGAGCGCGGCGATGAAGACGAGCAGCCCCGTGGCGAGCACCAGGCCGAGCGGCTTCATCATGTAGCCGTAGACCACGCACGCCCCCGAGATCAGGATCAGCGGCCGGAAATGAAACCGCGGCACCTTCGGCCCGTCCATGGCGAGCGACTCGAGCAGCACGAGCAGGCCGAGAACCGCGAGCAGGCCGCCGAGCACCGCCGGGAAGTAGGCCGGCCCCATGCGCACCGCGGTGCCCATCTGGTAATGGGTCAGGGCCCAGATCATGAAGAACACGCCGAAGCCGATGAACATCAGCCCGGCCCAGAACTCCTTCGGACCCCTGATCTTGATCTTCATCCTCTCCTCCGCCGCTGGCGCGGTCTGCGGCGAAGTGTAGCATGCACCCCCGATGCGCCTCGCCGGATGGATCGTGCTCGTGGTCGCGCTCGCCGGCTGCGGCGAGCGCCCCAAGCTCGAGCGGCTCGCGGCCGACGCAGTGGTCCTCGCCTTCGGCGACAGCCTGACCTACGGCACCGGCGCCGCCGAGGACGAGAGCTACCCCGAGCAGCTCGAGAAGCTGATCGGGCGACGGGTGGTGCGCGCCGGCGTGCCGGGCGAAGTGACTGCGCAGGCGCTCGCGCGGCTGCCCGACGCGCTCGAGGAGCACGCGCCGCGGCTCGTCCTGCTGTGCATCGGCGGCAACGATTTCCTGCGGCGGCTCGGCAACCGGCAGGCGGAAAGGAACGTGCGCGAGATGGTGAAGCTCATGCAAAGTCGCGGCGTCGCGGTGCTGCTCATCGGCACGCCCGAGCCCGGGCTGACCGTGTCGCCGCCCGCTTTCTACGCCGACATCGCCAAGGAGTATCGCGTGCCCTACGAAGGCGGGATCATCGGCGAGGTGCTGAAGGACGCGAGCCTCAAGGCCGATCCGATCCACCCCAACGCGCGCGGCTACCGCCTCATCGCCGAGCGCCTTGCCGCGACGCTAAGGGAAAGCGGAGCGATCTGAGCCGCTCGAGGTCCTGCGGCCGGTCCAGGTCCCAGACGCGCGGCAGCGCGCGCCAGCGATACCCCGCCAGCTTCTTCACCGTGTCGGCGTACACGCGCTCGCTTCCCCAGTCGATGTCCTGAAACAGGCCCGGCATCGGCCGCCGCAGCCCGATCAGCGCATAGCCGCCGTCCTCGGCCGGGGCGAGCACCGCGTCGTAGCCGCCGCGCAGCCAGCGCGCGGCGCGCCTCAGGTCGCGCGCGCCGAGCATCGGGCAGTCGGTGCCGATCAGAATCGCTGTTCTCGCTCCGCGAAACGCGTGCAGCATGCGCTCGCCGAGATCGCGCCCGCGCTGCAGCCGCGCGCCCCTGAAAGCCGAATGCCGGCGCGCGAGGTGCAGCTCCACCGGCCCGCAGTTCGCCGCGCGCGCGGTGCGCAGCGCGTGCAGCGTGAGGCGCAGCTGCAGGCGCGCGGCGCGCCAGGCCCCCAGGCGCGGAATGAGGCGCGTCTTCGCGTCTCCGGGCACCGGCGCCCGGGCGAACACGATGATCATCGATCGTAGAGGCGGGCGAGACGCTCCGGGCGCGCGCCGAGGAAGTACAGCAGGCGAAGGCGCCACATGAGGACGATCGTGCGCAGCACGCCGCGCGACTCCCAGCGCCGTCCCGAAGTGCGCACCGCCGGGCGCAGGCGCGCCGGCGGCGCGCGGCGCTTCATGAGGCTGCAGAACGCGACGTCCTCCATCAGCTCGATCTCCGGAAAGCCGGGAAACGCCTCGCGCCGCACGAAGATCGCCTGGTCGCCGGTGGCGATGCCGGTCAGGCGCGAGCGCAGGTTCATGGCGCACGCGACGAGCTTCAGCAGCCGATGGCGCCCCTCGATCTCCACATCGAACCTTCCCCAGTGGAGAAAGCGCAGCGATTGCAAGATCAGATCATCGGCGTTTTCGGGCAAGCGCGTATCGGCGTGCAGAAAAACAAGCGCGTCGCCGCTCGCCGCGGCGGCTCCAGCGTTCATCTGCAGCGCGCGTCCGCGCGGGGCGCTCAGCACCCGGTCGCACAGCCCGCGCGCGAGCTCGGCGGTGCCGTCCGCGCTGCCGCCGTCGACCACGATCACCTCGTGCCCGCGCGCGCGCAGCGGCGCGAGCGCTTCGAGCGCGGCGCGGATGCCGCCCGCCTCGTTCAGCGCGGGGACGACGACCGAGAGTCGTTCAGCGCCCAATCGTAGTCGAGGAAGACGAGGCGCGGGCTCGCGCCCTGCGGCATGCCGAGGATGCCCGCGTAGCGGGCAAAATACTGCTCGCGCGGCTCGAAGTCCTCCTGGTACCAGTCGAAGATCTTCGACACCTCCAGGCGTCCGTCCTGCCACCGGTTGCGCGTGCGGTCGGAGAGGAACCGCACCGCCTGCTCCTCGAGCTGGCGCTCCAGGCGCTGCGCCACGTACGCCTCCTCGCGCAGCATCGGGCAGCCGATCGAGGCGCAGTTCACCGCGTAGTGGATGCGCGGCTCGCGGTAGCGCTTGCGCAGGATGCCGTGCTCGATGCCGTCGAGGCTCATGCCGCGGCCGAGGAGCGAGAAGAACTCGTCGCGAAACGGGTTGCCGAAGATCTTGCCGAAATCCCAGATCGAGCCGATGTCCGGATAGCGCGTCAGGATCTTCTCGACGGTGTAGGCGTTATAGGCGTTGATCAGGAAGGCAACCTGCTCGGCGCGCGACCAGCCCTCGAATTCGCGCTCGCCCACGCGCGACAAGGCGTGCAGGTATTGCGTCAGCGCGGCGCGGTCCTTCGCCATGCCCTGGTAATCCACCTGCGAGGCCTTGCCGCCGTCGAGCAGCACCACGTGCTTCCCGAGCAGCGCGTCCCACGTCCCGTGAGCGTGGTCGAACCCCTGCGCCTGCGCCGCGCAAGCAAACGCCAGAAGCAGGAGGTGCCTCAAGTCGGTACGCCTCGCATCCAGGCGTGCAGCTTCTCCAGCCATGCCAGCGTTCGCTGCGGGGCGTGCGCCTTCTTCCACACGCCCGCGGCGTACTTGTTTGCCTCGGCGAGCGTCGGGTAGATATGGATCGTGCCCAGGATCTTGTTCAGGCCGAAGCCGTGGCGCATCGCGGCGACGAACTCGGCGATCAGGTCCCCGGCATGCTCGCCCGCGATCGTGACGCCGAGGATGCGGTCCTTGCCGGGGACCGTCAGCACCTTGACCACGCCGTGCGCCTCCTCGTCGGCAATCGCGCGGTCAAGCTCATCGATGCCGTAGACCGACACCTCGTAGGGAATGTTCCGCTCCTTCGCCTCGAGCTCGTTCAGCCCGACCCGCGCCACCTCCGGATCGGTGAAAGTCGCCCACGGGATGACCGAGTAGTCGGCGCGGAATTTCCTGAAGGTTCCGAAAAGCGAGTTGACCGAGGCAAACCAGGCCTGGTGCGCGGCCGTATGGGTGAACTGGTACGGGCCGGCGACGTCGCCGCAGGCGTAGATGTTCGGGTAGACCGTCTGCAGGAACTCGTTGGTCTCGACGGTGCGCGCCCGGGTCACCGGAATGCCGAGCTCTTCCAGGCCGTAGCCCTCGGTGTTGGCGACGCGGCCGACGGCGCACAGCAGCGCGTCGAACTCGACGCGCACCTCGCGCCCTTCGTGCTCGCACACGAGTATCTTCTCTTTCAGGACTTGCCTCGCCTTGTGGCCCGTGCGCACGTCGATGCCTTCCTCACGGAAGCGCTGCGCCACCATGGCGGAGAATTCCGGGTCCTCGCGCGGCAGGAGCCGCGGCAGCATCTCGACCTGCGTCACCTTCGAGCCGAAGCGCGCGAACGCCTGCGCGAGCTCCGACCCGATCGGCCCGCCGCCGAGCACCACGAGCCGTTTCGGCAGCTCACGCAGGCCCCAGACGGTGTCGGAGGTGAGGCAGTCCACGTGCTCGATCCCGGGAATCGGCGGAATGAACGGCCGCGCGCCCGCCGCGATCACGATCGCGCGGGTGGTCAGGACCCTGCCGTTCACCTCGACTGTCCAGGGCGAGGTGATTTTCGCTTCGCCCCGGATGCATTCCACCCCGAGGCCGGTGTAGCGCTCGACCGAATCGTGCGGCTCGACCGTGCGCACGACGCGCTGTACGCGCTCCATGATGTCGGCGAACTCGAACTCCGCGGATGCAGACTTGAGGCCGTACTCCTTCGCGCGCCGGATGGTCGAGAGCACGCGCGCGCTCTTGATGAGCGCTTTCGAGGGCACGCAGCCGGTGTTGAGGCAGTCGCCGCCCATGCGGTGCTTCTCCACCAGCGTCACCTTCGCCTTCACCGCCGCCGCGATGTAAGCCGCGACCAGCCCCGCCGAGCCCGCGCCGATCACTACGAGGTTGCGCTCGAACGCCGCCGGCTTTGCGCCCGCCCAGCGCGCGTACACCCGGCGCGCCTTGGCCGCGTCCACGATCTTCTTCGCGACGAGCGGGAAAATTCCCAGCAGGACGAAAGCGCCGATCAGCCCGGGTGAAAGGATCCCGCCGGGCGAGGAGATGGCCGCGAGCTGGGTCCCCGCGTTGACGTAGACGAGGGTGCCGGCGAGCATGCCCAGCTGGCTCACCCAGTAGAACCGCCAGGTGCGCATCGGCGTGAGGCCCATCGCGAGGTTGATGGCGAAGAACGGAATCGCGGGGATCAGGCGCAGCGTGAACAGGTAGAACCCGCCCTCCCTTGCGACGCCCTCGTTGATCGCGCGCAGCTGCTGGCCGAACCTCTGCTGCACCCAGTCGCGCAGCAGGAAGCGCGAGGCGAGGAAGGCAGCCGTCGCGCCGATGCTCGAAGCGAACGACACGATCACGGTCCCCCAGAGCAGGCCGAAGATCGCGCCCGCGACCAGCGTCATGATCGCCGCCCCGGGCAGCGACAGCCCGGTCACGGCCACGTACACGGCGAAGAAGCCGGCGACCGTCTGCCAGGGATAGGCGCGGTAGTAGGCCTCGATCTCGACCTGCTGGCCCTTGATCTGGTCGAACGTGAGGAAGCGGTGCCCGCCGGAAGCGAAGAACGCGGCGACGGCAACGACGAGAAGCAGCCCGACCGCGAGGCGGGTACGGGTCAAGCCGCGAGCGCGCCGCCGCAGGAGGAACCCTGGCCGGCGGTGCAGCCGAAGCAGTGGTCGCGCACCGCGATCGGGTTGCCCGCGAGATCGCGCCCCATGAGCTCGGCCAGCCGCACGCGAGGGCTTCCATTCAGCCTGAGCGGCAGCCCGAGCATCTGGTTGAAATCGCAGTCGTACACGTAGCCCTGCCAGTCGACCGAGACCAGGCTGCGGCACATCACCGAGGCGAGGTTCGCGTCGCGGTGCGAGGCGTGCAGGAGCTCCATGTAGGCGCCGAACTTGCCCTTGGACACGAGCATCGAGCCGAAGCGCTGGATCGGCATGTTGGCGAGCGTATAGAGCTTGTTGAACACGATGCCGTGCTGCTCGCCGAGGATACGCTTGTAGTCGGCCTCGAGCTTCACCTGCGCCGGCGGCAGCGAGGGGCCTTGGGGGTTGTACACCAGGTTGAGGGTCAGCTCGCGGCCGTAGCCGAGCGCGTTCAGCTTCTGCAGCGCGCGGATGCTCGCCTGATAGACACCCTTGCCGCGCTGGCGCTCGACGAGCTCCTCGGTGTAGCAGGGCAGCGACGCCACGATCTCAACCTGGTTCTCCTTGAGAAACAAACCAAGGTCGTCCTGACCGGGCTCTTCCAGGACGGTGAGGTTGCAGCGGTCGATGACGTGCACGCCCAGCCCGCGCGCGCGCGCCACCAGCTCGCGGAACTGCGGATGCAGCTCGGGCGCCCCGCCGGTGACATCGAGGTTTTTTGGCCTTTGCTCTTCCAGGTATCTCGTGACCTCTGAAATCGTATCCGGCGACATCATCTCGGTGCGCGACGGGCCGGCGTTGACGTGGCAGTGAACGCAGCTCTGGTTGCACTTGTAGCCGAGGTTCACCTGCAGCGTCTCGAGCCGGTCGCGGCTCAGGGCGGGGAAGCGGTACTGCCGCATCAGGGGCAAGGTGGCGTGCATGACGCTTGGTCGGGCGGGCGGCGCCGGGCTTACAGGATGTTGCCCGCGCCGTGCGCGTGGTCGTCGAGCAGGCCGAGCAGCCGCTTGCTGGTGGCGCGCAGGCGCTGCGAGAGCATGAGCACGAGCTCCATCAGGATCTTGGCGCCGAGCAGCGGCTGCTCCACGATGATGCGCGCCAGGCTCTCGCGGTCGAGCACCGCGATCAGCGAGGGCTCGGCGGCGAGGCAGGTGGCGAAGCGCGGCTCGCCGTCGATCATCGACATCTCGCCGAGCGTGCGGCCGGCGTCGACCGAGGCGAGGAGCTGCGGCGTGTTCCAGCGGTCGCGCTTGTGCACCTCGACCCGGCCCTCGAGCACCATCAGCATGAAGTCGCCCGCCTCGCCTTCGTGGATGATCTCGGCCGCGGGCTCGGCGCGGTAGACGGCCATGAAGTGCGCGAGCAGCTGCACCTCGGCGGGCGAGAAATTCTCGAGCAGCGGGCACTTGGGGATCAGCGCGTGCATCTGGCCGGCGAACTGGGTGGCGTCCCCGAGGTACTCGAGGTGCTTGAGCTGCTGCGGGCGGTCGGCCATGGGACGCGCCCGATTATGCCGAATCCCTATCGCGAGTGCCTACGCCGCTCCCTGACCGCGTCGGCCAGGCTCTCGAGCAGCCTGGCCGATTCGTCCCAGCCGAGGCACGAATCTGTAATGCTTTGTCCGAAGACGAGCGGCTTGCCCGGCGCCAGGTCCTGGCGCCCTTCGACCAGGTGGGATTCCACCATCGCGCCGACGATGCGCCGCTCGCCGCCCGCGATCTGGCGGCCGAGGTCCGCGGCGACCGCCGCCTGCCGGCGGTAGTCCTTGGCCGCGTTGGCGTGCGAGCAGTCGACCATCAGGCGCTCGGGCAGCCTGGCGCGCGCGAGCTCGGCGCACGCCGCCTGCACCGACGCCGCGTCGTAGTTCGGGCTCTTCCCGCCGCGCACGATGATGTGGCAGTCCTCGTTGTCGTGCGTTTCTACGATCGCCACCTGGCCGTTCTTGTGGACCGAGAGGAAGTGGTGCTTCTGGCGCGCGGCGAGCAGCGCGTCGACCGCGATCTTGACGTTGCCGTCGGTGCCGTTCTTGAACCCGACCGGCGCCGACAGCCCCGAGGCGAGCTCGCGGTGCACCTGGCTCTCGGTGGTGCGCGCGCCGATCGCGCCCCAGGACACGAGGTCGCCGATGTACTGCGGCGAGATCACATCGAGGAACTCGCAGCCCGCCGGCGCGCCGCACTGGTTGATGCGCACCAGGAGGTCGCGCGCGATGCGCAGCCCCTCGTTGATGCGGAAGGAGCCGTTCAGGTAGGGGTCGTTGATCAGCCCCTTCCAGCCCACCGTGGTGCGCGGCTTCTCGAAGTAGACCCGCATCAGGATCTCCAGGGTTTCATGGTGACGACGCCTTTCCTCGGCGAGCTTTCTTGCGTACTCCAAGGCCGCCGCCGGGTCGTGGATCGAGCACGGCCCGATCACCACGAGCAGCCGGTCGGAGCGAGCGTGCAGGATCTGGCGCACGTTGGCGCGTGTCTCGGCGATCTGCGACTCGACCGCGGTGCCCTGGATCGGGAAGAAGCGGATCAGGTGCTCGGGCGGCGGCAGCGGAACGATGTTGTCGATGCGCTCGTCGTCGGTGAGCGAGGTCTTGTCGTCGATCGGTTCTTGCATTGGGCTCATGGGCGGGCCTCGGGCCAAAAAAAAACCGCCAGGCTTTGGGCGCTGGCGGTTTTTGGGTTGGATTCGGGCTGGAGCTTAGCCGGTCCCTTCCGCCAGCAGGCGGGGGAAGTAAAAGAAGAAGCCGAAAAGGAAGAAGCGCTGCGTCACGGCTTCGGATTCTGCCACAAAACCATCTGCGTGCACCGGAAAAGCGCGATCTTCGCGCCCGTCGCCTCGTCCGTGACCACCGCGTCCCATACCTGGGTGGTGCGGCCGAGGTGGACCGGGAGCGCGCGGCAGGCGATCGCCCCGTCGCGCGCGGTGCCGAGGAAGTTAGCCTTGAGCTCGACCGTGGTGAACCCCTTCGCGCCTTGCGGCAGGGCGGCGACGCAGCCGTAACCGCAGCTCGTGTCGGCGAGCGCGATCACCGAGGCGGCGTGCAGGAAGCCGTTCGGCGCCATCAGCTCCCGCCGCACCGGCATGCGGCTTTCCACCGCCTCGCGGGAAACCGTGACGATTTCCACGCCCATCAGGCCGGGAAGATGCCCCTCCCCGTAACGATTGAAGTGCTCGCGCGTTAAAGAAGTCATGGTCATGGAGGATTACTCTAAATGATTAGCACTCGCCGCGACGCGGTGCCAGCCGGCGGGTTTGCTACGGCGAAGGCATCGTGCTAGCTTTTTTCGCATAGCCATGTCGCCTAACGTCGCCATCCCCATCGCGGGCTTCAAGGACGTCTACGACGTCGCGTCGGTCGAGAAGGCGCTGCAGAAGCTGCCGCAGAGCGCGAACGAGGCGCTGCGCGCGCTGTACGAGAAGATGGTGCGCCTGGGCGGGCAGCGCTTCACCGTCAAGCCTTCGGCGCTGCCCGAGATGGAGCGCCTGTTCGCCGAGCTGCCGAACTTCGCCGAGGTGCTCGCCGACATCCGCAAGCATCTCGCGCTGTGCATCGATTCCAACGACTCGATCGAGCTGCCGCCGATGCTGCTCATCGGCGAGCCGGGCATCGGCAAGACGCACTTCGCGCGCAAGGTCGCGGAGCTGCTCGGCACCGGCTTCGGCTTCGTGCCGATGAGCTCGCTCACCGCCGGCTGGGTGCTGTCGGGCGCCTCCTCGCAGTGGAAGAACGCCAAGCCGGGCAAGGTGTTCGACACCTTCGTGAACGGCGACTACGCCAACCCGGTGATCGTGGTCGACGAGCTCGACAAGGCGAGCGGCGACAGCCAGTACGATCCGCGCGGCGCGCTCTACGAGCTGCTCGAAGCGAAGACCGCGACGCGCTTCGTCGACGAGTTCGCCGAGCTGCCGATCGACGCCTCGGGCGCGGTGTGGCTCGCCACGGCGAACGACGCGGGCCGCATTCCCGAGCCGCTGCTCGACCGCCTCACGGTGTACGAGATCGACGCGCCCGACCCGGCCGGCGCGCGCGCGATCGCGTCCGCCATCTACCGCGAGATCCGCAGCTCGCACGACTGGGGACGCCAGTTTCCCGAGGCGCCGCCGGAGCCGGCGCTGGACAGGCTCGCCTCGATGCCGCCGCGCGAGATGCGCCGCGCGCTGCAGGGCGCTTTCGGCAGCGCGAAGCTCGCCGGGCGCTCCGAGCTCGGCCCCGACGACATGCAGGACCCGCGCTCGAAAAAGCAGAGAATGGGTTTCTAGAAATACGCCAGTAATCGCCCGCAGGCGATTACTGAAATCCACAAGAGCAGCGAAATCGCGCCCGCCGCGCGCGCAGAAACGGGCGGCATCCCGTCGGAATCCCAGGCCGCCGCGCTGCGCAACGTGATCGTGTGAAACAGCGCCGCGTTCACCCCGGCGGCCAGGATGAGCAGAATCTTGAGGACGAAGACCTCGCTCTGGATGAACTCGGTGGCGTGCGCGCTGAACATCGCGAAGCCGCTCGGGACGATGAGGAGGAAGCTCGCGGCGGTCCAGGGCAGGACATGGCGCGCCAGCCTTCGCACGGAAATGCCTCGGGAAAAGCCGAGCAGCCGCAGGTCGAGCACCGCGATCGAGCCGAACAGCAGCCCGATACCGACGATGTGGACGACCTCGACGCTCGGGTACAGCCACAGCCACTGGCGCATCGCCTGGCCGAGGCTCGAGGCCTCCAGCGCGCCGAGCGGCCCGCCCGACGGCGTCATCTCAGCTCTACGGTCTTCCCGTCGACGGTGATGCGCTCGGCGCGCATCTCTTCGGGCTTGTTGCGGTTGGCGTAGCCCACCACCGTGGCGGTGACGCCGGGCCGGAGCGCGCCTTTTTCCAGGCCGCGGCGCTCCATGCGCGAAGGCGGCGCGAGCACCACCTGCCAGGTCTTGCCCGGCGCCTCGAGCCGCACGTGCCCGTGCGGGTGCTCGTAGCCCGACTCGACGATCTTGCCGGTGAGCCTGAGCTCGTTCGAAGAGTCGTACTCGCTCCATCCATGGTGTGCAGTTCCGGCAACCGGGAAAGCGAGCATTGCAATGAAGAACAGTCGTTTCATACCCGTTGCTCCACCCAAGATTTGACCGATTGCAGCGCGAGCGGCAGCTTGGCCGGATCGGTGCCGCCGGCCTGCGCCATGTCGGGCCGGCCGCCACCCTTGCCGCCCACCTGCTGCGCCACGTAGTTAACAAGCTCGCCCGCCTTGAGCTTCCCGGTGAGGTCCGGGGTCACGCCCGCGATCAGGGCCACCTTGCCGTCCTGCACCGAGCCGAGCACGATCGCCGCGGACTTGAGGCGATCCTTCAGCTTGTCCATGGTCTCGCGCAGCGTTTTCGCGTCCGCGCCGTCCAGCGTGGCCACCAGAACCTTCGCCCCTTTTACGTCCACGGCCTGCGAGGCGAGGTCCTGCCCCTGCCCCAGCGCGAGCTTCGAGCGCGCGCGCGCCAGTTCCTTCTCCAAGGCTTTCTTTTCTTCCACCAGGCTCTTCACGGCCTTCTCGACCATTCCGGCGCCCGGCGGCGCGCGCAGCTCTTTCGCGACCGCGTGGAACTCGCCGAGCTGGCTCTCCACCATCGCCAGCGCATTCGGCCCCGTCATTGCCTCCACGCGGCGGATCCCGGCGGCGATGCCGCCTTCGGAGTAGATCTTGAACAGCCCGATGTCGCCGGTGCGCGCGACGTGCGTGCCGCCGCAGAACTCGCGCGACGAGCCGATGTCCAGCACGCGCACCTCCTCGCCGTATTTCTCGCCGAACAGCATCACCGCGCCGGACTTCTTCGCCTCCTCGATCGGCATCACCTGGGCGCGGGTCGGCGTGTTCTGCATGATTTCGGCGTTGACCCGCGCCTCGACCTCGCGCAGCTGCTCGTAGCTCACCGGCTTGTCGTGCGAGAAGTCGAACCGGGTCTTGTCCGCGTCGACCAGCGAGCCCTTCTGCTGCACGTGCGCGCCGAGCACCTCGCGCAGCGCCTTGTGCATCAGGTGGGTGACCGAGTGGTTGCGCATGGTGCGCGCGCGCAGCGCCGTGTCCACGCGCGCCTCGACCTTGTCGCCCACCTTGAGCGCGCCGGTCCTGAGCGCGCCGTGGTGGCCGTAGACGTCGGCCTGGATCTTCTGCGTGTCGGCGACCTCGAAGGTGCCGCCCGAGCCGACCAGCTCGCCGCAGTCGCCGACCTGACCGCCGGCCTCGGCGTAGAACGGCGTGCGGTCGAGCACCACGGTGCCCTGCTCGCCGCTCTTCAGCGCCTGCACGGCCGCGCCTTCGCGGTAGAGCGCGACGACCTTGGCCGGCAGCGCCAGCGTGTCGTAGCCGTGGAACTCGGTCTTGCCGCCGGAATATTCCAGCCCCGTCGCCTGGACGAAGCGCGAGGCCGCGCGCGCCCGCTCGCGCTGCTGGTCCATCGCGGCCTCGAAGCCGGCCATGTCGATGCGCACGCCGCGCTCGCGCGCGATGTCCGCGGTGAGGTCGACCGGGAAGCCGAACGTGTCGTAGAGCCGGAACACCGTGTCGCCGTCGAGCAGCTTCTCGCCCGAGGCGAGCGCCGACTCGAGCACCGCCATGCCGTTCTCCAGCGTCTCGGCGAAGCGCTCTTCTTCCTGCTTGAGGACCTCGGCAACTCTGCTTTTCGCAGAGCGTAACTCGGGGTAGGCGTCGCCCATGACCCGGTCCAGGTCATCGACCAGGCGGTGGAAGAACGGCTGCTTCTGCCCCAGCTTGTACCCGTGGCGGATCGCTCTTCTCACAATACGTCTCAGGACATAACCGCGGCCCTCGTTGCCCGGGATGATCCCGTCCACGATGAGGAAGCTGCAGGCGCGGATGTGGTCCGCGATCACATTGAGCGAAGGGTTCCTGAGCTGCTTCTGCCCGGTCTCCCGCGCGGCCGCCCTGATCAGGTCCTGGAACAGATCGATCTCGTAGTTCGAGTGCTTGCCCTGCAGCACCGCGGCGATGCGCTCGAGGCCCATGCCGGTGTCGACCGAGGGGCGAGGCAGCGGATGCATGATGAACGAGTCGCCGCTTTTCTCCCGACTAAACTGCATGAAGACCAGGTTCCAGATCTCGATGTAGCGGTCGCCGTCCGCGTCCGGCGTGCCCGGCGGTCCGCCTTCGATGCCCGGGCCGTGGTCGTAGAAGATCTCGCTGCACGGGCCGCAGGGGCCGGTGTCGGCCATCTGCCAGAAGTTGTCCGACTGGTACTTCTGCCCGCCGGGCTTGTCGCCGATGCGCACGCAGCGCTCGGGCGGCACGCCGATCATCTTCGTCCACAGCTCGTAGGCCTCGTCGTCGGTCTCGTAAACCGTGGTCCACAGGCGCTCGGGCGCGAGCCCGTACACCTTGGTGAGCAGCTCCCAGGCGAAGTGGATCGCGTCCTTCTTGAAATAGTCGCCGAAGGAGAAGTTGCCCAGCATCTCGAAGAACGTGTGGTGGCGCGCGGTGTAGCCGACGTTCTCGAGGTCGTTGTGCTTGCCTCCGGCGCGCAGCGAGCGCTGCGCCGTGGTCGCGCGCTTGTAGGAGCGCGTCTCCTTGCCGAGGAACAAGTCCTTGAACTGCACCATGCCCGAATTCACGAACAGCAGCGTCGGGTCGTTCGCCGGCACGAGCGGGCTCGAAGGCACGATCTCGTGCCCCTTCGAGCGGAAATACTCCAGGAATCCCGCGCGGATTTCGCTTGATTTCACTCTGGAATTCTACTGCACCCCGGGGGCGCCGGCCGGACGCCCCGGGAATACAGCTAGGCGTTGATGCGCCCGTATTTCAGCAAACGCGCCCGCACCGCTCCCATCGTGCGCTCGTGCGCGGCCGCGAGCTCCTGCAGCGCGCGGCCCGCGTCGAACGCCGCGAGCAGCTTGCGATCCTCCTCCTCGCTCCACGGCTCGCCGGTCTTCTGCGGCATCTGGGCGCGGCGCCGCTCGAAGCGCTCGATCCTCTCGAGCGCCGCGGCCGCCTCGTACAGCGCGCGCACGACCTGCGGGCGCTGGTATGCGCTGTCCGCCGCGAACACTTCGCCGCTCTCGGGATCGACGCCGTTCGCGAGCGACCTTACGATCGCCAATGCTTGTGCCTGATCCATGCCTCTCACCCCCTTTCCCAGGCTATGAACGTATGTACAGTAGTGGCGGATGACACGGCGCGAAAAATTGGGACTCGTAGATAAGGCGAATTACTTGCGCGCGCTGTGCGCGGCGTGCGCGCTTGCCCCGGCGCTCGCGCTGGCGCAGGACGGCGTCGTCGGCGTCGACCTGCAGAAACTCGCGAACGCTGTTCTTGCGGTGATGGGCTTTACCGTGACTCCGGATGTGACGACCGGCTCCCTTTCGATCTTCAACCAGGCGACCGGCAATCCGGATTTCAAGCAGGGATCGATCGGCGGCGGGTTCACCGTCAGCAAGAGTCGTCTGTATCTGGAAGGCACGGCGGCCTATGCGCGCTACGACCCGACTTTCGTGCTGAGCGGCCGCCCGGCCGAGGAATCGGTTTCGGTGAACTGGGAGAGCGTGTCGGCAAGCGGCGGAATCGGCTGGGACTTTCCCCTCGCCGCCGCCGAATGGACGCTGCGGCCGATCTTCAACGCCTCGCTAGGGCGCGTCACGAGCAGCCGCGTGGACGGCAGGCAGCCGCCGGACGGCGCCCAGTCCGAGTTCCTCCGCGACGGCGACCTCAACGCGCTCGGCCTCGGCGGCTCCCTCATGCTCGACTACGAGCGCTACCGGCCGGAGAACGAGATCGACCTCGAGCTGCGCTACAGCAACATCCATCTCCAGAGCTACGACAGCTCGGTGGCCGTGCAGGGCCATGCGAGCGCGCAGAGCCTTTCGGCCTGGGCGCGCTGGCGCGCACCGACCGGGATGCATGTCTCCGAGCTGCCTTTGCGGTACGTCCTCGAGTATGCGTACACCCGGTTTCTCGGCGACCTCGAAGGCGTGATGGGGTTCAAGGATATCCACTCGTTCGGCGTCGGCCTCGAGCTCGACTCGAGCAAGCAGGACATCGTGGTCACGCGCACCCGGCTGCTCGCGCGCTACAGGACCGGCAACAACGTGGACGGCTGGGCGATCGGGCTCGCGGTGAGCTTCTAGGCGATGCCTATCTCTCGTTGACCGCTTATGCGGCCAATTTCGGCATGGCGAACAACTCGGGATATTGGCGAACGCGTAGAGATGCAGGAATGCTCCGCAAGTCACCGCGTTTATCTTGCTTTCCGCCCATTTGCTTCATGAAGAATGCGACGCCGGCTGCTCTGCACTGACGCAGCAAGGAAACAGCCCAAGAAGGATTCATTTGCCGTGCCTTGGGCCCAGACTCTCCACCCACAATCACCCAATGGATACCGTGCAACCTGAGGTTGTCTAGACGACCGATCAGCGGTTCACAGGAAAGAAATCTCACCTTAGCGGGCGTTGCCCGAAGGTCGTTAACCCGATGCATGACGCGTGCGTCCTCGACGCTAACACCCATCCAGATGTTGCTTGACCATGGAAGCGTCGAAGCCAGCGACCTCAGTCTATCGCTGCGCTTGGTGAGAATCTGGAATGTATGCTGTGGGCAGTCGCACATCGTTCCAAAAACGGCTCTTACAAAGTCGTCCGGAACCTCTTCGTGAAAGAGATCACTCATGGAATTAACGAAGATCGTCCGGCCGCGCTTCCACTTCTTGGGCAGCATCACCAGATCTGGGTGCAGCATAACCCTGAATCCACGTCGATAACGCTCGCTGCCCATAGCCTGTAGTCGGGCAGCCATACGTTCGGCATAGCAGTTCTTGCAACCCTGACTCACCTTCGTACATCCGGTGACAGGGTTCCAAGTCATTTCGGTCCATTCAATGCGCGAATGTGTCGCCATCAGCGCTCTTCAAATCGCAAACTTATCTGGCGAGAGATGCGACTCGCTTCCTGCCAGCAATGAAGCGCAAAGTCGTTTCGAGAAAAGAATACCAGCCGATAGAGGTCCTGTCCTCTTGTATTCCGGACTTCCGGGAGCTCGTCGCCACATTTGAAACCCAACCCGTGCACATTTGAGATCCAATGCTTGAGAAAAGCACGCTGAATGGATCTGGGAGATTGGTTCATGTCGACGCTTCTTTGCCAATTGGGCGCGATTCGCTCGAGGCGCGGGTCACGATTCCGAACGTACTCGATGAGATTGAGCTTCGAATCGTAAGTACTGTAGTGAATTAGGAGATCGACATGGCGCATTCCAGCAAGCGTTCTAATCAGTTCAAAAGTGAGCGCTCCGAGGTTGAATGGATCAAGAAACGCCAGATGCAATCCCTTCTTATCTAGCACTCCACTGATCTGGGGTACTGTGTCTTCTGCGGGACCGACGAAAGACTTGACCGGAGCGCCAAGCGCTTTCAGACGAGACTCGCAAACCGAAACGGTTTCTTTGTTCAGGTCGGCAATCGCCAACAATTCGAAGGGTACTTTTTTCCTTTTGGAGATGTTCCACGCAGCCAGTGGACTGCCGTCGGCAAATGATTTTGCTTGACGTAGAAAGAGACGACCTGGACCCGAGAATGCGTCAATAAATGAACATGAGGAGAAGCTAGAGAACTTTCGGCGCGCCTCCCTGGCGCAGTCAATGTAGCGTGCGACCCGAACGATCTTATCTAGCGCCCAGTCCCCAACAACCAGAGCAGGCTTGTCGTCTGAGGGATCGGTTATAAATCTTGCTTTCGAACTCACCGAGGTCGACTCCTCAGCTTGAATCAACGTCCCCCAGGGCTTTGCGGATGACATCGTAGGAAAAGCCGCGGCTTTGCAGGAAGCGCGCGCGGCGCGCGCGTTCCTCCCGAGTCGTGGCGGGCTCTCGATACTTTCGCTTCAGAATGCCGTGCGCACGCTCGATATCTCCCTCCCCGGAGACACGGTCTATGAAATCTTCCTGGATGCCCTTCGACTTTAGATCTTGGCGAATTCTCGCGGCGCCATATTTGCGCGCTAGCTGGCGCGCGCGAACTTCGGCGAAACGCTCGTTGGAGAGCTGCTTCCTGCTCTCCAACTCACGTAACAGACCTTCAAGGATTTCGGTGGACTCGGCGTGAGGCGAGAGCTTGCGCGCGAGCTCGTCGCGCGAATGCTCCCGCCGTGCGAGAAGCCGCAGCGCGCGGGTTTTAAGCTCCGCCGCGCTTTCGGGTGGGGAGGTGCTCAACCTTCTTGCTCTCGGCAGGCTCGGGCTCTTCCATCACGGGCTTCGCCGGCGCCGCGACCCCGGCCTTCTCGCGGATCTTGGCCTCGATCTCGCGCGCGAGCGCGGGGTTTTCCTTGAGGAAGTCGCGCGCGTTGTCCTTGCCCTGGCCCAGGCGGTCGCTGTTGTAGATGTACCAGGCGCCCGACTTCTCGAGCACGCCGAGGTTGACGCCGATCTCGAGCACCTCGCCTTCGCGCGAGATGCCCTCGCCGTAGAGGATGTCGAACTCGGCCTGCTTGAAGGGCGGCGCGACCTTGTTCTTCACGATCTTGACGCGGGTCTCGGAGCCGATGACCTCGTCGCCCTTCTTGATCGAGCCGATGCGCCGGATGTCCATGCGCACCGAGGCGTAGAACTTGAGCGCGTTGCCGCCGGTGGTGGTCTCCGGGTTGCCGAACAGCACCCCGATCTTCATCCGGATCTGGTTGATGAAGATGACCAGCGTGTTGGTGCGCTTGATGTTGGCGGTGAGCTTGCGCAGCGCCTGGCTCATGAGGCGCGCCTGCAGGCCCATCTGCGGCTCGCCCATCTCGCCCTCGATCTCGGCCTTGGGCGTGAGCGCCGC
>DATIGR010000059.1:0-2851 GCA_035454645.1 Burkholderiales bacterium
CCTTTTCCAATAAAAGGGTCCTGACCCCTTTTTCTCTAGCGCCCAAGGTACACCTCGATCACGCGCTCGTCGTTCTTCACCTGCTCCATCGGCCCTTCCGCGAGGACGCTGCCCTCGTGCAGCACCGTCACCTTGCGCGCGATGGTCTCGATGAAAGCCATGTCGTGCTCCACCACGACGAGCGAATGCGCGCCGGCGAGCGAGACGAAGAGCTCCGCGGTGCGCTCGGTCTCTTGGTCGCTCATGCCGGCGACCGGCTCGTCGAGCAGCAGCAGCTTCGGCTCCTGCACGAGCAGCATGCCGATCTCGAGCCACTGCTTCTGGCCGTGCGACAGCAGCCCGGCGACGCGGCCGGCCGATTCCTGCAGCCCGATGAGGCTCAGCGTGGCCGCGATCCGGCCCTGCTGCTCGGAATCGAGCTTCGCGAACAGAGTCGTGCGCACGCGCTTGTCGGCCTTCATCGCGAGCTCGAGGTTCTCGAACACCGTGAGCCGCTCGAAGATGGTCGGCTTCTGGAACTTGCGGCCGATGCCGCCGTGCGCGATCTCGGCCTCCGAGAGGCGCGTCAGGTCGGCCGACGGCCCGAACAGCGCCCGGCCCTCGTCGGGGCGCGTCTTGCCGGTGATCACGTCCATGAGCGTCGTCTTGCCGGCGCCGTTGGGGCCGATCACGCAGCGCAGCTCGCCCGCGTCGATGGTGAGCGAAAGATTGTCGAGCGCCTTGAAGCCGTCGAAGCTGACGGTGATCCCGTCCAGATACAGGACCGTGCCGTGCTCGGACTGGACTTCGGGCAGGCTGGCGACTTTCACTTTCTTTGAAGAACTCCCAAGACGCCGCGCGGCACGAACAGCGTGACGGCGATGAAGATCGCGCCGAGCGCGAACAGCCAGTACTCGGGAAACGCGACGGTGAAGAAGCTCTTCGCGCCGTTGACCAGCCCGGCGCCGAGGATCGCGCCGAGGAGCGTGCCGCGCCCGCCGACCGCGACCCAGATCGCGATCTCGATCGAGTTCGCGGGCGACATCTCGCTCGGGTTGATGATGCCGACCTGCGGCACGTAGAGCGCGCCCGCGATCCCGCAGAGCACCGCCGAAAACGTGAACACCGCCACCTTGTAGTGCACCGTGTTGTAGTCGCAGAACATGACGCGCGGCTCGGCGTCGCGGATTGCTTCGAGCACGCGGCCGAACTTCGAGCGCACGATCCAGCGCACGAGGAAGAACGCTCCCATCAGGACGGTTGCCGTAACGACAAACAACCCCATCCTCGTCTCGGGGGCGGTGATGCTGAACCCCAGGATGCGCTTGAAGTCGGTGAAGCCGTTGTTGCCGCCGAAGCCGGTGTTGTTGCGGAAAAAGAGCAGCATCGCGGCGAAGGTGAGCGCCTGCGTGATGATCGAGAAGTACACGCCTTTCACCCGCGAGCGGAACGCGAAGTAGCCGAAGACGAACGCCAGGATCCCGGGGACGAGCACCACCAGCGCGGCCGCCCAGAGGAAGTGCTCCGAGCCCCACCACTGCCAGGGCAGCTCCTTCCAGTCGAGGAACACCATGAAGTCGGGCAGATCGGACTGGTACTGCCCCTCGCGCCCGATCTGGCGCATCAGGTACATCCCCATGGCGTAGCCACCGAGCGCGAAGAACAGCCCGTGGCCGAGCGAGAGAATTCCCGCGTAGCCCCACACCAGGTCGAGCGCGAGCGCGACGATCGCGTAGCACATGATCTTGCCGGCGAGCGTCACCCAGAACGCCGACAGGTGCAGCGGATGCCCCGGCGGAATCATCAGGTTGAAGATCGGGAACACGAGGAACGCCAGGATCGCGAATCCTCCGATGGCAAATTTCATCGGCGCGCTCACGCCTCCACCGCCCTGCCCTTGAGCGCGAACAGGCCCTGCGGCCGGCGCTGGATGAACACGATGATGAACACGAGCAGCGCGATCTTGGCGAGCACCGCGCCCGACCAGGACTCGAGCAGCTTGTTGGCGAAGCCGAGCGTGAGCGCGGCGTAGACCGTGCCGGCGAGCTGGCCCACGCCGCCGAACACGACCACCAGGAACGAGTCCACGATGTAGGCCTGGCCGAGGTCCGGGCCCACGTTGCCGAGCTGGGACAGCGCGCAGCCCGCCAGGCCGGCGATGCCCGAGCCCAGCCCGAACGCCCAGGTGTCGATGCGCGCGGTCGGCACGCCGACGCACGCCGCCATCTCGCGGTTCTGCGTCACGCCGCGGATATACAGACCTAACCGAGTGCGTGACAGCAGCAACCACACCGCCGCCAGCACTCCCGCTGCAAAGACGACAATCCAGATGCGGCTCCAGGGGAGCACCACGTTGGAAAGAAGCTGAATGCCGCCCGACATGAAGGCGGGGTTCTCGACCTGCACGTTCTGCGCGCCGAACAGCGTGCGCACCGCCTGGATCAGCACCAGGCTCGAGCCCCAGGTGGCGAGCAGCGTCTCGAGCGGCCGGCCGTAGAGCCAGCGGATGACGCTCCTCTCGAGCGCCATGCCGACCAGCGCGGCCACGACGAACGAAGCCGGCACCGCCGCGAGCACGTACCAGTCGAAGATCCCGGGAAGATGCGCCTTGAACAGGTTCTGCGTGACGTAGGTCGTGTAGGCGCCGATCATGATCAGCTCGCCATGCGCCATGTTGATCACGCCCATCAGGCCGTAGGTGATGGCGAGGCCGAGCGCGGCGAGCAGCAGGATCGAGCCGAGCGACACGCCGGCAAAGAGCAGCTGCGCGCGCTCGCCCCAGGCGAGGCGCCCCTGCACCTCGCCGAGCGCCCGCTTCGCCGCGACGCGGATGTCCTCGTCGGCATCGCCGGCCGCCGCGGCGAGCAGCGTG
>DATIGR010000060.1:0-11237 GCA_035454645.1 Burkholderiales bacterium
GCCCGATTCTCGCCAGCCGCAACCGCAACTGGTATTTCATCGCCTTCGTGCTCGCGCTCGGGGCGGCGAGCATCGTATTCCAGGCGTATCCGCAGATCGCGCTCGCCGCCGGCCTCGACGTGGTCCTGCTCGTGATCGCGATCATGGGCGGGCGCGTGATCCCGTCTTTCACCAACAACGCGATTCCCGGCGCCGGCGCGCGC
This sequence comes from Burkholderiales bacterium, assembly GCA_035454645.1. Lineage (GTDB taxonomy): Bacteria > Pseudomonadota > Gammaproteobacteria > Burkholderiales > SG8-39 > SCGC-AG-212-J23. Next base: position 204 of record DATIGR010000060.1, read on the forward strand.
CGCAACCGGTGGGTGGAGTACGGAGCGCTCGGATCCGTGGTCGGGGTCCTGCTTTTCGATTTGTTGCAGATGACCGTCTGGCCGATCGCGCTTGCGGCGGCCGCATTGCACGCAGCACGCCTGGCGCTCTGGGCGCCGTTGGCGACGCGCGGGCGGCCGATCCTGTGGATCCTGCACCTGTCCTACGCCTGGATCGTGGCGCACCTCGTGCTGCGTGGGCTCGCGGAATTCGATCTCGTTCCCGCCGGCCTGGCCACCCACGCGCTTACCGTCGGCGTGATCGGCGGCCTGACGCTCGGCATGATGACGCGCACCGCGCGCGGACACACGGCGCGGCCGCTCCACGTCGGCTCCTGGGAAACGGCGGCATACGTCCTGGTGCATGCCGCTGCCGCCGTGCGCGTTCTTGCGCCGTTGCTCTCTCCTGAAACCTACGTTGCGCTGATCGTGGCCTCGGGCTTCCTGTGGAGCGCGGCGTTCGCGATCTTCACCGCGGTCTACATCCCGATCCTTTCGCGCCCGCGCCTCGACGGACAGCCCGGCTAGAGCGCTTTCTGCGCCGCAGCAAGTGCACTCGGTTTGACCTTGGTCACTACGCGGTTGTCGCAGGTGCAGTAGGTTCCCGCGCACAGCAACCAGTCAGCCAGGAGGGCGCGCGAGCAAGAGGATGCCTATTTCGACTTGCGCAAGCAGGACCTGTTCTGCGAGGCGATGATGCTGCTGTCCTCGCTGCACGGCTGCGATCGCCGCCAGTTGCACGGCGAGGGAGCGCCGGTTTCCGGCCCCGGCTGGAGCCATGCCGTGGAGGGCATCGCGACCAACATGCACGCGCTTGCCGCCAAGATGCTCGCGCTGCAGGGTGGCGCGGGCAGAAGCCTGACGCATCATTTCTAGAAGGCCAGCCTCCGGGGTCCAGGGGCGCCGAGCGATCGGGCCGGAACGGTTCCTCGCTCATTTGCCGAAGTCTGCGCGCGGGCGATGCGCTGTTCCGCCAGGGCGATCGTTGCACGGGCCTGTACGCGGTCGTGCATGGGCGCATCGCGCTCACTGCAAGCACGTCGCGCGGGCGCGAGCGCGTGACCGAGATCATCGGCGCCGGCCGCAGCTTCGGCGAGGCGGTCATGTTCCTCGACAAGCCGTACATCGTCGGCGCCCGGGCGCTGGGCGACGCCCTGGTCCTGCACCTCGCCAGGGAGACGATCTTCGCCGAGCTCGAGCGCAGCCCCGGCTTCGTGCGGCGGATGCTCGCGGGGCTTTCGGCCAAGCTGCATGCGACCGTGCGCGAGCTCGACACTTATGCGCTCGGCTCGGCGGAGCGGCGCTTCGCCGCCTGGCTGGTGCGCGCCGCGCCGCCCGCGCGCCGAGCACCTGTCGCGCATCCTGCGCCACCTGAGCGCTGAGGGCTTGATCGAGGTCCACGGCCGCAGGCTCGACATCCCGGACCTCGCGCGGCTGCGCGAGTGGAGCCAGGCTTAGCAAAGATCAAGGTCCCGGCGGGCGACGCGAACCGGCGCGCGGCGAGCGGGCTCCAATGGCCAAGACCTTCTTACAGGAGAACCACACCATGAAAACCCGCAACAGTCTTCTCGCAGCGCTCTCGCTGGCGGCGGCGCTGGCATGGACCGCGCCGGCGCAGGCGCATTGCGACACGCTCGACGGACCGGTGGTATCCGCTGCCCGCCAGGCGCTCGACACCGGCAACGCGAGCCTCGTGCTCGTCTGGGTGCAGAAGAACGACGAGGCCGAGATCCGCAACGCCTTGCAGAAGGCGCGCAGCGTGCGCAAGGCGGGCGGCGAAGCGAAAGAGCTCGCCGACCTGTACTTCTTCGAGACCCTGGTGCGCGTGCACCGCGCCGGCGAAGGCGCGGCGTACACCGGACTGAAACCGGCAGGCACGATCGAGCCGCCGGTCGCCGCCGCGGACCAGGCGATCGAGAACGGGAAGCTGCAGGGCCTCGCCAAGCTCATCTTTGATCGCACCGAGAAAGGCTTGCACAGCCACTTCGAGCAGGTGATGGCGAAGAAGAAGTACAACCCGAACGACGTCGAAGCAGGCCGCGCCTATTCAAGCGCGTACGTCGAGTTCGTCCACTACGCCGAGCGGCTCTACGGCGCCGCCGAGACCGTGGCGCCCGAGCACGGGCACTGAGGAGACCGCCATGAAATTCGAGATTCCCAAGCCCCTGCAGGCCGAGCACGAAGAGCTGCACGCGACGCTCGCAAGAGCGACCCAAGAGCCCGGCGCCGTCGGTGAGGCGGCGCGCGAGGTGGCGCGGCTGCTGCACCCTCATTTCGTGCGCGAAGAGCAGTTCGCGCTGCCGCCGCTCGCCTTGCTCTCTATCCGGCCGCGATCGTTGTGGGCGAGTACATTGCGGCTAAGAGCGGCAAGAAGCATGCGCCGGTTTGACCTGCATCAAGGGCAGGCGAAGCATGCCGGTTTACGAGTAGGCGTTCGCAAGGAGCCGCCATGTTCAAGCGCATCGACCACATCGAGCTGCTGACCGCGAACGCCGAGCGCGCGATCGGCTTCTACACCGGAGTGCTCGGGTTCAAGGTGCGCGCGCGCGACCGCGTGGCGCAGACCCCGATGGGGCCGCTCGATCTCGTGTACCTCGAGCTCGGCGGCACCACCGTCGAGCTGATGTGCTATCCGGAAGCGAGTATCGGGGAAAAGGTCCTGGGAGAGCGCCTCGGCTACCGCATGATGGCGCTGGAAGTCGAGGACATGGACCGGGCGCTCGCGCTGCTGAGGGGAAAGGGCATAGAGCCGAGCTGGGGGCCGGTGAAGCGCCCGAGCTACGCGCGCGCCGAGATCCGCGACCCCGACGGCAACTCGATCGAGCTGCGCCAGTGGTTTTCTCACGGCGGCCAGCCTTGATCCACATCAAGGGGTATCCCCGCGCGCGGTGCTGAACTGGGCACAGCGCGCACGGCGCGCATGGAGGTGCCCGATGGATCTGCTCGCGGTATTCGCAATCACGGGACTGGGGCTGGCGGCGCTCGCCCTGTTCAACGGAATCGTATCGATGGCGCATGGCGGGGAAGAAGACCAGCGCGTCTCCCACGTGCTGATGTTCAAGCGCGTCGCCTGGCAGGCGCTCGCGGTGCTGTTCGTGCTGCTCGCCCTGCTCGCCAACCTGCGCTAGGAGCGCGTCTCGCGGCTAGTCGCCGCGCAGGCGCGCGACGTCCGCCACGCGGATCGAGCGGCCGTTCACCTCGATCAGGCCTGCCTGGGCGAGCTCGTGCAGGATGCGCGAGAAGTGCTCGGGGGTCATGTTGAGGCGCGAGGCGAGCACGCTCTTGCCGGGCGTGAGGCGCACTTCGGCCGGGCCGCTCGCCGCGCCCTCGGGCAGCTCGGCGAGCAGGTAGCCGATGACGCGGTCCTGGCCCGAGCGCAGCGTATAGGCCTCGACGTCGCGCACCAGGCCGTGCAGCCGGCGCGAGAGCCCGGCGATCATGCGGCGGGCGAAGCCGTCCGGGCCGAGCTGGTCGAGCACCGCGTGCTTCGCGACATGGAGCAGCATCGAGTCGGCGAGCGCCTGCGCGAACACGATGTAGGGCTTGTCGAGGAACATCAACGCCTCGCCGAAGCTCTGCCCCGGGCGCACGATCTCGACCACCTTTTCCACCCCCTGCGGCGAGGTGAACGCGAGCTTCACCTGCCCGTAGACCACGACGTGGAACCCGGTGCACGGATCGCCGCACTGCACGATCGACTGGCCCTTGTCGAAGTAGAGCGGCACCGTGGCGGCGGCGATGCGGTCGAGCTCCGCCGGGCCCATCTCCGAGAACATCGGCAGGTTGGCGAGAAACGCCTGGGTCTTGATCTGGGGCGGGCGCTTCGGCATCTCAGTGGCTGGTGCCCTCGGAGCGCAGGATCTTGTTGGCGACATTGTATTTCCCGACCGGCTTCCGCATGGGGATGCGCTTCACCTCGGCGAGCGTGGCGGCGTCGAACACGATGAGCGCGCCGTTCTCCTCCCACAGGCTCGCGAGCGCGTAGCGGCCGTAGCGGTCGAACTCGACGTGGGCGAGCGTCTTGCCGGGCTCGGGGCGCAGCCGCGCGGCGACCTCGAGGGTCTGCTTGTCGATCACCTGCAGCGTGTCGCGCCCCTCGCGGCTCATCATCGAGTCCACCCAGGCATAGCGCGAGGCCTCGTGGCTGCGCAGGAAGAAGCCCGGCCCGAGCGTGGGAATTTCCTTCACTTTCTTCCAGGTGGCGACGTCCACCACCGTGACCAGGCCCTCGCGCAGGTTGGGGGTGGCCATCACGCGCGCGCCGCCGCGCTCCCAGGTAATGCCCGAGCCGAGGTGCGGCAGCCCGGGGAGCTCGAGCGTCGCGATCGCGCGGCGCACGTCGAGGTGCACCACCTGGCCGCGGTTGCCGTCGCGGCTCGCGCCCACCACCTGGCGGTAGTCCGGCGTGAAGAAGAAGTCGTCGAGCACGTCGTCGAGCTTCGTGCGGCGCGGGTTGAGGAAACCGGGAACGAACACGCCTTCCTTCAGCCTGAAGTCGTGCACCAGCCCGGCCGGGATGTCCTCGGCTTTCGGGTCGTAAGAGATCTCCCAGAGCTCCGGGATGTCCTTGAGCGCGACGACGAAGCTCCTGCGCGGCGCCGCGTCGTACACCGCCGAGACCCGCGAGCCGGTCTTCATTTCTTTCAGGACATTCAGCTCCGAGTCCAGGATCACGAGGCTGTGCGGCAGGTAGTTCGCGACCGCGACGTACTTGCCGTCCGACGACACGGCGGCGTTCCGGGTGTTGATGCCCGCGCGCACCTCGACCAGCGTCTCCAGGCCCCAGAGGTCGTACTTGCTGATCCAGCCGTCGCGCGAGGCGAAGTAGACGAAGCGGCCGTCGGGCGAGAACTTCGGCCCGCCGTGCAGCGCGAAGCGCGAGGCGAAGCGCCGGATCGGCGCGAGCCGGTCGCCGTCGAGGATCGTCACGTGGTGGTCGCCGGCCTCGACGACGATGAAGAGGTTGAGGGGATCGGCGGCAAAAACAGGCTGCGAAAGCTCTTTCGCCGTGCCATGCACGACCCGCGACGCGCGGATTTCCGTTTCTCCCCATCGCGGAGCCGGAACGAGCGGCGAGTAGATCAGCTCGACGATTCCCGAGACTTGCTTTTCGTCCAAGATCTCGCGAAAGGCCGGCATCTGCACGCCCGCGCGGCTGTCGCGGATCATGCGCGCCGCCTCCGGCTTCTTCAGCCGCGACAGGTTCTCGGGCAGCAGCGCCGGCCCGATGCCGCCGAGGCGATCGGCGCCGTGGCACGAAGCGCAGTTTTTGAGGTACGCATCGCTCGCAAACGCCGCTCCGGGCAGCATCAATACAATCAGAACCAGGAACCTCACGCCGCGATCTCCTCGTCGTCGAGGTAGCAGCCGGGATCCTCGGCCCACGGATCGCCGCTCACCTTCATCGCGCGCACGCGCGTGTTGCCGCCGCAGATGTCGAAATACGCGCACCTGCCGCAGCGGCCCTTGATCGCCCGCGGCCGCGCTTTCAGGCCGGCCATGATGGGGTGGCGCGTGTCGCTCCAGATCGCCGAGAACGCGCGCGAGCGCACGTTGCCGAGCGTGCAGTCCCACCACATGGTGTCGGGGTGAACGTTGCCCAGGTTGTCGATGTTGGCGACGTTGACCCCAGAGCTGTTCCCGCCCCATTCAGCCAGCTTGTTTCTCAAGTGATGCTCGTCGAGATGCTCGATATGACGGCGTGCCCAATGCAGGAAGTACACGCCGTCGGCGTCGTTGTTGCCGGTGACGTAGTCGCGCTCGAGGCCGCGCCGCGCATGCTCCCAGCAGCGCGCGAAGAGCGTGTCCATCGCCGCGCGCGCGGTGCGGAACTCGGCGTCGCGCTTGCGGTTCACGTTGCCGCGCCCGGCATAGTTCAGGTGCGAGAAGTAGAAGCGCGGGATGCGCTCGGCCTCGACGAGGTCGAGCAGCGGCTCGAAGTCGGCGGCGTTGTCGCGCATCATCGTGTACCGCACGCCGACCTTCACGCCCATGTCGCGCAGCAGGCGCAGCGCGCCGAGGGATTTTTCAAACGCGCCGTGCTTGCGGCGGAATTGATCGTGAATTTGCCGCAGCCCGTCCAGGCTGATGCCGACGTAGTCGAAGCCGGCGTCGCGGATGCGCATCGCCATCGGCACGTCGATCAGCGTGCCGTTCGTCGACAGCGCGACGTAGAAGCCCATGGCTTTCGCCTGCGCGGCGATCTCGAACAGGTCCTTGCGCAGCAGCGGCTCGCCGCCCGAAAGAACCAGGGCCGGAACGCCGAAAGCCTTGAGCTCGTCCAGCACCGACATCACTTCCTTCGTCGAGAGCTCGCCCGGGAAGTCGACGTCGGCCGAGATCGAGTAGCAGTGGACGCACGCGAGGTTGCAGCGGCGCACGAGGTTCCAGATCACCACCGGGCCCGGAGGGCGGGCGCTCGCGAGCGGCGTCGGCCGCAGGATCTCGTTCATGAAGCGCGAGACGCGGAACATGTCAGGCGAGCCTCAGGCCGGTCTTCTTCAGGATGCGGGTGCTGTAGAGAACGTCGCTTCCCCGCAGGGAGCGCCCGAGCGCCCCGCGGATGATCTCGATCTTCGCCGCAGTGTCGGCGCGGTCGAACCCGTGCACCATGGCGAACAGGTTGTAGGGCCACTCGGGAAGGCGGCGCGCGCGCCGGTAGCAATGGCTGACGAAGGGCAACGCGCCGACTGCGCGCCCGAGCCGGTCCACCTCCCCGTCGGCCACGTCCCAGACCGACATCGCGTTCGCGGTGTAGCCGAGCGCGTAGTGGTTCGGCACCGCGCCGATGCGCCGGATGCGGCCGTCGGCGAGCATTGCTTGAAGACGTGAAATTACCTCGGATTCGCTCGCGCCAACCCGGCATGCAATTTCCTGATAAGGCCGGGGAACGAGCGGCAGGCCGCCCTGCGTCGCCTTCACCAGCGCGCGCTCGAGCGCGTTCATGCCGTGAGCCTCAGCTCGACGAAGTACTCCTGCTCGCGCGGCAGGTTCAGCACCGGGCAGCCGGTCTCGCGCTCGATGGCTTTCAGAAGAGAGGGTATTTGCGAGGGGCAAGACGCGGCGACGACGAACCACATGTTCAGGCGATGCGCGCGCTCGTAGTTGTGCGCGACCTCGGGATGCGCGTTCACGAGCCGCGCGACGCGCTCGAAGTCCTGCGCCGGCACGCTCATCGCGCACAGCGAGAACGCGCCGCCGAGGCGCTCGGCGTCGAACAGCGGTCCGAAGCGCGTCAGCACGTTGCTCTGCAAGAGCGTTTCCAGTCTCAGAAGCAGCTGCGCCTCGGTCGTACCCAGGCGCTCGGCCGCCTCGGCGTAAGGCCGCTCGCAAAGCGGCAAGCCGCCCTGGAGCTCGTTCACGATGCGCCGGTCGAGCTCATCCATAGTTCGCGGCACGCTGCGCGAAGCATTGCCTGCTGAAGAGCACGCTGCGCGGGAACCGGCCCAGGCCGTACGCGGCGCTGATGCGCTTCACGTCGGACAGCACGCGCTCGCGGCTGCGCCCGTGCAGCATGCAATAGAGGTTATACGGCCACTCCGGCAACGCGCGCGCCCTCCGGTAGCAGAGGGTGACCGAAGAATCCTTCGCCACTTTCGCTCCGAGCTCTCTGACGAGCGGATCGGGCACGTCCCAGACCACCATCGCGTTCGCCTCGTAGCCGACGCGGCGGTGGCGGATCACGGCGCCGATGCGGCGGATGCGGCCTTCGTCGAGCATGCTCTTCAGGAGGGAAATCACCCGGGCCTCGCTCAGGCCAAGGCTTTCGGCCACCGCTTCGTAGGGAGCCGGGACCAGCGGCAGCCCGCGCACGGTCGCTCTGACGAGGCGCCTTTCCTCGCCGGAAAGACGCCGCGTCGCGCTGCGCATTGCCTCTCTGGGCACGGCGTGGGTGTCGAGGTCGAAGCCGAGGTCGATGTGGAATTCCTCGAGCATCGGCAGCCGCAGCACGTGGAGCCCGGTGACGCTCTCGATGTCGCGAAGCGTGCGCTCCACCTCCGCCGCGGCCGCGCCGGTGACGACGAACCACAGGTTGATGCGGTGCTCGCGCTCGTAGTTGTGGTTGACGCCGGGCTGCGCGCTCACGAACGCGGCCACTTCGGCGAGCCGCTCGTCCGGCGCGGCGATGGCCGCGAGCAGGCTCGCGCCGACCGTGTTCGGGCGGAACACCGGGCCGATGCGGTCGATGATGCCGCGGGTTTCCAGATCACGAAATTTCTCGAGAATCTCGGCCTCGGGAAGTCCGCACCGCTTCCCGATCTCGGCGAAGGGCCGGAGCGTGAGCGGAAAGCCGCGCTGCCAGGAATTGGCCAGCTCCAGCATCAGAAGCCCGTCATCGCGGCGCGCGAAGTGAGGAAGATTCCGCTCGGGTTCTCGGCCGGCAGGCGCGCGAGCTCGGCGTAGCTCGCGGTGTCGTAGACCGCGACCGCGTTGTCGTCGCGCGAGGAGACCCAGGCCTGCTCGCCGCGCGGCGTGAACTCGAGGTGCAGCACCGCGCGCCCGGGGCGCAGGTCCTTCACCACCTTCATCGCGTCGACGTCGATCACCTGCACCGCGTCGTTGTGCGGCAGGGCGAAGTTCACCCACACCCGCCGCCCGCCCGGCTGCGCCACCGCGAACACCGGCTGGCCGCGCACCGGGATGCGCGCCGCCTCGGTCCAGTCGACGCGGTCGAGCACCAGCACTTCGTGGCGCCCGACGGCGGGGAGGAAGATGTAGCGGCCCGCGGCCGCCCAGCCGCGCAGGTGCGGCATCTTGAACACCGGCAGCGGCTCCTCGCCGCGGCCGTAGCCCGCGAGCACGCGGCGCGCGCCGCGCTCCGGGTGCCACAGGTCGACGAGCGCGAGCCCGTCCTCGCCGTACAGGCCGGCGATGTAGTGGCGGCCGTCGGGAGTCACGAAGCCGTCGTACGGCTGCTTTCCAATTGACCTGATTTTGGTGACTTCCGGCTGGTGAGGCCTGGATGCGTCCACGATCCAGATCTCGCCGGCCTCGAACAGACTGAATACGAACCGGTTGCCGGGCGCGTCGGCGATGCCGACGACCTTGGAGCCGGTGGGCACTTCCGAGAGCAGCTCGAGCGTGGCGGAGTCGAAGACGCGGATGCCGCCCGGCGTGTAGTTCGCCGCCGCCACCAGGCGGCCGTCCTGCGAGATCGCGCCGCCGATCGCGTTGCCCGACTGGATCACGCGCCGCTCGATGCGCGCGGCGAGGATGTCGACCTTGGTCAGGCCGCCGTCGCGCCCGAACACGTACGCGTAGCGCGCATCGCGCGAGAACACGATCGAGGCGTGCGACAGGTCGCCGAGCCCGGCGACGCGGCCGATCGCGGTGCGCCGCGTGGTCTCGACCAGCATGACGCGCCCCGCTGCGCGCTCGATCACGACGCCGAGGTCTCCGGTTCCGCGGAGGTCGGGAGTGGTGCAGCCCGCAACGACGAATGCGAGAACAACGAGCTTCTTCATTTGGGCAGCCCCCGCTTGAGCGCTTCCACGATCCAGCGCGCCTCCTCCTCGGTGAGGAAGCTGCGCCAGGGCGGCATCGGCGTGCCGCGGCGGCCGTGGAGGATGACGAACTCGAGCTGAGCGGCGTCCTTTTCCGCCATCGCGGCGGGCTCGAGCGAAGGGCCGAGCCCGCCCTTGAGCGTGAGCCCATGGCACGAGCCGCAGTCCTGGCGCACGAGCTCGACGAGCTGGGCGCGGCGCTCGGGCGCGGGCTCGGCGGCGAAGGCCGGGAGGCACGCGAGGAAAGCGATGCAGCCCGCAAGGCGATGCATGCCCGAAGGATGCCGCGCGGCCGGGCGAGGGATTTAACCTAGATCAAGGACGGCCGCCTCGCCCTCCATAGAGTTGCCGCATGAGCCTCGCTCCGGTTGCGGATCGCGCGTACTTCGCCGCGTTCCTCGACCTGCGCGGCAAGCCCGGCGTCATCGTCGGCGGGGGGCAGGTCGCGGCGCTGAAGGCCGAGGCATTGCTGCGCTCCAGCATCCGCGTCACCGCGGTCGCGCCGGAGTTCTGCGCGCGGCTTTCGGAGCTCGCGGTGCTGGGCAGGGTCCGGCTGGAGCAGAAGCGCTTCCAGCCCGGCGACCTCGTCGGCGCCGAAATTGCGATCGCCGCCACCGACGACCCGGCGGTGAACGAGGCGGTGTCGGCCGCGGCGCGCGCGCTGCGCATCCCGGTCAACGTCGCCGACAACGCGGCGCTGTCGACGTTCATCATGCCCTCGGTGGTGGACCGGCCGCCGCTGCAGATCGCGATCTCCACTGCCGGAACTTCGCCGGTCCTGGCGCGCAAGCTGCGCACCCTGATCGAGGCCACGGTGCCGTCCGCCTTCGGCCGGCTGGCCGGGCTGATCGGGCGCTTTCGCGGCGCGTCGAAGGCGAGTTATCCGGATCCCGAGGCGCGCCGGCGTTTCTGGGAGGAGATCGTCGACGGTCCGATCGCCGACCTGGTTCTCTGCGGGAACGAGAACGCTGCCGTTCGCGCACTGGAGACGAAGCTGGCGGAGGGTTCCTCCCCGAAGAAAGGCTTTGTCAGCCTGGTGGGCGCGGGTCCCGGCGACCCGGAGCTGCTCACGCTGCGCGCGCTGCGCGTCATGCAGTCGGCGAGCGTCGTGCTCTACGATCACCTGGTGTCGAAGCCGCTGGTGGATCTCGCGCGGCGCGACGCCGAGCGCATTTACGTCGGCAAGGAGCAGGACAACCACGCCCTGCCGCAGGGCGAGATCAACGCCCTGATGGTGCGCCTCGCGCGCGAAGGCAAGCGCGTGGTGCGCTTGAAGGGCGGCGACCCGTTCATCTTCGGCCGCGGCGGCGAGGAGATCGAAGCGCTCCTCGAGCAGGGCATCGCGTTCGAGGTCGTCCCGGGCATCACCGCAGCTACCGGCGCGGCCTCATATGCGGGAATCCCGCTCACCCACCGCGACTACGCGCAGTCGTGCGTCTTCGTGACCGGCCACCTGAAAAACGGCTCGGCGCAGCTCGACTGGGAGGCGCTCACGCGCCCGGGCCAGACGCTC
>DATIGR010000061.1:0-6173 GCA_035454645.1 Burkholderiales bacterium
GAGGGCCTCTCTCAGGTCCGCAATCCCGAGGTTGTGGGTGTAGAACACCTCGCCCGCGGCGATCGACTCGGTGCCCGCCTTGCGGATGAAGTCCGGCGTCGGCTCGTCGGGCTCGCCCACCCAGAACGCCAGCACGTTGGGGTTGCCGATGCCGGCGTTGTAGAGTTCACGGATTTTGGACGCGGTCAGCGCGCGCACTGCGGCGCGCGCCGCCAGCGGAGACCGGGTTTTCATGAACCGCCGCATTCTAGACTGGTCGCTCGTCGCGGCCGTGGGAACGATGCTCGCCTGGGGCATGAACTTCGCGTTCGTGAAGTACCTGCTTGACCAGATCGGCGTGGGCGCGCTGATGTTCCTGCGCTTCCTCGTGCTGCCCCTGCTCGGGCTCGCGTTGCTCGTGATCGTGTTCCGCCACCGCATCGCGCACACCTGGCCGAAGCGCGCCGACCTGCCGCGCTTCTTCCTGTGCGCGCTCGTCGGCCACGTGCTGCACATCAGCGCGGTGATCTACGGCATGAGCCTGTCCACCGCGTTCTCCTCGTCGCTGGTGCTCACCTGCCAGCCGCTGTTCACGCTCGCGATCCTCGCCGCGCTCGGCGCCGAGCGCCTGCGCGGCCCGCAGGTGGCGGGCACGCTCATCGCCTTCGCCGGGATCGTGCTGTTTCTCGCCGACAAGTTCGCCACCGGCTTCTCGCGCGCCGGGCTGGGCGACCTCACCCTGCTCGTCGCGGGCGCGGCGTTCTCGGCCTACACCGTGCTGCAGCGGCCGCTCGCCGACCGTTACGGGCCGCTCATCGTGCTCTCGTATACCCTGCTCTTCTCGATGCCGCTCATGCTCGCGTTCACGTATCGCTCCATGGCCGAGGTCGAGCTCGCGGCGTTCGGCCCGGCAATCTGGGCGGCGCTGTTCTGGGCGCTCGTCGTCTGCTCCTTCCTCGGCTGGTTGTCGTGGACCTGGGTAAACAGCGTGCGCGGCGTCGCGCGCAGCGCGCCCTTCATGTACCTGATGCCGCCGGTCGCGGGCGTCATGGCCTGGCTCACGCTCGGCGAGACCTTCACCTGGCTCAAGCTCGCCGGCGCCGCGATCACGATGGCCGGCGTCGCCTGGGCGCAGTTCGGCGGCGGCCCGCCGCCGAAGGAAGCCGGGCAGCCCGACTCGGCATGAGGGTCCCGGGAACCGTCTGGGCGCTCGGCGCGGTTTCGCTGCTCATGGACCTGTCCTCGGAGCTCGTCCACAGCCTGCTGCCGGTGCTGATGGTCACGGTGCTCGGCGCGAGCATGCTGGCGGTCGGCGTGGTGGAAGGCATCGCCGAGGCGACCGCGTCGATCGTCAAGCTCTTCTCCGGGGCGATCTCCGACCGCCTCGGGCGCAGGAAGCCGATCGTGGTGCTCGGCTACGGCCTCGCCGCCCTCTCCAAGCCGCTGTTCCCGCTCGCCGCGTCGGTGCCGCTGGTGCTCGGCGCGCGCTTCATGGACCGCGTCGGCAAGGGGATCCGCGGCGCGCCGCGCGACGCGCTGATCGCCGACGTCACTCCCGAAGGGGCGCGCGGCGCGGCCTACGGGCTGCGCCAGGCGCTCGATACGGTGGGCGCGGTGCTCGGCCCGCTCGCCGCGGTCGGATTGATGATCGCGCTCGCGAACGACGTGCGCAGCGTGCTGTGGTGGGCGGTCGTGCCTGCGGTGCTCGCGGTGATCGTTCTTTTCGTCTTCGTCAAGGAACCGCCGCGCGCGGTGGCGCCGCTCCAGCATCCCGTGTTCAAGTCTTTTCATCGGATTGGAATCCGCACCTGGCTCGTCGTCGCCGTAGGCGCGGCGCTCACGCTCGCGCGCTTCTCGGAGGCGTTCCTCGTCCTGCGCGCGCAAAGCCTCGGCATTGCGCTCGCCCTGGTGCCGGCCGTTCTCGCGGTGATGAACGTCGCCTACACCGCGACCGCGTACCCCGCCGGGGTCGCGGCCGATCGCGGCCACCGCAAGGCGCTGCTCGTCTGGGGGCTCGCCGCGCTCATCGCCTCGGACCTCGTGATCGCCTCCTCGGCTTCCTGGGCGCTGTTCTTCGCCGGGGTCGTGCTCTGGGGCCTGCACATGGGCCTCACGCAGGGCCTGCTCTCGACGCTCGTCGCCGACGCCGCGCCGGCCGGCCTGCGCGGCACCGCGTTCGGGGTGTTCCACCTGGTATCCGGGGTCGCGATGCTGCTCGCGAGCGTAATCGCCGGCGTCCTGTGGGACGCCTACGGGGCGGCGTGGACTTTCTACGCCGGCGCCGCGTTCACCGCGCTTGCGCTGCTCGGGCTCGCTGCGGTGCGAAGAAGTCCCTGAAGGCGGCGAGCGCGCGCTCGATGCCGGCCGCGTCCACGTCGAGATGCGTCACCAGCCGCATCGGCGATCGGGGAAGGACCAGGATTTGCCTCGCTTTCAGGAACTCGCCCAGCTCCTGAGCCTGTTGCGGCGAGACCTTCACCAGCACCATACTGGTGTTGAGCTGCACCTCGAGCCCGATCTCGCGCAGGCCGCGCGCCAGCCTCTCGGCGTTCTCATGGTCGGTCTTCAGTCTTTCGACATTGTTCTCGAGCGCATACAGCCCGGCCGCGGCGATGACTCCCGCCTGCCGCATCCCTCCGCCGAGGATTTTCCGGGCGCGCCTCGCCTTTTGAACAAAGTCTTTTCGTCCAAGCAGCACGGTGCCCGCGGGAGCGCCGAGCCCCTTCGAGAGGCATGACGACACCGAGTCGAAGCCGGCGCACAGGTCCTTCACCTTCATGCCGAGGGCGGTGGCGGCGTTGAAGATGCGCGCGCCGTCAAGGTGGGTGGAGAGATTTCTGCGCTTGGCCAGTTCCACGGCCCGGGAAAGATAATCTCGGGTCAAAACCCTTCCCGTGATCGTGTTCTCCAGGGCGAGCAGCCGGGTGCGCGGGAAATGCGGGTCGTCGGGCTTGACCAGGGATTCGACTTCATTCAAATCCAGGGTTCCATCGGCGCGGTTCGCAACCGCCTGCGGGTGGATCGAGCCGAGCACCGAGACCCCGCCCGCCTCGTAGCGGTAGCTGTGCGCCTCCATGCCGAGGATCACCTCGTCGCCGCGCTGGCAGTGGCTCATCAGCGCCGCGAGGTTCGACTGCGTGCCGCTCGGGAAGAGCAGCGCGTCCTCGAAGCCGAAGATCTCGGCGGCGCGCGCCTGCAGGCGGTTGACCGTCGGGTCGTCGCCGAACACGTCGTCGCCGACCTCGGCCTCGTACATCGCCTTGCGCATCCCGGGCGAGGGGCGGGTCACGGTGTCGGAGCGCAGGTCCACGAGCGCAGCCATCGGGCGGATATTATTTGAATTTCCAGCCCGCATGCTCATCAACTGCGCCGCGTATCAGGAGGGCCGCAAGCTCGCGGACATCGAGCTCGGCGAGATCCACGCCTACGTGGCGCGCCCGGACTGCTTCGTCTGGGTGGCGCTCGCCGACCCGGGCGATGCCGAGCTCGCCGCGATGCAGCGCGAGTTCCAGCTGCACGAGCTCGCGGTGGAAGACGCCGGCCATCGCCACGAGGCGGTCGCGCGGCCGAAGGTCGAGGAGTACGGCGAAACGCTGTTCGTGGTGATGAACACGGTCGAGCTCACTCCCACCGACGAGATCAGGCTGGGCGAGATGGCCGTGTTCGTCGGGCGCAATTACGCGCTCTCGGTGCGCAGGCGCGCCGAGCGCGGCTTCCGGGAAGTGCGCGCGAACGCCGAGCGCCACCCCGAGCTCCTGCGCCGCGGGCCGGGCTTCGTGCTCTACGCCCTGATGGACGCCGTGGTGGATCGCTACTTCCCGGTGCTCGAGGCGATCGAGATGGAGCTCGAGGCGGTCGAGGGGCGGCTTTTCGAGCGCGGCGCCCCGCCGCGCGAGAACATCGAGTCGCTCTACTACGTCAAGCAGCAGCTCACCACGGTCAAGCACGCCGCCGGCCCGCTGCTCGAGAACGCCGGCCGGCTGTTCGGCGGCCGCGTGCCGCCGGCCTGCGCCGGCCTCGGCGAGTACTTCCGCGACGTCTACGACCACCTGGTGCGGATCAACCAGTCGATCGAGGCCGCGCGCGACACCGTGGGCACCGGCATCCAGGTCGCGCTCGCCATGGTGGCGACGCGCCAGGGCGAGGTCACCCGCATGCTCGCCGCCTACGCCGCGCTCGTCGCCGTGCCGACGATGATCGCGGGGATCTACGGCATGAACTTCAGGCACATGCCCGAGCTCGAGTGGACCTTCGGCTACCCGCTGGTCCTGGGCGCGATCGTCGGGATCGACGTCTTTCTTTTCACGCGCTTCAGGAAGGCGGGCTGGCTGTAGCCCTTTTCAGCGCAGCCGCAGCCCGACGCGGCTGATCCTGCCGTTCTCGATCTCGCGCACCACGAGCTCCGCCGCGCCGATGCGCACGCGATCGCCGACGACGGCGCGGCCGTGGAAGGCTTGGTCGAGATAGTCGGCGAGGCTCTTGGCCGCCGCTTCTTCGGGTGCTTCCAGGCCGTAGGCGGCGGCGAGGTCGCCCAGCATGGCGTCGCCGTTCAGGACGAAGTCGCCGAAGTAGCGGTGCTCCTCGAGGCGGTCGGGCACGCGGTGCGGGTCGAACAGCTTGCTCAGGTGGGCCATGCCCTGCGGCCGGGCGAGGAAGTAGACGAAGTCGCCCGGCCGCAGTTCGAAGCCGGGAGCGAGGTCCCGCGGCACGCCGTCGCGGATCGCCGCCATGACCTTCATGCCCTCGGGCAACGCCAGCTCGCCGAGGCTGCGGCCGGCGACCATGCTGCCGGGCTTCACTTCGAAGCCCAGGATCTCGTGCTCGAAGTGGCCGGGCATGTCGACCGTGACGCGCTGAACCGGCTCGATCTGCGGCGGCGCCTCGAGCCGCAGCCAGCGCGCCGCCGGCGCGATGGTCCACCCCTGCAGCAGCAGGGAAACCAGCACCACGAAGAACGCCACGTTGAAGTACAGCCTCGCGTTGTCCAGCTCGTACATCGCGGGGAACAGGGCGAGCACGATCGGCACCGCGCCGCGCAGGCCGACCCAGCCGATATACAGCTGCTCGCGCCAGGGGAAGCGGAACGGCAGGAGGCTCAGCACGACCGCGGCCGGCCGGGCGAGCACCATGAGCGCCGCGGCAAGGACCAGCGCCGGAGCGGCGATCTGCGCAAGCTGCGAGGGCGTCACGAGCAGGCCGAGGATCAGGAACATGACGATCTGGCTGAGCCAGGCGAGCCCGTCGTGCACCCGCAGGATGGTCTGCCCCGCCTGCAAGCGCGAGTTTCCGAGCACCAGCCCCGCGAGGTAGATCGCGAGGAAGCCGCTGCCGCCCAGCTGCGCGGCGAGGGCGAAAATCAGGATCCCGCCGGCGGCGGCGAGCAGCGGATAGAGCCCGGTGATCAGCCGCAGGCGGTTGATCAGCCAGACAAGCAGCCTTCCCCCGGCGACGCCGAGCGCTGCGCCGATGGCGAATTGCCTGAGGAAAGCGAGCGCCATCGACGCCTCGAGCCCGCTCTTCCCGGCGGCCAGCAGCTCGAGCAGCGCCACGGTGAGAAACACCGCCATCGGGTCGTTGCTGCCGGACTCGATTTCGAGCGTCGAGGCGACGCGCTTCTTCAGCGCCGCGCCCTGCGTGCGCAGGAGAGCGAACACCGCCGCCGCATCGGTCGACCCGACGATGGCGCCGAGCAGCATGCCTTCGAGCCAGGACAGCTCCAGCACCCAGGCGGCGAGCAGGCCGAGCAGCGCGGCGGTGACCAGCACGCCGAGGGTCGCCAGGCTGACCGCCGGCCAGAGCGCGACGCGAAACGTGTCGCGGCTGGTCCGCAAGCCGCCGTCGAAGATGATGACTGCGAGGGCGAGCGTGCCGACCACGTAGGCGGCCTCGAAATCGTCGAAGCGGATCCCCCCGGGGCCGTCCTCGCCCGCGAGCATGCCGAGGACCAGGAACACGAGCAGCAGCGGCGCTCCGAGGCGCGAGGAGATGTCGCTCGCCACGATGCTGACGAGCAGCAGCGCGGCGCCGACCAGGATCGCGAGGTTCCAGAATTCCACCCCGCGAAGCTATCAGAAAGGGGTCAGGACCCTTTTATTGGAAAAGGGGTCAGGACCCTATTTCGCGCAGCTGCGCGTAGCTCCCTGCAAAAAGGGTCCTGACCCCTTGTATGTTGGATGAGGGGTATTGTCCGGCGT
>DATIGR010000062.1:0-2209 GCA_035454645.1 Burkholderiales bacterium
AAAGGGTCCTGACCCCTTTTTCCTAGGGCACGATCGCGAACCCGACCCTGAACTGCGCCCGGCGCCGCTCGTTGTAGCCGAGGATGTCCTCGCCGTAGCCGTTGAAGTACTGCGCGTACAGGTAGCCGCTCACGCCGCCGAACCTGATGTCGCGCGTGCGCCGCGCGAGGTCGAGCTGCACGCTGCCCTTGCCCGAGGTGCCGACGCGCGCCACCGCGGTGGCGATCCAGAGGTTTCCCGAGTCGTAGCGCACCCGCCAGTCGGCGTAGCCGCGGTATTCGTCGATGTCGGGGTTCTCCTCCTTGTCGAGGTAGGCGTAGAGCTTGGGCGTGAACTGGAAGCTCGCGCCGTCGCCCAGGCGCCAGCGCCATTCCGGGCGCACGAACGCGACGTTGATCGAGCGCGAGCGCTCGCCCTCGTCGCCGTTCGACTCGTGCTCCAGGCCGAGCCGCGCGCCGTCGAAGATCGCCCTCTCGACCGCGCGCTCCCATTTCCAGAAGATCGAGGGACGGTAGCTCGTGTCGCGGAACGGCTCCGACTCGCTCGACAGGTCCCACAGCGAGTTCTGGCTGTAGCCGAAGTACAGTCCCGTCAGCCACGGCTGGCCCTGGCCGAAGCCCGAGGTGGCGTCGAACAGGCGGTACTTGAAGGAGATCTGGAAGCGCGCGGTGGTGGGCCCGCGCGAGCCGGCGATGAAGTACATCGGCTCGTTCTCCGAGAGCGGCGCCTCGGTGCCGCCGGCGCTCGGCCGGGTGAGCGTCTGCAGCGCGTCGCGCCGCACGGCGACGAGCACGAGCGCGTTGGAGGGCCGCTCGGCGAGCCGGAGCGTCACCGGGCCGGCGACGGACGCCGGCAGGGTCGCCGCGTAGGTGCGCCGCTCGCCATCGGCGGGCGCCACCGCCTTCAGCTCCACATCGACCTCCGCGTCGTCGGCCAGGATGCGAACGCGCAGCCCGTCGGGCGGAGCCTCGCCCGGCGGCGCGATGACCAGGATCTCGAAGCGCTCGCCCGCGTCGGCGCGCGGCGTGGGCGCGGCGATCACCCAGTCGGCCGCCTGGGCCGCTCTCAGAAGAATCAGGAGAAGGACAAACCCGAGCGGCCTCACGCCGAGCTCCAGTCCTGCGAGTCCGCGAAGCGCACGACGAGGAACTCGACGAAGGTGCGCACCTTGGCCGAGAGGTGCTTGCGGCTCGGATACACGGCGTAGATCGGCATCGGCGGCGCAGTGAACTCCTGCAGCAGCGGAACCAGGCGCCCCGCGCGCACGTCCGGGCCGACGATGAAAGCGGGCTCGAACACGATGCCGGCGCCGCGCGCCGCGGCCTCGGCGAGCAGGTCGCCGTTGTTCGAATGCAGCGTGCCCGCGATCCGCACCGCGCGCTCGGCGCCGGAGGCATCGCGAAAACGCCACACGTTGCGCGGCGTGACGTACTCGTAGGTGAAGCAATTGTGCGCGGCCAGGTCCTCGGGCGTCTTCGGCGCCGGATGCGCCGCAAGGTACTGCGGCGAGGCGCACGGCACGAGTCGCGTCTCGCCGAGCTTGCGCGCCACCACGTTCTCCGAGCCGAGCGGTCCGATGCGCACCGCGAGGTCGAAGCCCTCTTCGACCAGGTCGACGACGCGATCGGACAGTGAGACGTCGAAGCGCACCTCCGCGTGCCGGGCGAGGAACTCGGCGATCGCGGGGCCGAGATGGCGCACGCCGAAATTGACCGACGTCGTCAGCCGGATCGTCCCGCGGGGCACCACCGCCGCGCGCGCGGCTTCCTGCTCGGCCTCCTCGAGGTCGGCGAGGAGCTGCACCGCGCGCTCGTAGAACGCGCGCCCGCTCTCGGTGAGGCTCACGCGCCGGGTCGTGCGGTTGAGAAGCCGGGTCTGCAGGTGCGCCTCCAGGTCGGCCACATGCCGGGAAGTGGCTGAAGTAGACAGGCCCAGCCGGTCAGCCGCCTTGGCAAAGCTCCCCGATTCAACGACTTGGGCGAATACCTGGATTGCCCCTAGCTTATCCATTGTCCCATTTAAAGGGATTATGTTTCACGATATAGGCACTTTATCCCAAACTTTACCACCCTCATAGTCGAGGGCATGAAAAACATTCTCCGCATCTACCGCAAGCCCGAAGGGCACTGGGTCGGAGACGGCTTCCCGGTCCACACGGTGCTCGACTACCAGCGCCAACCCGAGCTTTCGCCCTTCCTGCTGCTCGACC
>DATIGR010000063.1:0-10058 GCA_035454645.1 Burkholderiales bacterium
GGCAGGCGAAGCAGTGCGCGCGCTGCGCCACTACGCGTCGCACGTGGACCTCGATCCGGAGGCGCTGCGCGAAGTCGAGGCGCGCATCGAGGCTCTGCACGCGGCGGCGCGCAAGCATCGGCTGCGGCCCGAAGCCCTGCATGAGTTGCTGCTCGACCTCGAGCAGCGCCTCGGCGAGCTCGAGCTCGCGGTCGACCCGGAAGCGCTGCGGCGCGAAGTTGCGGCTGCGCGTGATTCCTATGAATCGCTCGCCAGGAAGCTCACCAAGGCACGCCGCGCCGGCGCCGAGACGCTGAGCAAGGCGGTCACGGCGGCGATGCAGCAGCTGGCGATGGCGGGCGGCCGCTTCTCCGTAAAGTTGAATGCTCTGCAGGACCCCGGTGCGTCCGGCGCCGAGGATGTCGAATTCGAAGTCTCCTCGCACCCGAGCCTGCCGCTGCGGCCGCTCGCCAAGGTGGCCTCGGGCGGCGAGCTGTCGCGCGTGAGCCTCGCGATCCAGCTCGTCGCGGCCAAAGCTTCCCCGGTCGCCACGCTGGTCTTCGACGAGATCGACTCCGGGATCGGCGGCGCGGTGGCCGAGACGATCGGAAGATCCCTGCGGCAGCTCGGCAGGCAGCGCCAGGTGCTGTGCGTCACCCACTTGCCGCAGGTGGCGGCGAGCGGCAACGACCAGTGGTCGGTGGGCCGCTCGGGCGTGAAGGTGAAGGTCCAGCGGCTGGACCGCAGCGCGAGGATCGCCGAGCTCGCGCGGATGCTGGGCGGTGCCGAGAGCACGGCGCGCAAGCACGCGGCTGAACTCCTCGACGCCGCGTAAAAGGGGTCAGGACCCTTTTTTCGGCGAGCTACGCGCAGCCAGCGAAAAAAAGGGTCCTGACCCCTTTTACGCAGGGTGGTACGGGCAGTCCTTCTTCGTGCAGTCGGCGTAGAGCGCGAGCGAGTGGCCGTGCAGCGCGAAGCCGCGCGCGCGCGCGATCTCGGTCTGGCGCTTCTCGATTTCGGCGTCGTAGAACTCCTCGACCCGGCCGCACTGCAGGCACAGCAAGTGGTCGTGGTGCCCGCCCTGGTTGAGCTCGAACACCGCCTTGCCGGTCTCGAAATGCTGGCGCGCGAGCAGGCCGGCCTGCTCGAACTGCGTCAGCACCCGGTAGACCGTGGCGAGCCCGACGTCGAGCCCCTCGGAAAGAAGCGCCTTGTAGACGTCCTCGGCCGACAGATGGCGCACCTTGCTCGACTCGAACAGCTCGAGGATCTTGCGCCGCGGCAGCGTCGCCTTGAGGCCGCTGTCCTTCAGGCTTTGCACCGTGCCCATCGGCTATCATTATAGGCGGATGCCTGGCCGGCTTTTCGCGCTTTTCCCCGCGGCGCTTTCTCTCGCCATGCTCGGCGCTTGCTCCTCGGTGCCGCGCATCCCGGGCATCACGCCGTACCGCATCGACATCCAGCAGGGCAATTACATCTCCTCCGACATGGTGGCGCAGCTCAAGCCCGGCATGAGCAAGGAGCAGGTGCGCCTCGCGCTCGGCACGCCGCTGCTCACCGACATTTTCCACGCCGACCGCTGGGACTACGTCTACTGGTACGAGAAGGCCGGCGCCAAGCCTGAGCAGCGCAAGCTCACCGTGTTCTTCGAGGACGGCAGGCTCACGCGCCTCGACGGCGACGTGGTCGCCGCCGGCGCAACCCAGTGAAAATTGCGATCGCCGGCGCGGGCGGCCGCATGGGACGCGCCGTCATCGAGGCGGCGTCGAGCGATGCCGAGCTTGAGCTCGTCGCCGCGGTCGATGCCGCCGGAAGCCCGGCGATCGGCCAGCCCGCCGGCAAGGTCAGGATCGGATCGGAGCTTGCGGCGGTCGCCCAGGCGGACGTGGTGCTCGACTTCACTCGCCCGGAAGGCACGCTGGCGCTCCTCGGGCACGCGAAGGCCATGGTGATCGGCACCACCGGCTTCACCGAAGAGGACAAGGACCGCATCGCCCAGGCCGCGCAGCGCATCCCGATCGTCCAGGCGGCGAACTTCGCGGTCGGGGTCAACACGGCTTACAAGCTCGCCGAGACCGCCGCGCGCATCCTGGGCGAGGACTACGACGTCGAGATCGTCGAGGCGCATCACCGCCACAAGGTCGACGCGCCCTCGGGCACCGCGCTGCAGCTCGGCGAGATCGTCGCCGGGGCTTTGCAGAAGAAGGACTTCGTCTTTGGAAGAAAAGGCACGATCGGCGAGCGGCAGGCGAAGCAGATCGGCTTCCACTCGATCCGCGGCGGCGACATCGTCGGCGAGCACACCGTGATCTTCGCGGGCACCGGCGAGCGCGTCGAGGTGACGGTGCGCTCGCAGAGCCGCCTCACGTACGCCAACGGCGCGCTGCGCGCCGCGAAATGGCTGAAGGGCCGCTCGCCGGCGCTTTACGCCATGGCCGACGTTTTGGGCCTATAATCCCCTCTTCAATGAAGCGGGAGCGGCACGGAGCCTCTCCCGCTTTTCGCATGCGCTTCACAAATGGCTAACTTCGAACCTGCCGTGCTGGTCCTCGCCGACGGGACGGCGTTTCGCGGCCGCTCGATCGGCGCGAGCGGCGCCGCGGTGGGCGAGGTGGTGTTCAACACCGCGATGACCGGCTACCAGGAGATCCTGACCGACCCCTCCTACTGCCGGCAGATCGTCACGCTCACCTATCCGCATATCGGCAACACCGGCACGAACGAGGAGGACCAGGAATCGCTTCGCACCTACGCCGAAGGCCTCGTGGTGCGCGACCTGCCCCGCCTGCATTCCAGTTGGCGTGCAAAAACAAGCCTGAGGGAATATCTGGTCTCGAACCGGGTCGTGGGTATCGCGGAAATCGACACCCGCAAGCTGACCACCCTCCTGCGCGAAAAAGGCGCCCAGAACGGCTGCCTGATGGCCGGCGAAGTGGATGAAAAGAAGGCCCTGGAGGAAGCCAGAAAGTTCCCCGGCCTGGCCGGCATGGACCTGGCGAAGGTGGTCACGACGGACAAGCTCTACGAATGGACCGAAGGGTCGTGGGAGCGGGGAAAGGGCTACCGGCGCAACCAGAACCCGCGCCTCCACGTCGTCGCGTACGACTACGGCATCAAGCGAAACATCCTGCGCATGATTGCCGACCGTGGCGCGCGTATCACGGTCGTGCCTGCGGTCTTCTCGGCGAAAGAAGTATTCAAGCTCAAGCCCGACGGCATCTTTCTCGCCAACGGCCCGGGCGACCCCGAGCCGTGCGACTACGCCATCGAGGCGATCGGCGAGGTCCTGGACGCCACGCGCATCCCGGTGTTCGGCATCTGCCTCGGCCACCAGCTGATGGGCCTCGCCTCGGGCGCGCGGACGCTCAAGATGAAGTTCGGCCACCACGGCGCCAACCACCCCGTGAAGGACCTGGACACGGGACGGGTCGTCATTACCAGCCAGAACCATGGTTTTGCCGTCGACGCATCAAGTATCGGAAGTAATTTAAGGGCAACCCATGTGTCGCTCTTCGATGGGTCGCTCCAAGGGCTCGCCCGCACCGACCGGCCGGCGTTTTGCTTCCAGGGGCATCCGGAAGCGAGTCCTGGCCCGCACGATATCGGCTACCTGTTCGACCGCTTCGCCAAGATGATGGAAGAAGGTGCCCAAAAGAACTGACATCAAGAGCATCCTGATCATCGGCGCCGGGCCGATCGTGATCGGCCAGGCGTGCGAGTTCGACTACTCGGGCGCGCAGGCGTGCAAGGCGCTGCGCGCCGAGGGCTACCGGGTCGTGCTGGTCAACTCCAACCCGGCCACGATCATGACCGACCCGGAGATGGCGGACGCCACCTACATCGAGCCGATCACCTGGCAGGTCGTGGCGCGCATCATCGAGAAGGAGCGGCCCGACGCGCTGCTGCCGACGATGGGCGGCCAGACGGCGCTCAACTGCGCGCTCGACCTCGCGCGCGAAGGGGTGCTGGAGAAGTTCGGCGTCGAGCTGATCGGCGCCTCGCGCGAGGCGATCGACAAGGCCGAGGACCGCGAGAAGTTCAAGGCGGCGATGAGCCGCATCGGCCTGGACTCGCCGCGCTCGGCGCTCGCGCACTCGATCGAGGAGGCGCTGCAGGTCCAGGCCGGCATCGGTTTCCCGGTGGTCATCCGGCCGTCGTTCACGCTAGGGGGGACAGGCGGAGGAATCGCCTACAACCGCGAGGAGTTCCTCGCGATCTGCGAGCGCGGCTTCGAGGCCTCGCCGACGCAGGAGGTGCTGATCGAGGAGTCGGTGCTCGGCTGGAAAGAGTTCGAGATGGAGGTGGTGCGCGACCGCAAGGACAACTGCATCATCGTGTGCTCGATCGAGAATCTCGATCCGATGGGCGTGCACACCGGCGACTCGATCACCGTGGCCCCGGCGCAGACGCTGACCGACAAGGAATACCAGATCATGCGCGACGCCTCGATCGCCGTGCTGCGCGCGATCGGCGTGGACACCGGGGGCTCCAACGTGCAGTTCGCGCTCAACCCGGCCGACGACCGCATGCTGATCATCGAGATGAACCCGCGGGTGTCGCGCTCCTCCGCCCTGGCGTCGAAGGCGACCGGCTTCCCGATCGCCAAGGTGGCGGCGAAGCTCGCGGTGGGATACACGCTCGACGAGATCGCGAACGAGGTGACCGGCGGCGCGACGCCGGCCTCCTTCGAGCCGACGATCGACTACGTCGTCACCAAGGTGCCGCGCTTCGCGTTCGAGAAGTTCCCGCAGGCGAACGACCGCCTCACCACCCAGATGAAGTCGGTCGGCGAGGTGATGGCGATCGGACGCACGTTCCAGGAGTCGTTCCAGAAGGCGCTGCGCGGGCTCGAGGTCGGCGTCGACGGCCTGAACCAGCGCACGCGCGACCGCGAGACCCTGGAGAAGGAGCTCGGCGAGCCCGGGCCGGAGCGCATCTGGTATGTCGGCGACGCGTTCGAGAACGGCTTCACCCTCGAGGAAGTGCACCGCCTCACCCGGATCGATCCCTGGTTCCTCGACCAGATCCGCGAGATCGTCGAGCTCGAGATGAAGCTCGATGACCAGAAGCTCGATGATTTTTCGAAGGAAGATCTTCTCCAGTTGAAGAGAAAGGGCTTCTCGGATCGCCGGCTGGCGTATCTCTTCAACACGACCGAGAAGGAAGTGCGCGCGCAGCGCCACAAGCTCGGCATCCGGCCGGTGTACAAGCGGGTCGACACCTGCGCCGCCGAGTTCGCGGCGAAGACGGCGTACCTGTACTCGACCTACGAGGAAGAGTGCGAGGCGAGCCCGAGCGCGCGCAAGAAGGTCATGGTGCTCGGCGGCGGACCGAACCGCATAGGGCAGGGGATCGAGTTCGACTACTGCTGCGTGCATGCCGCATTCGCGCTGCGCGACGACGGGATCGAGACCATCATGGTCAACTGCAACCCCGAGACGGTCTCGACCGACTACGACACTTCGGATCGCCTGTACTTCGAGCCGGTGACACTGGAGGACGTGCTCGAGATCATCCATGTCGAGAAGCCCTGGGGCGTGATCGTCCAGTACGGCGGGCAGACGCCGCTCAAGCTCGCGCGCGACCTCGCCGCCGCCGGCGCGCCGATCATCGGCACGAGCGCCGATTCGATCGACGTGGCCGAGGACCGCGAGCGCTTCCAGCAGCTGCTCGAAAAGCTGAAGCTCCGCCAGCCGCCCAACCGCACCGCGCGCTCGCCGGAGGAAGCGGTCAAGCACGCCGAAGCGATCGGCTATCCGGTGGTGGTGCGCCCGAGCTACGTGCTCGGCGGGCGCGCGATGGAGATCGTCCACCAGCAATCCGAGCTCGAGCGGTACATGAAGGAAGCGGTGAAGGTGTCGAACGACTCCCCCGTGCTGCTCGACCGCTACCTGTCGGACGCGATCGAGATCGATGTCGACTGCGTGTCCGACGGGAAGCAGGTGATGATCGGCGGCATCATGGAGCACGTCGAGCAGGCAGGCGTGCACTCGGGCGACTCGGCGTGCTGCCTGCCGCCGCACTCGCTCGCGAGCCACATCGAGCGCGAGCTGCGCCGCGAGACCACGCAGCTTGCCAAAGCGCTCAAGGTGCGCGGCCTGATGAACGTGCAGTACGCGATCCAGCGCGACACGGTGTACGTGCTGGAAGTGAACCCGCGCGCCTCGCGCACCGTTCCTTATGTGTCCAAGGCGACCGGCGTGCCGCTCGCGATGGTGGCGGCGCGCTGCATGGCCGGCCGGACCCTGAAGGAGCAGGGCGTCGAAGAGGTCACGCCGAGCTATTTCTCGGTCAAGGAGGCGGTGTTCCCGTTCGCGCGCTTCCCCGGCGTCGACACCATCCTCGGCCCGGAGATGAAGTCGACCGGGGAGGTGATGGGGGTGGGCGAGACTTTCGGCGAAGCGTTCGTCAAGTCCCAGCTCGCGGCGGGCGTGAAGCTGCCCGACGGCGGCCGCGCCTTCATCAGCGTGCGCGACGGCGACAAGCTCGCCGCAGTGCACGTCGCGCGCGACCTCGTCGAGCTCGGCTTCGCGCTGCTCGCCACCCGCGGCACCGCTCAGGTGATCAAGTCGCACGGCATTGCCGTGACCGAGGTGAACAAGGTCGCGGAGGGCCGGCCGCACATCGTCGACATGATCAAGAACGGCGAGGTGAGCTTCATCGTGAACACCACCGAATCGACGCGCACCGCGCACTCGGACTCCAAGGCCATCCGCACCACCGCGCTCGCGCGCCGCATCACCTACTACACCACCGTCGCGGGCGCGAAGGCGGCGTGCGCCGGTATGAAGCACCTGGCGAACCTCGAGCCCTACCGGCTGCAGGAGCTGCATGCGCGGCTGCGCCAGCCCGCGCAGGAGCCGGCGATCTCATGAAGACCCCGATGACCAAGCGCGGCGCGGAGCTGCTGCGCGTCGAGCTGCAGAAGCTGAAGACCGTCGACCGTCCCGCGACCAGCCAGGCGATCGCCGAGGCGCGCGGCCACGGCGACCTCTCGGAGAACGCCGAGTACGAGGCCGCGCGCGAGCGCCAGGGCCTGATCGAGGCGCGCATCCGCGACATCGAGTCGAAGCTCGCCAACGCGCAGGTCATCGATCCCAAGCTGCTTCACGCGGAGGGGCGCTGCGTCTTCGGCGCCACCGTCGACCTGGAAAGCGCGGCGGGCGAAAAGGCCACCTGGCAGATCGTCGGCGAGGACGAGGCCGACATCAAGGAAGGCCGCATCTCGGTGAGCTCGCCCATCGCGCGCGCGCTGATCGGCAAGGAAGCCGGCGAATCGGTCGACGTCCAGACCCCCGGCGGCCCGAAGCGCTACGAAATCATCGACGTGCGCTACGAATAACCGGGGTCAGACCCCCGGGCGTCAGCCTGCGCAGCGATCAGCCGGGCGCTGCCACCCGCTCGAAGGCAGCGAGCACGTAATCGTCGCCGCGGCGCACGACCCGCCCGTCGCCCAGGTAATGCAGCTCGCTGTCCTTTTCGAGCTCGAACACGCGACCCTGCGCCCAGTGGTCCGGCGGGAGCATCAGGTCGACCGGCTTGCCGGGCTCGGCGCCGAGGATCAGGCCGCGCACCGAGCTCATGCCGAACTGCTTGGACGCAGCCTCGGTGTAAGCCCGGTCCTCGCCCTTCCTGAATACCCGGCGCAGCGTCCGCGCCTCGGGCGCGCGGCTCAGCACGGCGACCTCCGCCTGCAGTCCGCCGTCGGGCCGCGCATGCAGGCGCTGAACGATTCCGATCCAATGTTCCGCGCCATCGCGCAACAGTCCGACCAGCTCGCCGCACTTGAGCCATGCGCGGCTTTCCTGCGGAACCTCCAGCGCGAGCTCGCTTGCGCCGGCGCCCCGCAGCTGCCAGGTTTCCGCCGGCCGAGGCACGTTGGGCGAGGTCGCGGCGAGCGACAGCTCGCCGCCATGGCGGGTGCGGGAAAGGTCGCTCCATACCTCGCCAAAGCCATGCAGGACCCGGACGGATCCGGTCGCGGGCGCGAGCGCCGCGGGCGCAGGCGGGGGGTCTGCGCGCCACAGGGCGAGCAGGTGCTGCACCGTGTGCAGCTGCGCGCCCGGTGCGATGTCCTTGCCGAAAGGCCTGAACTCCTCCCCGGCTCCCGGTTGCCTGCCGATGCGCTCGAGCGACTCGTACGCCATGCCGGGGCCGAAATAGCGCGCGCTCGCGGCCGGCTGCGTGTCCTTCGCGCGCCGCGGGCCGGATTCGCCTCCCGGCTCGAAGCAGAAGGGATTGTCGGCGACGCCGGGCTGGCGCAGCGTGAACTCGGCGCCCAGCCGCTCGACGATGCGGTCGGCGAGCTCGATCTCCTCCGGGGGAAGCGTGTCGGGCGCGCTCACGTGCAGCATGAGCAGGCGCAGGAGCTCCTGGTCCACGCTGGTCATCGAGCGAGGGTCGGACTGCGCACGCACCGGGGCGGCCGTGCAGCCGGCCTTCTCGGCGGCCGCGTGCAGGGCATAGGCGACGTGCCACACCCGGCCCGGCACGGCCGCGGAATGCACGAGGTGCAGCTTGGCGAGGATGCGGCAAGCCGACAGCGCGCGCACCGCGGCCGCCGCCGTGAGCTCGGCGCCCGCCGACATGCACAGCGCCTGCGTAAGGCGCAGCTGAAAACCGACCAGCGACTTCCAGGCGGCTTCGCGCGCCGCGGGTGTTCCGGCGGCGTTCGCAAGGTAGCGCGTGAGCAATGCGGCGACATGGACGGCGCTCTCATCCTGGATCGCCGCGAGAGCGAGGCTGCGCGCTTTGGGGTCGGAGCCGGCGGCCGCGTCGAGCCGCGCGCCCAGCTCCACGAGCGCGCTGACCGGATTGCCGCTCGCGGACGCGCTTCCTTGCGGCGCGGCCGGGTCCTCAACGCGCTTCTTGACCGAATCGAGAACGTCCGCCATGGGCGCCCTCCAGTGGGGCTCAGTGTAGGCCCATAGCCTGGGTGCCGGCGTAACGTGTTGTTCCGGCTAGGAACTAATCGTTTCGGCGCCCGTGAGAATTGTCACTGTTCCCGCATCGAGCGCTGCAGGAACCCGAGGACCGGGTCGAGGAGGTACTGCAGCGCATTGCGCGAGGCGGTCTGGATGAACACTTCGGCCGGCATGCCGGCTTGGAGCTGCAGGTTGCCGGCCATGCGCAGCGACTCGGGCGCCACGCGCACGTGCACGGCGTAGTAGGGCGCGTTGGAGACCTTGTCCACCAGCCGGTCGGCCGAGATGTAGGTCACCTTGCCCTCCACCGTCGGCGTGATGCGCTGGCGGAACGCGGTGAGGCGCACATCGGCGGTGGAATCCACGCGCACGTAGCTGATGTCTTCGGGGCGCACGCGCGCCTCGACCAGCAGCACCGGGTTCTCGGGAACGATGTCGAGGATCGGCTCGCGCGGCGCGATCACCGCGCCTACCGAGGTGATCCTGAGGTCCACCACCTCGCCCGAGATCGGCGCCACGATGCGCTGGCGCTCCTCGGCGTCCTGCGCCGGGCGCAGGCGCTCGCGCAGGTCGAAGATCGTGGCGGTGGTCGTGCGCAGCTCGTTCGAGGCCTCCTGCTTGAACTGGCTGCGCAGCGTCTCGGCGCGCAGCTCGAGCTCCGAGACTTTCTGCTGCGCGCGCGCGAGCTCCGCCAGGTTCTCGGCGCGCCGCGACTCGTACTCGACCGCGGTGCGCTGCAGCTGCATCAGCCGGGTCTTGCCGATGAAGCCCGCCTTCTCGAGCTTCTGGTTGGCGACAATCTCGTCGCGGTGGTGCTTGAGCGCCACGTCGTCGGCCTTGAGCTGGGTCTGCCGCGCCCGGATCTCGGTCTGCGTGTCCTCCACCTGGCGGCCGATAAGCCCGAGCTGGGCGGCAAGCGCGTCGCGCCGCACGGCGAACAGCGCGCTCTCGCCGTTCAGCAGCTCGGCGACGCGCCGATCGAAGCTGCGCGCCTCGAGCTCCGGCGGGAAGATGACCGCCGCCATGCCCGACTGCTCTGCCGAGAGGCGCGCGGACTTGGCGAGCTCGGCGTCGAGCTGGGTGCGCACGAGCTCGTTGCTCGCATCGACGCGCACGTCCTTCAGCAGGATCAGGTTCTGCCCGGCCTTCACCTTG